>DASUVS010000050.1:0-6086 GCA_036378835.1 Binatia bacterium | reverse complement strand
TTTTTGAGAAGCTGGCTGGTTCTGCCCCGGCTGGCTTTACTGGAAGCCTGAGGGGAGAGAGTTGCATCCATCCCGATATTGAGCGCCTGACGCCCGAGGGTCATCGTGCCGCCGCCATTGAGTTCCAGGTGCGGGTTTACTAGGTAGATTCGTTTGAAGTCGACGACCCCGTTGCTCAAAGTAAATTCCGTATCCAGGGTCCTGAATGTGGTGGCTTCGCGCCGTTGATGCTCGGAGAAGCCGATGGCGCCGGTCGCGCGTTGAACCTTTTTTACGAGATCGACGTGGGTCAATTCGCCCTCGCGCGCCGATAGCTTGCCATTTCCTTGCAACTGCTTCATCAGGTCGGCGCCACCGGCGGCATTTAAGCGAAGCAAAATTGCGCCGTTTAGATTTCCTTTGATCCCGCGTTTGCCATACAACTCCACATTTTTGAATTGGCCTTGGATCTCTGTCATCAGATTGTTCGACGGGCCGTTCACCGCAATGCGCAAGCCTATTGGGCCGGAAATCTCGGTGTCTGTCGGTGCTAACCCGAAAACTGCAAATATCTGCGTCAACGCCCTGGCATCGACGTCATCACCGGCCAGAACCAAGTCGAAGCGCGGCATCGAGGCTACATTACTGATGCTTCCCTCCAGGGGCAGGGTCAGATTCTGCACCGTCAGACAATTGTCGTGAAGGATGAGTTTGGTTTGTTCATGCTGGTAATCGAGCTCTCCGGTCAATGTAACGGTTTTTAAGCCTGGATAATTAAAAGTGGCGCGGTACGGAAAAGGTCTTTCGCTTGAGAACTCTTCCATAGAAACGTGGATATCATGGATGCGCACGGGCGTTCGTTGTTCGCTTATAATCTGTAATTGCCCGTCTTTGATCCGCAGCCGGCGGGGAATGATCAAACCAACGGCGTCGCTGCCCGGCTGTTTGGGTGCCGGACGGATGCTATTTGACTCGGCTGTCGAACTCTTTTTGCCCGCCAGATCAGTATAGCCAGAGCGTCGAGCGGATGTTGTCTGCAGTGTCAAAACGGGCTTTTCGAGCATCAACTCGGTGATTTCGAAACGGCCGCGCAGCAGCGGCCATAAATTGAAGTGCAGTTGAACCTCTTGCGCGGTGAAGAAGTCTTGGGCGCGAAGACTTGGGCCGGCCGAGATCTTCAGCTGCGAAACTTTGATCGAAGGTCTTGGCAGGAGAGTTAAGCGTGTCTCGCCGAGGTCAACTCGCCGCTGCAGAGTTTCTTCCAGCCATGGCAGATAAGTGCTTTTGAAGCGGCCGACATCGACAAACGTCGGCAACGCGATAACCGTTACAATCAAGAGAGCAACAACAGTGGCGCTGCCGATCAAGGCTTTTTTCACAAAACCGTCTCCGGCTCGACTACGCAAGTTTCAACGCAGTTCCCTAGGATGAGTGTCGTCATTTTCCGGGACATTATACGGACCGCAGCCCGGATTCAATGACGGCATCAGTGGCTAAATCGTTGCGAAGAGTAGCCACTAAGCGCAGTATTTGTTAGGGTAACAAACTTCGAAAGGCCGCTGACATATTGGAACTGGCGCTAGAAATTCTTCCACAGGTGTTGTTGGAGGGTCTCGTACTGGGATTCATGTATGCGTTGATCGCTCTGGGCTATACCATGGTCTATGGTGTCTTGGAATTTATCAACTTTGCTCACAGTGAAATCTTCGTTCTCGGCGCGTTCGTCGGTGTCGAGGTGCTGTTTTGGCTCCAGGACGCCGGACAACTGGCAGTGTTGCATCCGGCTTTCATTTTGTCCCTGGTGATCGCTGCCGGCATGTTGATTAGCGGCCTAGCCGCCATGGCTCTGGAGCGGATCGCCTATCGTCCGCTTCAGGGTAGTCCGCGTCTGGTGGCGCTGATCTCTGCCATCGGCGCGTCTTTTTTTCTCCAGGATGCATTGCGTTTGTTCGAAAGCCTCTGGCGCAACACCTTTTACCTCAATTATCCGACTCTGGATGTGCTCGACCAGGTGTTGCCGTTGGCAACAACTCTTGTGGTTCCGGTGAAGAGTCTGATGGTCATCGCCATCTCGCTGCTGAGCATGGGAGGCCTCTACTACTTCGTCAATCGGACGCGCATCGGCACGGCGATTCGCGCTGTCGCCC
This sequence comes from Binatia bacterium, assembly GCA_036378835.1. Taxonomy (GTDB): domain Bacteria; phylum Desulfobacterota; class Binatia; order UBA9968; family UBA9968; genus WHTF01. The sequence continues at coordinate 3,960 of DASUVS010000050.1, read as the reverse complement.
AGGATCCGGAAACCGCCTCGCTGATGGGCATTCCGGTCAATCGCGTGATTGCGCTCACATTCTTTGTAGGCGGCGCAATGGGTGGTTTAGCCGGGGTTTTGTTTGGACTTCATTACAGTCTGGTCAATCCCTACAGCGGGTTTGTGCCGGGACTGAAGGCTTTCACTGCGGCGGTCCTGGGTGGCATCGGCAATATTCCCGGCGCGATGTTAGGCGGCATGGTGCTCGGTTTATTGGAGGCATTCGCCGCTTCGTATTTGTCGATTCTTACCGACGGCGCCTTCGGCGCCGAATACAAGGATGTCTTCGCATTTCTTGTGCTGATCACGATTCTGATTTTTCGTCCCAGAGGTTTGCTTGGCGAGACCGTGCGCGAGGGCCGGGCGTGAGCAGCTCGCTGCCGTCGTTGGGCTTATTGGCGTACATCGCCGCAAGCTCCGTGCTGGCCTTTGTCTTTCCCCAATCTGTCTTGGCCTTTCTCCTCGTGGAATCTTCATTGCTGCTGCTTTGCTACGTGCCCGCGCCGCTCAAGATAAAAATAGTCTTGGCTGCATTGGTGCTGCTAATCTTGATTCCGTTCCTGGGCACCTTCAACGGCTATTATCTCGAAGTCGCCATTCAAATCGGCATCTATGTCGCGCTCGCTTTGGGATTGAATATCGTGGTCGGCTTTGTCGGCTTGCTCAATCTAGGCTTCGTTGCGTTTTACGCCATCGGCGCTTATCTCTGGGCGATCTTCGGATCGCCGCAAGCCAATGAGTTTATTCCCGGTGGATACTTTCCGTTGTCGGCCAATTGGTTTTTCCTGTTTCTCATTTTAAGTATCGCTGTAGGAGCGCTGACCGGCACTTTGCTCGGCCTGCCGGTGCTGCGTTTGCGCGGCGATTATCTGGCAATCGTCACCCTGGGGTTTGCCGAGGTGGTGCGCGCAATGGTCAACAATCTCGATAAGCCGATCAACATTACCAATGGTCCCAGGGGCATCTCCCCGATTGTTAAACCACCGTTGTTTTTCAAACCCTGGCTGGAATTTTTGGGGTTGGAAATTGCCGATGCGACATTGTACCCGCTGTATTTTTACTTCCTCATCCTGTTAATGGCGCTGCTCATCATCCTCATCACACGCCGTCTCGAGGACTCACGCGTCGGGCGGGCGTGGAAGGCGATCCGGGAAGACGAATTGGCGGCGTCGGCAATGGGTGTTCCGGTCGTACGCATGAAGCTGTTTGCATTTGCGGTGGGCGCGTCGTTCGCGTGCGCCGTTGGAGTGCTGTTTGCCGCCAAGCAGGTTTTCATCAATCCCGAGAGTTTTACTTTCATGGAATCCATCGGAGTTCTGGCCATGGTGATCCTTGGCGGTATGGGCTCGATTCCAGGCGCGATCCTCGGCGCCACCGGTGTGACGATCCTCAACCTGCAGTTGCTCAAAGGATTGTCGCTCTGGCTCAACGGCCTGCGCCAGTCAGGGGCTGAATTGACCTTGCCGCTTTTGGGGAGCTATTCATTAAGCCAGCTGCCGGCCCAATTCGAGCCGGCAAAATATGAACGGATGGTTTTCGGTCTAATCTTGATTCTGATGATGATTTACCGCCCGCAAGGTATCTTGCCGCCGCGACGTAACCGGTCACTTTAATGGCGCTGCTGGAGCTGCGAGATATTTCCAAACGGTTCGGCGGGCTACAAGCTTTGGCGCGGATCAAGCTCGACATCGAAACCGGTACCATCGCGTCGCTGATCGGCCCCAACGGCGCGGGCAAGACGACGCTGTTCAACATCCTTACCGGGGTTTATCAGCCGGATATCGGCGAAATCCGTTTTCTCGACCGGCCTTTAATGGGTCTAAAACCCGACAAAATCACCAAGGCGGGTATAAGCCGGACGTTTCAAAATATCCGCCTGTTCTCGCATATGACGGTTCTCGACAACGTCTTAGTCGGTATGCATTCGCGAATGCACACGAGTTTTGCCGAAATCCTGCTGCGTACCCGGAACTTTCACGATCGTGAGAACGGAGCCCGCAGCCGGGCGATGGAACTGATTGATTTGACCGGACTCAGCGGCCGTGAAGGCGAGTGGGCGCACCAGCTTTCCTACGGAGAACAACGGCGGCTCGAGATCGCGCGCGCCTTGGCCGCAGCGCCGAAGCTGCTGTTGCTCGATGAGCCGACTGCAGGGATGAATTCGACTGAAGCGCAGTCGCTGGTCGCCTTATTCAAAGTTTTGGTCGGCAAATACGTCGAGGCGATTCTGCTCATCGAGCATAATATGCGCGTGGTCATGGGCGTATCGCATTGGGTCCATGTTCTCGATTACGGTGAAAAGATCGCCGAGGGCCATCCTGACGAAGTGCGGCAAAATCCGCGGGTGATCGAAGCCTACCTTGGCGCCTGGGCGGAGCATGCTCAGAGTTAACGGCATCCACGTCTATTACGACGCCATCCATGCGCTCAAGGGAGTTACGTTCTCGGTCGAAGCGGGCGAGCTCGTGACGCTTTTAGGCGGCAACGGCGCCGGCAAGACCACCACCTTAAAGACCATTTCCGGACTGCTGCGGCCGCGCCGCGGCAACATCGAACTGGAAGGCTGCGCATTGGATGAGATCGATCCCCACGAGATCGTCCGGCGCGGAGTGGCTCATGTGCCGGAGGGCCGAAAAGTCTTTCCTCGTTTTACAGTGCTGGAGAATTTGCAAATCGGCGGATACAGCCGGAGCATGAAGTCGCTTGTGCCTGATCTCGATTTTGTTTACGGGATGTTTCCGCGCTTGCACGAACGGCAGAAGCAATACGCAGGAACGCTGTCCGGAGGCGAGCAGCAGATGCTGGCAATCGGGCGGGCCTTGATGGCCAAGCCAAAATTGTTGCTGTTGGATGAACCATCGATGGGACTGGCGCCAAAAATCGTCGAGCAGATTTTGGAGAACATTCGCGCGATCAACCAATCCGGCGTCACGGTTCTGCTGGTCGAGCAAAATGCCGCGATGGCCTTGGCGATTTCCCATCGCGGTTATGTGCTGGAGACAGGAGAAGTGATTCTTAGCGGCACATCGAGCGATCTGGCGGGCAATGATTTAGTGCGACAAGCCTATCTCGGCGGCTAGCAGGGCTGCTGAAAAATCTCACAGGCTTGAACGGATGAATTATGAAAGATGAAAACTGAAAATTGAATTCCGCTTTCAGATTCCGCTTTCATCCTTGTGATTTTGCGCTCCTCGCCTGTGAACTTTTTAGACAGCCTACGCCTTTTAGCCGCGCGCTTCATTCAACCCCCGAATTCCATAGTAGATGAGCAACTTCGTACCGATTGAGAGGTGAGGCTGGAGGAGCGAAGGCGCAGAAGTGAACAATTTCAATGCCGTGTATGGTGCTTGGTCCTGGGCTGACATTTTTTTCAGTCGTCCACTAAAGCACTGGAGCTTGCGGATCGCTATCAGCCAGAGGCCCATGGCCTTTGCTCTGGAGGGGCTCGCCGCTCAATTGCCGTATCACTTCGAGCGGCGCAATTCAGGTTCACTCACACTTGACAAGGCACGCTCGGGCTCATATTTCTGCAAACAATTCACTTCGGAAGGAATTTCATGGCGGCAAAGAGAAATTACATTATCGGCGTCGATACCGGCGGCACGTTTACCGATGTTGTCGTCTTGGCGGACACAGGCGAAGTTTGGACGGCAAAAGCTTCGACCACGCCGGACGACTTCTCCCGCGGCGTAATGGATGCGGTGGGCGAAGCCGCGCAGGTCATGGGAGTTGACAGTTCGGATCTTCTCGGTCGCACCACGCTGTTCAAGCACGGCAGCACGGTCGCAACCAACGCATTGATTACCCGCAGCGGCGTCAAGGTGGGTCTGATTACGACTCGGGGGTTCGAAGATACCACCGAGATCATGCGCGCCATCGGCCGTGTGGATGGATTATCCGATGACGAGATCAAACACGTTACCTGGATTACCAAACCCGA
>DASUVS010000049.1:0-3573 GCA_036378835.1 Binatia bacterium | reverse complement strand
ATTTTGAGGACGAAAGTAAAAGTGGGAATCAGCAATTCAAACTCTACTTCAGGAATGCGTTGAATTTATAAGAAGCCCGTCAACATCGGTTTGTTTTAGCCAAATGTCCGGGCTTGCTTGACAAGAGTACGACGGTATTCCAACGGTGCTGTGCCGGTCCAACGCTTGAAGGCGCGATTGAACGCGCTGGCATCCGAGTAGCCGAGCATGAAAGCAATTTGCGTAAGAGAGTCCTTTTCTTCTTTGATGTGCTGCAGCGCCAAACGCCGGCGGGTATCGTCGACCAGCTTCTTAAAGTCCATCCCGTACTCTTTGAGTCGCCTCTGAAGGCGACGGGGGCTCATGCGAATCTTTTTTGCTGCTTGAAAAAGTTTTGGCTCGCCATCCCGGATTGCTTCCCCAATCACGCGACGAACGGCGGCAACGAGGTCGTCTTCGCGTGGCATATCTTTCAATACGCCTCCGAGATAACGCTTCAGTATGTGATAGAGCCTCGGGTCCGCTGCCGGCACCTCCCGCTTGAGAAAATCGCTCTCCATAACAAGAGCATTGGCAGAACAGCCAAACATGATCGGAGCGCAGAACACGCGGAAGTGCTCCGGAGTGGCGGCCTGGAGCTGGTGGGTGAAATGAACCTCCTGCGGCGCCCATTGGCTGCCAACCATTAATCTCAACGTATTAAGAGTAACGGTCATGGCGTATTCGCTATGTTGGCGCGAACTGTTGATCAGGAGCTCGTTCGGTAAGAATCTAAGATACGCACGGTGGTTTTCGACTAGGAGTGACGCGCTGGCTGCCTCATTGTGAATCGTAATATACCGCGCTGCGTTTTCGATGCCTGCCGCGATCGTTGGTGAGTTCAAAACCACATAGACCAAGGGACCTATGTTCTTGGGATTGTAGCTTTCACCAAAATGCAGTCCGAAGCATGGATCCGAGCTCAGTCGGGCAGCTTCTTCCAAAATTCGCGCAAACGACGAAACCCTAATAAAACTATCCGGGTTAGAAAAAATCGCCCTATCCATTGCGATCGCTTCGAGAACGTCATCGGGATTCGCGCCGGCCGCTTCAATTGCCTGGAGCAGTCCGGCTGCCGCGGACATGGAGATCATCGGGTTTTTTGACCCCGCCATAAAAGCCCTAAATGGTTTCTGCTGTCAGATAAAAGGCGCCACATGTCAAGACAGCGATGTCTTCAAGCCTTACCATGACAAACTCTAAGAAAAGTCGAGCGAAATCTACGGGACCAACCACGAACCACCCAAGTGTTCGCTTCGGGATCCAATACTCGGATGACAACTTGCGCAAATCGATGGTTGCAGTTGCGAATCGTCGAAAGACTTTTTGAACTGAGCGAAGACTCGATTAGACGATTGGCAAAACACGACGATTTGCCTCTTCGCCGTGTAACATTATCGGCTACGCCGGGCGTACTTGAAACAGAGTTGATCGCATGGCTTAAGAGGCAGCCACGCAATCGGTCCACCCATTAGACACCGTACACAGCGGCGCTCCCAGAACCGCTTCTAGTCGGAGCAGCTGCAAGTTTGAATTTTTCCGCAGGGGTGTTCCGTTCACATTGCTGGACGATACGCCCGGCGAACGAGACTGTCGCAGATAATTTCCGTGGTTTCTACTGGGAAGCGTTTGCCTAGAACACCGATGGAACCTTTTCATGCATATTCAGATCAAGCAGTTCAGTTGGGCAGAAGGTAATTACATGATTATAATCGCTCAAGGGATATTAAACGTCCGCAGCCTAGAGCAAATTCTCATCAAAGTTGCAGCAGCGAGCCTGGCTCGTGCCCATTGCAAGGTTTTAATTGATTTCGTCGACGCTAGCTGCACCATTGTGCCCACCCAGATTGATCGTTTGTTTTCCAGGCGCTGGCCGGGCCTATACCCATCGCCAAGCAAAATTGCGTTGGTTTCTCCGTCGGATGACAACCACCATGCTAGTGTATCCGACGTGAGCACATGTTTAGGAAAACACGGTCTTCGCGTCGCAGTGTTTCGCGACTCAAAAGCTGCCGTTGACTGGTTAGCCGACCTCGTGTAGTCGATTTTCTGATCTTTGGCCGGCAATGCATGGCCCTATTCATCCTAGCGTCTTTTCTTGCACCGCGTAAAATTCGAAGACTGCTTTTTGTATCGAACCGACGACGGTATCGCTGTCGATCCCAGAAACGGCGCCGCATTGCTCACGAAGCCGTCCAGACTTCGAGTTCCGAGTGTTTGGAGAAGAGAGTGTCTGAGGAAGGTATCAATTCTCCGCCCCATGCAAGCTTCCGAAGAATTTTCCGTCCTGTTGAGTTACGGCGAGCGACCCGTTCTTTACTCCGACGCCCCTTCAAGTATTCGAGAATTGAAAGAGACAAGGAAAGAAGTTCGGGAACACAGTTTAGGGTCGCTTAAGCGGAATGGATTGATTGCCTCTTCGTACGCCATCGTCATACTGGCTGGCATGATGCCACTTCGTTTGGAAAAATTTCAGTTCTTTGCCGTCTTACTGTCGATCTGTTGCTTTGCCATACGCTGCGCCGCGATCGCGTCGAGTTGTAGCCGGTAGGCCGTATAATATTTGTAGATGTTCCGGACATAGTGAACGGTTTCCTGACCGATGCGATTCGACGCGACGATTTCGACGTTGTTGAACCACTTGTTTGGGTCCAATCGTCGATCTTTGGCCTCGGCGCGGACCTTGGCGATGCGGCCGGGCCCGGCGTTGTAGCTGGCGAAAGCAAACAGCGCGCGGTTTTGCTCATCAAAGTTTGCGTTCTTAAAATATTGATCAAACAACCGCCGCATATATTTCGCTCCCCCATGAACATTGGGTTCGGTGTTCCTGATGTCGCCTACATTGAGCTCTTTGCCAGTCGCGGGCATGATCTGCATAATGCCGATGGCCCCGACGCGGCTACGCGCGCGCTGATCCAGCCGCGATTCCTGATATCCTTGCGCTGCCAGCATCAGGTGATCGAACCCGTACTGTTGTCCATACTTCTCAAAATAAGCGATCGTCTCCTCGAATTTCCTCCACTCAGGAGCAGCCGTCGAATCGTGGAGAGCCTTGAAACGCCGCTGATAGCTTGCGAGATGGATCGCCGCCCGGTTCGTGCCTTTAAGATGCTCGGTGATAAATTCGTTAAGGACTGCCTTGAGCCTCGGTGTGTTCTTGCGAGTCGCCCAGCCGGTCTTCGCCCCCGTGCGCAGTGCCAGCTCAGGGCGAAGCTGAATTTTGGGCAGGATCTCGGCCCAGAGCCCGGCTTTCCAATCATCAACGACGATAGTCCGCACCAAGCCTGCTGCCACCATCTCCATCAGGTCCTCGTCCTCGAGCTCATCGGGCACGAGCGTTAGTTTCATTTGCGGCCTGCCGGCCCGTCGGAAGCGCTCATTCAGCCCGCGCAGGCTTTCATAGTAGCTGCTGGTTTTGCGCACGTGGACTTCCAGTCCGGCGAGTTCGTCAAGTTTAGCCGGTGCTGGATCGGCCTTGTTCATCACCACGATTTCGGAGACATTGTCTCTTACCGGCAGAGTAAAATCGAAAAGTCTGAGCCGCTCGGCGGTAAT
>DASUVS010000048.1:0-10337 GCA_036378835.1 Binatia bacterium | reverse complement strand
TGAAGAGAGTTCTATTATTCTGGTGCGAACAGGGTGTGCGGATTTTTCGGGTCGATAATCCTCACACCAAAGCCTTCCGCTTTTGGCAATGGGTCATTGCCGAAGTCAAAAAAGATTACCCGGAAACGATATTTCTTGCCGAAGCGTTCACTCGGCCCAAAGTCATGTACCGCCTGGCCAAGCTCGGTTTCAGCCAGTCGTACACGTATTTTACCTGGCGCAACACCAAGTGGGAGCTGACCCAATATTTCACCGAGCTAACTCGGACCGATGTCGTCGAATTCTTTCGTCCCAACCTGTGGCCGAACACTCCCGATATTCTCTCGGAGTATCTCCAGGCCGGCGGGCGCGCGGCCTTCATGTCGCGCCTGATTCTTGCCGCCACTTTAGGCGCCAACTATGGGATCTACGGCCCGGCGTTCGAGCTCTGCGTCAACGCGCCGCGTGAACCGGGCAGCGAGGAATATTTGGATTCCGAAAAATACCAGATTAAAGAATGGAACCGCGAATCGCCCGACAGCCTGCGCGAGCTGATCGCGCGGGTCAACCATATTCGCACGGCAAATCCCGCGCTCCATCGTAATCGCAGTTTGCGTTTTTATACCGTGGACAATGACGAGATTATCTGTTTCGCTAAACAAACCGAAGATCGCAGTAACATTATTGTCGTTGCCGTCAACCTCGATCCGCACCACATTCAATCCGGCTGGGTGGATTTGCCGCTGGCGGAACTCGGTCTGGATTCGGCCAAGCCATTCCAGATGCACGATCTGCTGACCGATGCGCGCTACCTGTGGAACGGGCCGCGCAATTACTTGAGCCTCGATCCTGCGAGCGTGCCGGCGCACGTCTTTCGAGTGCGACCCAACCTGCGGCGGGAGCAGGATTTCGATTACTTCATGTAGCAGACGCAAACGGTTTTCAGCAAACAAGAGAGAGCAAAGCGAAAATTGAGCCGCAAACCCGCTAAATCCACATCGTTTCTTCTCGACGACAACCCGCTCTGGTATCAGGACGCGGTTATTTACGAAGTGCACGTGCGCGCCTTTCACGACGGCAACGGCGACGGCATCGGCGATTTTCAGGGATTGACCGAAAAGCTCGATTACCTTCAAGATTTAGGCGTGACAGCACTGTGGCTGCTGCCCTTCTATGTTTCGCCGCTCAAAGACGACGGTTACGACATCGCCGACTATACCGAGATCCATCCCGTCTATGGAACGTTGCACGACTTTCTGCTCTTCTTGCGCGCGGCGCACGAACGCGGCCTGCGTGTCATTACCGAGCTGGTCATCAATCACACCTCCGATCAGCATCCATGGTTTCTCCGGGCGCGGCATGCCAAGCCCGGCAGTAGCGCGCGCGACTTTTACGTCTGGAGCGATACGCAGGAGCGTTATTCCGAAGCAAGGATCATTTTCAAAGACTTCGAGCCGTCCAACTGGTCCTGGGATTCCGTCGCCAAAGCCTATTACTGGCACCGTTTTTATTCACATCAGCCGGATCTGAACTTTGACAATCCTGAGGTGCACGAGGCGATTTTCGATGCGCTCGACTTCTGGCTCGATATCGGCGTGGACGGGCTGCGCCTCGACGCCGTGCCTTATCTTTACGAGCGCGAGGGCACCAACTGCGAAAATCTTGCCGAGACTCACGCGTTTCTCAAAAAGCTGCGCCAACATGTCGACAGCAAATATAAAAACCGCATGCTGTTGGCCGAAGCCAATCAGTGGCCCGAGGACGCAGTGGGGTATTTCGGCAATGGCGATGAATGCCACATGGCGTTTCATTTTCCGGTCATGCCGCGCCTGTTCATGTCGTTATATATGGAGGATCGCTTTCCGATCATCGACATTCTCGATCAGACGCCGGCCATACCCGAATCGAGTCAATGGGCGTTGTTCTTGCGAAACCACGATGAGCTGACCCTCGAGATGGTGACCGATGAAGATCGCGACTACATGTACAAAGTCTACGCCAGCGATCCGCGGGCGCGGATCAATCTCGGAATCCGGCGCCGCCTGGCGCCGCTTTTAGCCAATAATCGCCGCCGCGTCGAGCTGCTCAATAGCCTGTTGTTCTCATTGCCTGGGACTCCGGTGATTTACTACGGCGATGAGATCGGCATGGGCGATAACATTTACCTTGGCGATCGCAACGGCGTGCGCACCCCGATGCAGTGGAGCGCTGACCGCAATGCTGGATTCTCTCGCGCCAATCCGCAGCGCCTTTATCTGCCCGTGATCATCGATCCGGAACATCATTATGAGACCGTCAACGTCGATGCCCAGCAGCAGAACCCGGCATCGCTCCTGTGGTGGATGAAGCGGCTGGTGTTGCTGCGTAAAAATTATCAGGCCTTTGGACGGGGAAGCATCGAGTTTCTTCTACCGGATAACCGCAAAGTGCTGGTGTTTGTCCGCCGGCTCGGCGATGAAATCATTCTGGTCGTGGCCAACCTGTCGCGTTTCGTCAATTATGTCGAGCTCGATCTGGCGGCTTACAAGGGCATGGTTCCGGTGGAGCTCTTCGGCCACACGCGTTTTCCATCGATTGGTGAACTAACTTACTTTCTCACTTTGGGGCCGCATGCATTTTATTGGTTCAAGCTCGAACCGACGCGGGTTTCGGAAGCGCGGGCGGGAGTTGAGGGCTTCGAGCCGCCACGCTTGGAGGTGGAGGGTAGGTGGGAAGCTGTTCTGGAGGGCAGGCCGAGGACGATGCTCGAACGGACTCTTCCCGCTTACCTGCTGACCTGTCGCTGGTTCGGCGGCAAAGCGCAGCAGATCCGGTCGGTGAAGAATGTCGATGTCATCCCATTCCCGGTGGAATCGGCGACCATTTACTTGACGACGTGGGCTGTGGATTACATCGGCGGGACGCCGGAAACCTACCTGCTTCCTCTCGCGTACGCCAGCGGTGATCGGGCTTTCGAGCTGCGCCAATCGGCGCCGCAAGCGCTCATCGCTCAGTTGAAGATCGAAGATGAAGCCGGCGAAAGCGAAGGAATCCTGTACGACGCCGTGCATGAGCCAGGGTTCCTCAAATCATTGCTGTCGGCCTTGGCCCGGGGACGGCGTTACAAAGATGCCGGCGCCGAGCTGCTGGCGCATCCGTCCAGAACGTTCCGTAAACTGGTGGGAAGCACGGAAAATGCGCTGGAACCATTGCTCATCAAACGCGATCAGAGCAACACGTCGGTAGCCTATGGCGATCGGCTGATGTTCAAACTGTTTCGCCGCATTACCGAGGGGACCAATCCCGACGTTGAGATCGGCCGGTTTCTTACCGACCTGGAATTTGCGCATGTACCGCCACTGGCCGGCCATATCGAGTTGCGCAAGGGCCGCGGCGAACCCGCTACCATCGGCATCTTGCAGGGAATGGTAGCGAATGAAGGCGATGCCTGGCGCTATACTCAGGACAGCTTGGGATATTACTTCGAAGAAGTTTTAACGCGCCACGTCGATGTTGGCGACGCGAGTTTGCCCAATGGATCGCCGGTAGAACTCGCCCACAACGGAGCTCCCGGGATGGCCAAAGAATTGATTGGTACTTATTTGGGATCGGCTTGCCTGCTCGGCCAGCGTACCGGCGAGATGCATGTGGCGCTTGCGTCCGATAGCAAGGATACGGCTTTCGCGCCGGAGCCGTTTACCGCTCTGTATCGCCGCTCACTTTATCAGAGCATGCGCAGTTTGGCTGATCAGTCTCTGCGCCTCTTGCAGAAGCGTTTGAAGCGGCTTCCGGATGAAACCCAGAGGCAGGCCGCAGAACTTTTGACTCTCGAGGCCGAGATCTTAAAGCGCAGCCGGCAACTGGTCGAAAAAAAAATCGGCGGTATGCGAATTCGTTCTCACGGGGATTACCATCTCGGTCAGGTATTATATACGGGCAAGGATTTCGTTATCATCGATTTCGAAGGTGAGCCGGCGCGGTCGATAACCGAACGGCGTCTGAAACGCTCGCCGCTGCGCGACGTGGCAGGTATGCTGCGATCGTTCAACTATGCCGTGCTGACCAAGCTGCGCGGCGGCGCGTTGCGGCCTGAGGATGCGGTTCAGCTCAAGCCTTGGGGTCGCTATTGGGAGTTTTGGATTTCCGTGAGCTATCTAAACGGGTATTTCGATGTCACTCGCCAATCTGGGCTGCTTCCCAAAACCCGCGACGATCTCAACCTATTGATGAATATTCTGTTGCTGGACAAGGCCATCTATGAATTACGCTACGAGCTCGACAATCGTCCCGATTGGGTGGCGGTGCCAATCGAAGGAATTTTGGAATTGATCAAGAGCAAGACGACCGTTGGCTTGCAGTAATATTCTACCTTTCGTATCTCGTGAATGTTGCCGTCGAGCCGATGCTGCCGTTGATCCGTCCGCTTCTGTCAAGGAGTTAAGCAATAATGTCCAATCACGGCTTCAGCCTCATCACCAACGATGACAGCCATCTATTCAATGAGGGCAGCCATTTTCGTCTCTATGACAAACTCGGCGCTCACGTGGTGCAGCACGCCGGTGACAGCGGCACTTACTTCGCCGTCTGGGCGCCCAACGCGGAACAGGTTTCGGTCATCGGCAATTTCAATGACTGGGATAAGAGACGCCAGCCGCTTTCGCCGAAAGCCAGCACCGGCATCTGGGAAGGCTTCGTTCCGGGTATCGGCCAAGGCAGCTTGTACAAGTATCACATTCGCTCGCGCGTGAGCGGTTACCGCGTCGACAAAGCCGACCCTTTCTCTTGCTTCAACGAGATTCCGCCCAGAACCGCATCGATTGTGTGGGATCTCGACTATCAATGGAACGATCAGGACTGGATGGCCAAGCGCCAGCAACATAACCGGCTCGACAAACCAATGGCGATCTACGAAATGCACGTCGGTTCGTGGCGCCGCGTGCTCGAGCAAGGTAACCGCTCATTATCCTATCGAGAGCTGGCCGCGCCGTTGGCCGAGTACCTTCAACATCTGGGCTATACCCATGTGGAATTTCTGCCGATTATGGACCACCCGTTTTTCGGCTCGTGGGGATACCAGATCACCGGCTACTTTGCCCCGTCCGGCAACTATGGCACACCGCAGGACTTGATGTACCTGATCGATTATCTGCACCAGCACGATATCGGGGTTATCTTTGATTGGGTGCCGTCACACTTTCCCACCGACGAGCACGGCTTGGCATTCTTTGACGGCACGCATCTATACGAGCATGCCGACCCGCGCCAGGGCTATCATCCCGAATGGAAGAGCTACATCTTCAATTATGGCCGCTCCGAGGTGCAAAGCTTTCTTATCAGCAATGCCATGTTCTGGCTCGACCGTTACCATGTCGATGATTTGCGCGTCGATGCGGTAGCCTCCATGCTCTATCTCGATTATGGTCGCCGGGCAGGCGAATGGATTCCGAACAAATACGGCGGTCATGAAAACTTGGAAGCGATTAATTTTATCAGGCGCATGAACCAGGAGGTCTACCAGCATTGCCCGGCGATCCAGACCATCGCCGAAGAGTCCACTTCGTGGCCGATGGTTTCACGTCCCAATTATCTGGGCGGTCTGGGCTTTGGGCTCAAGTGGGATATGGGCTGGATGCACGACACCTTGGAGTACATGAGCCGCGATCCGGTGCACCGGCGCTATCACCATAACAAGCTGACCTTTCGGATGATTTATGCGTTCCATGAGAACTTTGTCTTACCGCTCTCCCATGACGAGGTGGTCTACGGTAAAGGATCCTTGCTCGGCAAGATGCCCGGCGACCGCTGGCAGAAGTTTGCCAACCTGCGCGCGCTCTACGGCTATATGTATGCGCAACCGGGCAAGAAGATGCTGTTTATGGGCGGGGAGTTCGGCCAGCCCAGCGAATGGGCGCACGACGGCAGCTTGCCGTGGGAGTTGTTAAGCGATCCCATGCATCGAGGATTGAAAGACTGGGTCAGCGATCTCAATCATTTATATCGCAGCGATCCGGCACTTCATGAGCTCGACTGCGATCCCGGCGGCTTTGAGTGGATCGACTGCGACGATGCCGAGCACAGCGTCATTAGTCTCATCCGCAAGGGAAAATCGACCAAGGATTTGATTCTGGTGATCTGTAACTTCACCCCGGTGCCACGGTACAGCTATCGATTGGGAGCGCCGCGGGCAGGGATCTGGCAAGAATTGTTGAACAGCGATTCCGCCCGTTATGGCGGCAGCAACATGGGCAATTTGGGCGGCGTCGCAACCGTGCCGATTCCACTACATGCGCGCCCGCACTCTCTTACCCTTACCTTGCCGCCGCTGTCGGTTTCCTTGTTTAGAAATTCCGGATGAGGAGCTATTCGACATCGATTTTAAAAGTAGCTCGATCGATTGTCCGCCCAACAACCCGTTGACGAATAAAAAAGGCCCCCTTGTGGAGGGCCTTTTTAGCGCCGGGAAAAGGCGGTGATAAAGCCGGTTCTAAATCATGCGGCTTTGGATTCCACCTTCTTATTCTCTTTTTGCTCGATCTGAACCGGGATCTTGCGTCCAGCAAGCTGGGCCGTAAGTGGCACATGGATCTCCAGCACCCCATGTTCATAGCGGGCGGCAATCTTGTCGGCTTCGATGCCTTGCGGCAGAGTCACTGTCCGTTCGAACTTGCCGTAAGAAGTCTCCTGATAACCCTCTCTGTTCTCCTCCGATTTACGTTCCCCGGAGATCGACAGAACATTCCCTTCCGCCTGGACCTGAACGTCGTTGGGGTTTACACCCGGAAGATCGAATCGTAAAACGAACTCATTGTCCTTGCGGTATGTCTCCATCCGAGGCACCCAGTTGCCCAAAGAGGAACTAGCTTCAGAATGTCCGAAGAACCGCCCAAACAGGTCGTCGATGTCACGATGCCAGCTCGACAATTCCTCCCACGGATTATATCTCATCAACTCACCGAACATACTTAGTACCTCCTTTCATTATCATGAATCGCTGACTGAAATTTAATGACGACTGGGCTTCTGTCAAGGTCCGATAAGGCAAAATTCCAGATTTTTTTGAGCTACTTAGAACTCACAACACAAAGCTGCAAGAGCAGATATGATTATGTCTGAAATGCGCACGCCGCGGCGATCGCGTTATATGTAAGGCAAACAATGCGGCGCTTGCCAACGAATTGAGTTGAGAGTCGGCGCCAGATCGATCTTCTCCTCGGACTCAGGAAAGCACGAGCTTACCACGGCTGTCGTTATGGATATATGGAAAGCTATGCTGCTCTCCCCGGAATGTGCGGCTGCGACTCTCCGCCGGATTTCACTTGGAAGCTAATCCCGCGCGTTTCATCTGCATCGACGATGACGGTCTGGCCATCGCTAACCTCACCCTTGAGCAAGAGCTTGCCAAGCGAAGTCTCGAGTTCTTTTTGAATCGCCCGCTTCAGCGGCCGGGCGCTGTATTGAGGATCGTATCCGGCGGCGGCCAGATAGGTCGCGACCGTAGCGGGCTAGAGCTTCGTAAGTGGCTTCCGGATTCTGCGAAGTGACCCGCTGGTTGCCGCGAATCGATTTAAGCGCGCCTGCCAATCGTTCGCGCGTAAGACCGAATTCTTTGAAGAGCCTGCCCGCCACGCCGGTGTCGTCCATCATGGCCAGGAGTAGGTGCTCAATAGAAATGTAGTCGTCTTTGAGCTGCTTCGCTTCGTCCTCCGCCTGAGCCAACAAGCGGTTCAGGCGCGCGGTGACGTAGATCCTGTCAGCGCCCGTGCCCGCACCGGAAACCCGCGGCATACGTTCAAGCTCCTGCTCCAGGCGACGTTTGAAACCGTTTACATCGTTATGTTGGCTTTGGAAATGATCGAGGTCGCAGCCCGGCTTCTTGATCGAGCAGCGCCGAGAGCAGATGCTCGATCTCCACCTGCTGGTGACCATAAACGCGCCGCGTTGGACTGAGCGGTGCCGAGCGCTTCCTGAGCCTTTTGTGTTAGCCGGTTGATATCCGTTTTAGGCCTCCGTTTTTTAACTGGCGCTCGACCCCGAATACGAATCGGATGGAATCGTTTTACAGCCTTGCTCGGAAAACGGCGTTTTCACGCTGCAGCCCCTTGAGGCGATCGCGCAAATCCAGAATGACGGCAATGCCGGCAACATTGATTCCCAGATGGTCGCGCAGCCTGCGAATCATCTGCAGGCGCGGTACAGTTTCTTCATCGAAGAATAATTCCCCGCCTTCACGCCCACTCGGCTCGAGCAGCCCGCAATCGATAAAACGCTGGATCAGAATTGGGTGGACGCCAGCGCGTTCGGCAAGCGCATCGAGCTTCAACGGCTGCTTCTCGGGCGGGCAAAGAATAATTTCATACCGGATAAATTTCATCGGTTGGGCATCAACTCCCGCGCGTCAAAATGTGATTCGCTTTTCAGTCTCTCAAAGAATTCTTTTTCCGTGTTGGTCAGCCGCGGTGGGTTGACGATTTTGATTTTCGCGTATTGATCACCGCGCCCCCCGGCTCTGCGATTCAAGCCCTGGCCGCGCAACCTGAGCCGCTGACCGGCTTGGGTTCCGGCAGGAAGGGTCATTTCAACCGGCCCATCGAGCGTCGGCACCGAAACCCTGGCCCCCAGGGCAGCTTCCCAGGGCGCCACCGGCAGCTCCAGTTGCAAATCGCTCTCGCCAATGACATCGAACAGACGATGCGGTCGGAGGCGCACGCGCAGCAGCAGATCCCCCGGCCTGCCGCCGTGAGCGCCGGCCTCGCCCTGTCCGGCCAGGCGAATCGCGGCTCCTTCGCGAACTCCTGACGGAATGGTTACATCGAGCGTCTTCGGCCGCTGAATCATACCAGCGCCGTGACAGGTCGGGCATGCCGAAGAATCCTTTGTGCCGCTGCCGCGGCAGTCGGCGCAGATTTCCGTGGCTTGCAGGGCGATGCTGCGCTTGACGCCGCGATGCGCCTCTTCGAGCGTGAGCTCGATTTCGGCTTCGACATCGCGGCCGCGCATCGAAAAACTAGCGCCACCGCGGCCGCCGCGACGAGCGCGCGGGCCACCGAAAAGAGCATCGAAGAAATCGCTGAATCCGCTGCCTCCCCCGCCAAGGCCGCCCATACCGCCGAACACATCCTCCATGTCGCGGAAGTTACCTCGGGATGCCCGCTGCCAGCCAGGAGGGGGTCTGAACTCTTCGCCGGCTTTCCAATTAGGCCCGAGGGCGTCGTAACGCTTGCGCTTTTCCGGATCCGACAGGACCTCGTAGGCTTCGTTAAGTTCCTTGAACTTTTCTTCTGCTGATTTGTCCCCGGGATTGACGTCGGGGTGGTACTTGCGCGCCTGCTTGCGGTACGCCGACTTGATCTCATCTTCCGCGGCGTTCTTGTTGACGCCGAGCACCTGATAGTAGTCTCTGAATTCAACTGCCATTTAGTTATCAAAGAGCTTGGATTCCAAGCGGCTTTGAATAATCAAACACCCATCAGGCCCAACGAAGAGCGCCGGGCTTCATTGCGCGACGCGCACCCGCGCGGGTCTGAGCAATTCCTCGCCCCACTTGTAGCCGCTCTGGAGTTCTTCGGCGATCGTCCCCGGTTGCATTTCACCGCTCGCCACCGTGGCGACGGCATCGTGCCACTGCGGATCGAAGGCTTCGCCCACGCTGTTGAATCGGGTCACGCCATTACGCTCAAGCACGGCAATGAGATTGCGCTGAATCGCCTCCATCCCTTGCGCTACGGATGGCGGCGCATCGTCCATGTGCTGGAGGGCGCGGTCGAAATCGTCAAGCACTGCAAGTAATGAGACAATGACATCGCGCTTGCCGCTTTGTGCCGCAGCGGCGCGATCCCGTTCTGTACGCCGCCGATAATTCTCAAAGTCAGCCAGGGTGCGCAGAAGCGCGTCGCGCTCGCGTCGCAACTCTTCGCTGAGCCTTGCGATTTCCGCCTCAGACTCGGCGGCCGGCTCTGCTTGATCGCTCACCCGGTTTTCACTTTTATCAGGTGCTTCCATGATTTACCCCGAGAAACATTGGGACCAAGCTCCATTTCCAATCAAGTTTCCTTGAACTCAGCATCGATCACGTCATCATTGCCGCCCGAGGTGGATGGCCCGCCTCCCGGCCCCTGGCCGCCGGTATTGTCATGGCCGGAAGCTGCGGCAGCGAGTCCATAGCCGACTTGCTGAAGATCGCTCGTGAGTTGCCGCAGTCGCGTCACATCGGTGGAATTGCTTTCCACCAACTCCCGTATCTGCGAGATTAGTTGCTCCGCGCGGGCTCTCTCGTTCATCGGCACGCGGTCACCAAGCTCGCTCACTTGCCGCTCCACTTGATATGCCATCGAATCGGCCGTATTACGGGCTTCGATTTCTTCGCGGCGCTTGCGGTCCTC
>DASUVS010000047.1:0-4386 GCA_036378835.1 Binatia bacterium | reverse complement strand
ACCTGACTGAGGACATTCTTCGCGCCGAGAATATTTCAGTCGATCAGCAAGGTTTCGAAAATCTCATGGACACACAACGTTCCCGGGGTCGTGAAGCGCGGACGATTGCGATGGACGTTTTTGACCAGGTTGCGGTTGCGGACACGGTAATAGCAACTGAATTCATCGGCTACGATCAACTCGAGGCAGAGTCGACCGTCGTCGCGCTATATACTAACGGAGCCGGGAAAACAGAAGCTGTCGAAGGCGATATGATCGATCTACTCACGGCTGTGACACCTTTTTACGGTGAATCCGGCGGCCAGGTTGGCGACCGGGGTATCATTACCAGCGCGCGAGGCGACCTCATCGAAGTGATCGATACTCAACATCCGACGACGCAACTCACAGTTCATCGCGGCAAAGTAAAGAGAGGCCGCATTCAAGTCGGCGATAAAGTGCATCTAGAAGTCGATCAAACAAATCGCCAAAAGACCCGCTTGAATCACTCGGCTACACATATCCTTCATGCGGTCATGCGAGAGCAACTAGGCAGCCATGTGCGGCAAGCCGGTTCTCTGGTAACGCCGGAACGGCTGCGTTTCGATTTCAACCACACCGGTGCAATATCCGATGAGAAACTTGCCGATATCGAAACCACTGTCAACAACCGTATCCGACAGGATGCGGCAGTTTCCATCGAGGAGACAAGCTTCGATGAGGCGCTGCGTAAAGGCGCGTTAGCATTTTTTGGCGATAAGTACGGTGATCGGGTGCGGGTGGTAAAGATCGGCGATTTTTCAACGGAGTTGTGCGGCGGCACTCACGTTCACCACTCTGGCCAAATCGGGATTTTCAAGCTGCACGCCGAGGCAGGTGTTGCTGCCGGGGTGCGACGGGTCGAAGCCGTTACCGGCGAAGGGGCGCTCGGCCTGATCCGACGCTATGAGGACGACTTAAGGCAAATCGGCCATATGCTGCGCGCCGGCGAAGATGGCGCGGTCGAGCGAGTCAGGAAACTATTGCAGCAGCAAAAGGAGCTAGAAAAGGAGATTGAGCGTTTGCGCGCTCAAATTGGCAAGAACCAGATTCCGGAAATCTTGGCCAGGAAAGAAGAAATCAACGGCATCGACGTCTTAATCACCTCCGTCGACGGAGTCGATCCGAAGCAGTTACGAGAGCTTGCCGATCAACTCAAAGAAAGGCTGTCCAACGGCTTTATTTTTCTCGCCAGTCAAGGCGACCATGGAGTCAATCTTGTGGCGAGCACGAGCAGCGATCTTGCCAAGCGAATCCACGCGGGAAACATAATCAAAGAAGTGGCGCCCATTGTTGGCGGAGGCGGCGGCGGCCGGCCCGATTTCGCGCAAGCTGGGGGCAAGAATCCAGCGCGAACGGACGAAGCGTTGGCTGAGGTTAGAAAAATCGTCAGCGCAAAGCTGTCTTGATGAAAGTAAAAACCTCAAAGTTCACTGAGACCACACAGGGTTTTTGCGACATCATCGATATTACCGCCAAAGTGACAGCGAAAGTCCGAGACGCCGAGATCGACGACGGCCTGGTCGCTCTTTTCGTCACCGGCTCGACTGCTTCTCTGACGACCATCGAACACGAGCCAGGACTCGTTCAAGACATTAAAGAGCTCGTGGAGAAATTGATTCCGTCGGAAAGACGGTATCATCATGACGATCGATGGGGTGACGATAACGGATTTTCCCATCTTCGAGCGTCGCTATTTGGACCGTCACTGCAGATTCCCATAGCCCGCGGCCGCCTAGTTCTCGGCACGTGGCAGCAAATCATTCTTCTTGATTTCGATAACCGGCCACGAACCAGGGAAATCGTCGTCCAGCTCATAGGAGGTAGGGAGTGAAAGACGAGAAGAACCGATTGATCGCTAGTGCGCTATCAAGCGAAAACACATATTTGGAACTTAGCGATCCACGCTTGTTCCGCGATCTCTTGGGCCAACATGATCAGCATATCAAAATTATCCAGAAGGTCCTGGACGTTAAAATTCGGGTGCGCGGCTCGGGCCTCGAAATCGAAGGCGACCCTCTGCAAATGGAGCTCGCCAGTCAAATTATCCGTCAGCTCTACGGGTTGTTGGAAAAGGGTTATCCGGTCTATCCCAGCGACGTCGATTATGCCATTCGCATTCTCAGCGGCGATAGCAGGGCTAAACTACAGGATATCTTTCTCGACACGATCTATATTTCAGCGCACAAGCGCACGATTACTCCAAAAAGCATTGCGCAAAAGGCTTACATTGATGCGATTCGTCGCTATGACATCGTATTTGGGATCGGACCGGCAGGTACCGGCAAAACTTATCTCGCCATGGCCATGGCCGTTGCCGAGTTGATGAAAAACAACTTCGTGCGGATCATCCTGACTCGTCCGGCGGTGGAGGCCGGCGAGAAGTTAGGTTTTCTGCCCGGCGATTTAGCTGAGAAAGTCAACCCGTATCTGCGACCGCTGTATGATGCGTTGCACGACATGGTAGATTTCGATCGCGCGCGGAAATTGGTCGAGCGGGGAACCATCGAGGTTGCGCCGCTAGCGTTTATGCGCGGACGAACATTGAATGATTCCTTCGTAATTCTCGATGAAGCGCAGAACACAACCCCCGAACAGATGAAGATGTTTCTCACGCGCCTGGGCTATGGCTCAAAGGCAGTCATCACCGGCGATGCCACGCAGATCGACCTCCCTGCGGGGAAGGCTTCGGGACTGAAGGAGGCATTTCGTATTCTCAAGGGTGTGCATGGCATTCGCTTCGTCAACTTCACCGAAAAGGATGTTGCTCGTCATCATCTAGTGCAAGAGATCATCACCGCCTACGAGCGCGACGAGAACCAGATTGCCTCGGCAGATCTCCCGGACAAAAGATAAACTAGGCTCCCCTTCCGTTTGGGACCAGACGGGAGTTGCGCCTGACATTTTCTTTCTCCCTGACATACTGCCGGACTCGGCTGGGGACACGGCATAAAAAAAGGCGCCCGAATTCGGGCGCCCTTTGACTGTCGCTATCTGTGTACGCGAGCTTAGTAGTCGTCGTGATCGTGAGGCATGGCCGGAGCGTCTTTCTTCTTCTCCGGTTTGTCAGCGATCATGGCTTCAGTAGTAATCAGCAAGCCGGCAACCGATGCGGCATTTTGCAACGCAGTGCGCACAACTTTGGTCGGATCAACAATACCGGACTTTACGAGATCCTCGTAATTTTCAGTGGCGGCGTTGAAGCCGAACGCTCCCTTGCTGTTTTTTACTTTATCCAACACCACTGCGCCATCGAGTCCCGCGTTCTGTGCGATCCAGCGGATCGGTTCTTCGAGAGCCTTTTGAATAATCCGAACACCCACCCTCTCGTCTTCCGAGACGGCAAGGTTGCCGAGTCCCGCTGAGGATCGAATCAGAGCAACACCGCCGCCGGGCACAATCCCTTCTTCGACCGCTGCGCGGGTTGCGTGCAGCGCATCTTCTACACGCGCCTTTTTTTCTTTCATTTCCACTTCGGTGGCAGCACCGACCTTGATGACTGCAACGCCGCCGGCCAATTTGGCCAAGCGTTCCTGAAGTTTTTCGCGGTCGTAGTCGGATGTGGTTTCTTCGATCTGGGCTCGAATTTGTGATATACGTCCCTCGATAGCTGGTTTCTTACCTGCCCCTTCTACGACTGTAGTGTTGTCCTTATCGATAATCACTCGTTTGGCGCGACCGAGATCCTTGATGGTTACGTTCTCGAGCTTGATACCCAACTCCTCGGCAATCATCTTACCATCGCTCAGAATCGCGATGTCTTCGAGCATCGCCTTGCGTCGATCGCCAAAACCCGGGGCCTTGACCGCTGCCACCTTCAAAATACCTCGGATTTTATTGACGACCAGAGTTGCAAGCGCCTCGCCTTCGACTTCCTCGGCAATGATCACTAGAGGCCGGCCTGTTTTGGCAACGCTTTCCAGCACCGGCAAAAGATCCTTCATGCTGGATATCTTTTTTTCATGAATCAGGATGTAGGCATCTTCATAAACGCATTCCATTCGTTCCGGATCAGTGACGAAGTAGGGCGAAAGATAGCCACGGTCGAATCGCATGCCTTCGACCAGATCAAGTGTAGTTTCCAAACCCTTGGCTTCCTCCACCGTGATCACGCCCTCTTTGCCGACTTTGTCCATGGATTCGGCCAGAATGTCGCCGATTGTTTTGTCGTTGTTGGCAGAAATGGTTCCGACCTGCGCGATTTCGCCTCGATCGCGGGTGGGTTTCGAAATGGATTTAAGCTCCTCCACCACTTTCGCAACGGCTTTATCGATGCCGCGCTTGATGCTCATGGGATCGTGGCCGGCGGCAACAAGCTTCAGTCCCTCGCTGAAGATGGCACGCGCAAGAACCGTGGCCGTCGTGGTT
>DASUVS010000046.1:0-3617 GCA_036378835.1 Binatia bacterium | reverse complement strand
GGAGTTAGACGATGTTGAAATCGCGCTTCAACGCATCCCAGCTCCGCGCGGTACGGCTGTCGCTCGGAGCACACGAGATCGCGATTGCTCGACGAGTCACCTGAAAACGACTGCCGCTTGACACCTCGATCCGGAATCTTCTAACGTCGATTTCTGACTCGTTCTGGAGGAGAGCCGCTCATGTGGAACGGAATGAAAGTGATCGATGCCGACGCGCATATGCACGAGCCGGAATATTTATGGGAACGGTATGTCGAGCCGAAATTTCGTGATCGCGTGCCGAAGGTCGCCTTCATGGACGGCGTCTTTATGGTCTATGAGCCGGACGGCAAAATCATTCCCAAGGGCGATCTGCAGCTGCGCCCACCGCCGAGCGCCTGGGCGGTATTGGAAGAAAAATACGGCGAAGCCTACCGGCAGTGGTGGTCGTCGGAGATTCGGCTCAAGGACATGGATCGCTACGGCTGGGACATTCAAGTTCTGCTTCCCACGGGGAACAATGGGAACTTCGCCTATCGGGTCGCTTTGAAAGACGTTGAACTCGGGGCGGCGATGTGCCGGGCCTACAATAATTGGTGCCACGATTACTGCAGCGCGGACCCGAAGCGGCTCAAATTCGTTGCGGTGCTGCCCGGCTCGGACGTCGGTGAAATGGTGAAAGAAGCGCGCCGCGCAGTCACCGAGCTCGGCGCAGTCTCGGTGCGAAATCCGTTTCTTCCCGAGGGCCGCTATTTGCACGAGGCAGAATATGACGCGCTTTGGCAGCTCGCCTCAGAGCTGGATTTTCCGATCTCGGCGCACGGCGAATATCGTCAGCGCCGCTTTCATCCCTTCCGCCAACTCGAAGGCGAGCGCCGCGGTGATACGGAGCTCGCGCTGCGCGGGCTGGATCACGCGCTCGGCTTTCCTTGCGACAATATGACCACCTTGGGGCATTTTATCTTCACCGGCATTCTCGAGCGCTTTCCCAAGCTGCGCCTCGCGATTCTCGAATCCAATGCCGGCTGGCTGCCGTTTTGGCTCGGGCGGATGGACGATCATACGCATGGGCGCAATAGCGTTATGGGAAAATCGGAAAAACTGCGCATGCTGCCGAGCGAGTACTTCATGCGCCAGTGCGTGATTTCCTGCGACAGCGACGAGCGCGCGCTCAAATACGTGGTGCAAGATTTAAACGGGGAGAATATCGTGTGGAATACGGATTATCCGCATCCCGACGCGATCGACCCGAAACGGGCGCTGCCGGATCTCGATGCCCAGCCGATATCGAACGAGGCGAAGCGAAAAATTCTGTGGGATAATGCGATCAAGCTTTTCGGACCGCGAATTTTGAACTAGGGTGTATTTCTAGTCCGTCATTCCCGCAGGTTTTTAGCGGGAATCGTGCGCCCGTGAGGGCGCCACATCAGCACGGTGAAAGTCCGTGTCGGAGTATGCCACAAACTCCGTAGCCAAAGGTAACTGCGTCGCTGTGAAGCGAGGTGGAGAGCAACCCGAGGCAAAGTGTCGGTCCGTAGGGTAACGAACTCGATTCGGCGGGGAGCTGCGACGAGCCTGCGATTCCAGGGCGAAGTCCGAAACTCGCTGGGCACGCTGGCGTGGTGGTAAGCGATGTCCAGGCAGTCCACGTGGTTGGAGACGGAACGACAGGAAGGTGTGGCGAGATAAGCGGGGAGACCTGCACGGCAGGTGAGCGGTGCAGGAGTCAGAGCCTTCATGGTACCGCAGCGGGAAGAAAACCCGCGAGAGGGGCTGGAAGCAAAACAGCGCCGAGGGACGGGAGGCAGGAAGGTAGAAGCGTGAGCGACAAAACGGGGCAAAGCGAAAGCCAAGCGCCGGCAGTGCCCGGAAGAGCTAGACAAGGCGCAGAAACCGCCGACCGAGACCGGTCGTGGGTGAAAGCCACGGTATGGAGCGAGCGCATGTTGGCGGCGCTGGACAACGGCGTCAAAGGAGGGAAATGGTTTAGCCTGATCGACAAGGTGTACCGCAAAGAGACGCTTAGGGCAGGGTGGCACAAAGTTAAAGAGAACGCCGGAGCGGCAGGAGTGGATGGACAGAGTGTGAAGCAGTTTGCGGCCCGAGCGGAAATCTATCTGGAAGAACTGGAGCAAGCGCTTAAGAGCGGAGAATACCGGCCACAGCCGATTCGGCGCGTGGAGATACCCAAAGGGGGCGGCAGGATGCGCCCATTGGGAATTCCTGCGGTCAAAGATCGCATCGTGCAGACGGCAGTGAAGC
The DNA here is from genome assembly GCA_036378835.1 of Binatia bacterium. Classification (GTDB taxonomy): domain Bacteria; phylum Desulfobacterota; class Binatia; order UBA9968; family UBA9968; genus WHTF01. The sequence continues at coordinate 1,376 of DASUVS010000046.1, read as the reverse complement.
TGGTGATCGAACCGATCTTCGAGCGAGAGTTTGAGGACTCCAGTTACGGTTTTCGTCCCGAGCGCAGCGCCAAAGACGCGCTTCGCCAGATCGATGGACTGATCCAGGAAGGCTACACCCATGTGGTGGACGCCGACTTGGAGAGCTTCTTCGAGACCCTGGAGCATCCAACTCTGATGCGCCGGATCGAAGAGCGGATCAGCGACGGGCGAGTGCTTGAGCTGATCGGTGGGTTTCTGAGTCAGGATATTATCCAAGGGATGAAACGCTGGACGCCCGTGGGAGGAACGCCGCAAGGAGCGGTGATCAGCCCGCTTTTGGCCAACATCTATCTTCATCCGCTGGACCGACAGATGAAACAGCAGGGTTATCGGATGGTTCGCTACGCCGATGATTTTGTGGTGCTGTGCCGCAGTCAAGAACAAGCTCAAGCGGCGCTGAGCGCAGTGAGAGCCTGGACGGAACAAAACGGGCTTCAGCTCAATGCCGACAAGACCCACGTGGGAGATTGCCGGCAAGCTGGGCAAGGTTTTGAGTTTTTGGGCTACCGCTTCGAAGTCGGGCGGCGTTGGGTCAGAAAGAAAAGTCTTTTGGCGATGCGCGAGCGGATACGCCAGAAAACACGGCGCACGCGTGGGGACAGCTTGGCCTGCATCATCGCGGATCTCAACCCCGTGCTTCGTGGCTGGTTTCACTACTTCAAGCATGCGCAACCCTGGGTACATCAGTTGACCGATAGTTTTGTTCGTCGCAGGCTACGTACGATCTTGCGCAAGCAAGACAAACGACCGGGGATGGGAAAATGTCGTGATGACCATCTTCGGTGGCCCAATACTTTCTTCGCAGCGCAAGGACTGTTCACCTTAACTACGGCCCGTGCGTTAGCGCGCCAATCCCGATGAGGAAACTACCGACTGGAGAGCCGTGTGCGGGAGAACCGCACGCACGGTTCGGAGGGCGGGGACGGCGACAGCCGTTCCCGACCCCTATCAGGCGAATCCGAGTCAAGCGACAACGTTTATGTTGGACTATTGTATTTCGGTTGCACAGTTTATTGGCCGAGGATGTCTTTCATGTCGATCCGGTGCCATACGTCGCGCGGGATGCGGTGTCTCGGCGTGAACGCGGCGAGGGACGGTTTGGCGGTGGCGTCGACGCCCCATTTTGCGGTGTTGCCGTCTTCTTTCGTGGATGGATCGAGGTCGGAGCCGCGGCTATTCGTGATGATGGTGATATCCCGGTCCGGTTGGCAGCGTGTCGCGATTGCCCAGTTGACCTGCCGATCGTTGAAAATGTCAACGTCGTGATCGACGATGACAACGCGCTTCATGTACAGATCAGCGCCGAGCACCGCCAGGATTGCATTCTTCGCTTGC
>DASUVS010000045.1:0-11731 GCA_036378835.1 Binatia bacterium | reverse complement strand
GTCTCGACTCTGGATATCGCCAAGCGCTTGCTGGATTATGGATTTCACCCGCCGACCATCTATTTTCCCCTGGTAGTTTCGGGAGCGTTGATGATCGAACCAACTGAAACCGAAACGCCCGAAACGCTCGATCAGTTCATCGAAGCAATGATCGCGATCGACCGGGAATCTCGCGAAACTCCCGATCTAGTAAAGAATGCTCCCCATACCACTCCGGTCCGTCGACTCGACGAAGCTAAAGCCGCCAGAAAGCCGGTGCTTCGCTGGGAGCGGGAGCGGCCGGAAGAAGAAGCCTAATCTCTACATTCTGAACGTCTCGTCCGACGAGCGGCTTGCGGGTGTGAATCAAGGCGTCACTCGATAGTTGAGGCGGTTGTCGAGGTACTCGAAGCTTGCAGTGATCGTAATTTTTTTCTTGTCGATCCAGGGCGGAATCGGTCTGAATGGTGCCGCCGCTTTCATTGCGCGCAAGGCCTCGTGATCGAGCAAATTCGACCCTGAGGAACGAATGATTTGCGCGCTTTCCAACTCCCCACTAGCCAAAATGGTAAATTGCAGCAGTAGCTTTCCTTGTAATCCGTACCTGAGGGCGGGCTCCGGGTATTCCCACACAAACTCGATATTGCGTTTGATGCTGGTAAAATAAGTGATGTACTGGGGGTCTCGAGTGTTCAGCGCGATTGCCTCATCGCCGTTATTAGCGGACGAAGACCAATTCGCAGGCGGCAACAACTCCCGCATGGTGGGTAGTCTGCGCTCGGTTATCGACAGATTTTCTTCAACCTTTTCCGGCGGCCTGGGCGGTTCCTTCGCAGGGACCGGCTCAGAATCCGGTTCTCTGTATTCTTGCTGCTTTTTTAACTCCGCTTCCTTTCTCGGAGCTCGCGCCGGTTCAGGGGCCGATCTTTTCACTGCAGGTGAATTTTTTTTCGCGATGATCGCGGGAGACCGGAAGTTTCGGGTCGGCGCCTGCGGCGGTACCTGGCTTGATTGGCTCGGCGCCGGCGCTTTGGGCTGCTCCTCAGCCGGCAGCAGCGACACGATGACATTTTCCTGCGGAACAGGGCGCGTGGAGGTTTGTGACCAGAGCAGCAGGACCGCCAGATGGAGAGCTAAAGACGCGGCGAAGAACGTCGCCAGTGATCGAGAAGCGTGTTCCACAACCGTATGTTACTGCGGCAACCTTTGTCTAAGCAAATCTCGTGGTTGCAATGAAATCGATTGGTGAAATAATGCCCAACAGAATAGGAGGATCTATGTTTGGTCTGGGGCTCGGAGAGTTGGTGATCGTTCTCCTCATCCTGCTTATCCTGTTTAACCGCCGCCTGCCCGACTTGGGCGATAGTTTGGGCAAAGGCGTCCGAAAATTTCGCAAATCCCTCAAAGAGGCCGACGAAATCGATATTACGCCCGATGACGCCACGAGCAAAGACAGGCCCGCAAAAAAATCCTCCTAGATTAGGTCTCTTCTTCGGCTGTCATTACTGTCGCAGTAAATTTCTTGACGGCTTTTGCCGGCTTTAGAAAAACAATCGTGAAAGGTACTGAATCGCCGGGCGGAATTTCGAAGGTTTTAAGCGGTTTCAAACGTTGCAGGTCTGAGATATCTTGGGCGGTCATGCCCCGAATAATTTTTGCCGAGATCGCATTGCCGATCCACATTTCCTGCTGTTCGATTGATTTCTCGTCCGAGCCAAAGGTTTCGCCGCCAATGCGGACTTCTCGGATGACAACCGGATTCTGATTCATCGCTACACCCGTCACCACGAAGATTTCTCGATTCCCCTGTATCACCTGATAGTTGCCGCGCAGCGATTGTAAGGCTACGCCCTCCTTCAAGCGGTCATTTCTGGCGATAGCCGCGCCGATGAAAGGAACCTTTTTCATCCAGCCGTCCAAAACTTTGGGATAGGCGTATTGAAACGCAGTCGCTAATGAAAAGAACAGGATCAACAAAGCGAACAAGGAAAGATAAGGTAGTGTCGAAGTTTGCTGATCCCGGTACGGCTCGAGACTCGAGATGTTGCTGGTCGGCATCGTTGGCAAAACCTCTTCGGCAGGTTTTCGTGCTCGCTTACCATCTTCATGGCGATCCGGTTTCCCTTCAATCTGCTGCGATCTCGGATCGCCAGAAATTGTGAAAGGTTCTTCTGCTTTAATTTCGGCCGGTACGGACCACCGTTGCGTTTCCTGTTCCACCAGCGAATCGACCGGATCCGGCGGCGGAAAATGGGTTGGTGGGGGAGGATTGATTCCGTCTTGGTCGCGATCGTCCCTTGGGTCCTGATCTTCTGCTTCAAATACGAAAGCCAACTCGCCTTCATCTTCACCCTGAATTTTTGATTCGCTCTCGGCGCGCAGCGGCACCGCCTCAACAGACGCGTCCAGGTCACCTTCGAACATGTGTTTGCAGCGAGAACAACGAAAGGCGGGAGCGGTGCCCGTCAAAATTTCGTCAGCCACCTTGTAGGTGGTTGCGCAGCTCGGACATTTAACCAGCATCAATGCTTCCTTTATAAGTGAAAAGTAGATCGAAGGAATGGAGAGATATCAGGGGTATTCTAGGCCAATTCGCGAAAACTTCAAGGTTTTGATATCACGTTTTGTTTCGGCTGAATAAAAGGTTGTGGAAAACGTCAAACAGGCAGGGTCAATGTGGAGCTAAGTGACTGGCAGCTGGTCCAGAAGTGTCAAGCTGGAGATATTGCAAGCTTTCAAGAACTGGTTTCGCGATATCATCAGAAGGTCTACATGGTCATCTTTGGCTTACTACGAAACCGGGACGATGCCATGGAGGTCGCGCAAGAGTCGTTTTTTCGCGCTTATCGCAAGATCACCAGCTTTCACGGGCAATCCTCTTTTTACACCTGGCTGTACCGGATAGCGGTAAACATGTCCATTGATCACCAGCGGCGGCAAAAGAGGAGTCCTCTGGAGTTTCGCGAGAGTATGGATGAGGTATTTGAACAGCAGAACGAAGTTGCCAAAGACCCGTTTTCAGATGTTCACGATCGCGAGCTGAGAGAGAAGATGCTGTCGGCAATAGATGACTTGACGCCCGAACACAAAGCCGTCATCGTCCTTAGGACGCTGGAAGGCATGTCATACAAAGACATCGGGGAGATTCTCGGCTGTTCCGAAGGAACGGTGATGAGTCGCCTGCACTATGCCCGCAAAAAACTTCAAAATAAACTTGGCGCCTTTTATGAGTAACTGTGAAACTACCCGAGAAATCCTCGGAGCCTGGCTCGATGGCGAACTTGTCCCGGCGCAAGCCGAGGCGTGCCGGCTCCACGTTGACGCATGCGCCGCTTGTCGGGAAGAGCGGCACAAATTGGAACGTCTTCATTCCACTATGCAAACGGTGTTGAGCTCGAGCGCCTCGAAGGTTCAATTCGATCCGTTTTGGCAAGGCGTGCAGCAACGCATTGCGCAGCAGAGCAAATGGTATGACGAACTCGGCGATTGGATTCGAGGCATCTTCACCGCCCCTAGGCTCGCTTGGGCGGTCCCTGCCGTGATTGTCATTGTGCTCGCAGGATTGTCCATTGATTCGTTCTTGCCCAATGCAAAACTTGGCATGCAGCCTGATAACTTGGCTACGGTTGAATCGATTGATGCCTATGGGCGCAATGTCGCCCTGCTACACGAGGGTGAAACCAACACGACGGTGATTTGGCTGTACCAACCTCAAGAAAGCGAGAATGACTCGTCTACGGAACCTTCTGAAAGCAAGCCTTCTTTCTAGCCTGTTGTTGCTGGCGGTGTCCGCCGAGGGCGCAGAGAATGGTTCAAAGCCGGTTCAGGTAAAAATCGGCACCATTCTAGCGTCAAACGAGAGCGATGAATTCGATGCGCGCCTCAAGCCAATGGAAAGGCAGTTGAAGGTGATGAAGTATCGTTCTTATCGCCTGCTGAAGGAAGACAGCCAGTCGGTTCCATGGAACGATAATGCCACCTTCGAAATTCCCGGTGGTAGGTCGCTTGCCGTCTCGCCTCAAGACTCAAAAGATAAGCAGATCGCTTTGAAGGTTCGTTTGACCGAGGGCACTAAGCCTTTGTTGGACACGACGGTGCGGCTCCAAGGCCGTGGTTATTTTCTGTTAGGCGGGCCGCCGCATGAGGGCGGAGCCTTGGTGATTTCAATTTCCGCCTCTGCGCAATAACTACTCGACGACATTTTTTTCAATCGAATCGACCGTCACTCCCTTTTCCTTGAGCCAGGCAACGGCCTTGTTTACTTCGGCTTGCGCGCCGTTTATTTCCAGCGCCATTAATCCCATTTCGGCGGTTACAGTCGAGCCGCGAATATTAAAGACCACGTCAAATTGCTTGGCCATTGAAGACAATACCGGTTCTCGCACGAGAGTCCTCGGAAAAGTGAGGTAGATTTTTTGGCGGACTGCCTCTCGCTTCTTCTTCATTGGTTAGATTGAGAACTTCAGATTGCCAACTGCCATTCGATCACGCCAACCCACCCAGAGGCTGGTGGATAGGTACTTATCGCCGAAATCAGGAAACACCGTGACGATGATACCGGAATGCAGCTTGCGCGCTACTTTCAGGCTGGCAAACATTGCCGCGCCCGATGATTGCCCGACTAAAATCCCTTCTTCTTGACTCAACCGGTATACCATCGCATAGGCATCCTCGGTGGCGACCGGAATCTTATGGTCCAGCTGCTCTTCATGATAGATGCCGGGCACGATTGAGCTGGCCATATGCTTAAGCCCCTCGAGACCGTGTAAGGCATCGTCGGGTTCGACGGCGATAACCTGTATGTCTGCGTTCATCTGTTTAAGATAGCGACCCGTGCCCATTATGGTTCCGCCGGTGCCGATACCTGCGACGAAGTGAGTGATCTTGCCATCGGTTTGGCGATAGACTTCCGGTCCAGTGGTTTCGTAGTGGGCCTGAGGATTCATGGGATTAAAATATTGATCCGGTTTGAAGTAGCGATCGGGATTGGCGCGCAAGATTTCACGGCTTAGTCGGATCGCGCCATCGGAGCCTTCCAGCGGATCGCTGAAGGTTATTTTCGCGCCGTAAGCCTGAATAATCTGCTTTCGCTCGATACTGACGTTGGCCGGAATCACCAGCTCGACGCGATATCCCAACACCGTACCGATCAACGCCAAGCCGATGCCGGTGTTGCCGGAGGTTGAATCGAGGATGACCTTGTCGCCCGTTAGGATTCCCGAGCGAATTCCTTCTTGAATCATTCGCAAGGCCGGGCGATCTTTCACCGAGCCGCCGGGATTAAATCCTTCCAACTTGGCAAATATGCGAACTCCAGCAGGCAAGCCTTCGGTGATCTTGCGGATTTCCAGCAGCGGCGTGTTGCCGATAAGATCGAGGACCGACCCGATCTCTTTGGGCTCCCGCGAAAGCGCGTGAAGCAGCCGCAAATTGTGATTGGCTTTCACCAGCTCTCGAAGCGTATTCTTTAACGCCCTCCCGCAATGGCGGGAACGATAGAGATGTTGTCGCCCTCTTTAAGAGCCGTCTCCAGGTTTTGCAAAAAACGAATGTCGTCACCATTGACATACACGTTTACGAATCGGCGTACTTTGCCGGTCTCGTCGCAGATACGTTCTTTGATTCCCGGATAGTTTTTTTCTAGGTCTTCGACAATGGACCGAATATTATTTCCTTGCGCGTTGACCTCATCAACCCCTTGAGTGAATTTGCGCAGCGGGGTAGGAACACGTACTCGAACCGACATAACCATCCTCCTGAAAGCATTCCGGCGTCCAAGCCTAGGCTAACATAGTCCGTGGCCCGGAACCATGCAAGCCACGCGGCGGCAATGAATTTAGCTAACTGCCGCTTTTGAAAACGACGGATTTAGATGTTGATAGAGCTGATCGAAATTTTCCAACTTGGCTTTGATCGTGTAGGGCTGCTCGACGGCGCGCGATACTGACTCGAGAGTTTTGTAACCATTACCGGTGATGCTAATGACAATCGATTCATCCCGCGGAATTCGTCCTTTTTGGATGAGCTTCCTGGTTACCGCGACTTCCGTTCCTCCCGCCGGCTCGGTAAAGATTCCTTCAGTCCTTGCGAGCAGTTTGATCCCTTCAACGATTTCGTCGTCCGTGACACTGTCACCCCACCCGCCGGAGTCTTTGACCGCGTGAACCACATAATAGCCGTCAGCCGGATTGCCAATCGCAATGGAACTGGCGATCGTATTGGGCTTCACCGGGCTTATCAAATCTGTGCCGTTATGAAGCGCTTTGATGATCGGAGCGCATCCAGCGGCCTGCGCCGAGTAAATTTTGCAACCAGTATCTTGCACTAAACCCACTTTGACGAGTTCTTTAAATGCTTTGGCTAGCTTGGGCAGAATGGTTCCGCCCGCGGAGGCAACGACGATGTGTTTAGGGAGCTTCCAACCCAGTTGTTCGGCAACCTCATAAGCGTGTGTTTTTGCGCCTTCCGAATAATAAGGACGTAGATTTACATTGACGAACGCCCAGCCGTACTTGTCGCCGATTTCGCTGCAAAGGCGATTGACGTCATCGTAGTTTCCTTCGATGGCAATGGTCTTCGGACCGTAAATTGCCGAGCCGATAATCTTTCCCTGCTCCAGACCATCGGGAACAAAAACATAGCAATTGAGCCCCGCTTTGGCCGCGTGGGCCGCAACCGAATTGGCAAGATTACCGGTCGAAGCGCACGAGACGGTTTCGAAGCCGAATTCGATAGCCTTGGAGATAGCCACGGAGACGACACGATCCTTATACGAAAAGGTCGGGTGATTGACCGAATCATCTTTGATGTAAAGCTCTTTGACTCCTAAGGCTTCTGCCAATCGATGGGCTTTGACCAACGGCGTGAAACCCGAGTACATCCCAACCTGCGGCTCTCCGTCGATCGGCAGCAGTTCGCGGTAGCGCCAAAGATTTTTTTCGCGGGCAGCGATTTTTTCGCGGCTGATGTTCTTGCCGATTGCGTCATAGTCGTAGACGATCTCCAACGGCCCAAAGCAGGTCTCGCAGACGTGCAGCGGTTCCTTGGGGTAATCTTGACCACACTCTCTACATTGGAGGCCTTTGACAAAACTCATGAACCTTCCTTTCTGGTCATCACTCTGAATCATTTCTAAATCGGCGAATGGTCGATTACATCCCGCTGCATGCGTGGCAACCCGGGTCTTTTGTGACCTGTACCTGATGAAACTTCATGGCTCTGGCGTCGTAAGTAAGCAGGCGATCCGTCAACAGCCCTTCTTCGAAGCCGAGAAGATACTTGATGGCCTCCGTGGCTTGAATCGAACCAATGGTGCCGGCAACGGCGCCGACAATGCCGGATTGCTGGCAATTCAAGATTTCTGCGGGTGGCGGCGGCTCTTTGAAGAGGCAGCGGTAACAAGCAGTTCTGCCGGAAATCACCGTCATGGTTTGGCCCTGCCATCTGACGATCCCGGCATGTGAATAAGCTTTTCTCAAGCGCACCGCAGCATCGTTGACCAGGAATTTAGTCTCAAAATTATCACTGCCGTCGATAATAAACTGATATTGTAAAAAAAGTCCGTCTATATTGTCGGAACCAAGTCTTGCAGGATACGCAATCACGTCGACGTCGGGATTGAGCTGCGTAAGTGTCTCTTTGCCGGATTCTACCTTTGCCTTGCCCAGATCGGCGGTGGCATGGAGAATCTGACGCTGCAGGTTCGATAGTTCGACGTCATCGGCATCGATGAGCCCTAGCGTACCCACCCCGGCCGCGGCTAAGTACAGCGCGCTGGGCGAGCCCAAGCCTCCGGCGCCGATGATCAGAACTCGACCCTGGCGCAGGCGTATCTGTCCTTTGCCGCCGAAGTCCGGCACAAGTATTTGACGGCTGTAGCGTTCAATCTGTTCTGTTGTCAGGCTGAGGCTCATAACTTCTGGCCAAAAAAAAACCTCTTCTGTCGATAAGAAGAGGTTTTAAATCACCTCACCTTATCTTTCCCCCGCGTCGCGGGGGTTGGAATTAGCACCAGCGTTCCTTTTGGGAACCGGTTGCTGTGGCTTCGAAGGGCCGATCCCTCCACCACTCTGAATAAGGTTCAGAATATTTAGCCGTGAACCTATCGTAGACGATTCGGAGTGTCAAGTAACCAGGCGGAGCCTCAGAATGCCGAACCAGCAAAACAGAAACGTCCGGGCCCTCTCGCCCAATTAATCAGAGAAACGGTTAGCGGCTGACGAAATCGGAGGGGCCTCTGTGTCACGGTTGCACTTTGAAAAAGAAGGTGAAAAAGCCTTTCAGTTCTGATATCAGTCTTGTCCATTTATTGAATGAATTGGATGGAGACAAGGAGCTTCGGTGGGTCTGACACAAGAAGTAGCGAATTACGTTTTTAAGGCGAGCTACAAAGATATGCCTACGGAAGTAATCCCGTTGGCGCGGGGCTTCATTCTCGACGGACTCGGTGTGGCTCTGGCAGGGTCCACGGATGAATGCTCGCGCATCGTGCAAGCGCATGTCCGGGAGTTCGGCGGCAGGGAAGAGTGCGCGGTGCTCGGAACCGCCTTCTCGGCGCCGGCCGCCAAAGCTGCGTTAGCCAATGGTGTTGCCGGTCATGCAATGGACTACGATGATACGCAGCTCCCCACGTCCAAAGAGGCGGTGTATGGGTTGCTGACGCATCCGACGACGCCGGTTCTGGCGGCTATTTTGGCCGTCGGCGAGAAGCAAAAGATCTCCGGCGCGGAGTTCCTGCTGGCATACATCCTTGGAGTCGAAATCGAGTGCCGCATCGCCGACTCGATCAATCCGCGCCATTATCAATCAGGGTTTCATTCCACCGCGACCATCGGCGGACTTGGGGCCGTCATGGCGGTGGGGAAAATTTTGCGGTTGAAGGAAAATATTCTAATTCAAGCCCTCGGTATCTGTGCCAGCATGGCGTCGGGATTGCGCGAGAACTTTGGCACCATGACTAAACCGCTCCATGCCGGGCGTGCGGCCGAGAACGGTGTAACAGCGGCTTTGTTGGCCCGGAGCGGTTTTACAGCCGCCAGCAACATTCTCGAGGCGCAGCGAGGGTTCTATCGCGCCATGGGCGGCGGCTACGACGAGAGCAAAATCGCCGGCCGGTTTGGCCGTCCCTATTTTATGCAAGAGCCCGGAATCTCCATCAAACCGTACCCCTCTGGATCCTTATCTCATCCCGCCCAGGACTTGATTCTCGATCTGGTCAAAGAGCACGATCTGCACGCGTCTGATATTGAATCTCTTGAGGTCGGCACGAACTCCAATGTACCGAACGCCTTAATCTATCCGATGCCGAAGACGGCGCTGGAAGCAAAGTTCAGCATTCCTTTCTGCATGGCGATTGCCGTCCTGGAGCGAAAAGCCGGAATTGCCCAATTCGTTGATGGTAAAGTACGGCAGAAAAAAATCGTTGAACTGATGAAACGGGTCAGGCTTTACGTCGATGATGAGCTGGAAGGTTTGGGTTTCGATCAGGTGCGCTCGCGCATTCGCATTAAGCTCCATGACGGCCGGACGATCGAAGGGCGCTATGATGTCGCGCGTGGTCATCCGCAAAAACCCATGAGCTGGACTGAGTTGGCCGAAAAGTTCAAAGAATGTGCGAGCCTTGCGCTGCCGGCGGAAAATGCCGCACATGTCATCGCTCTCGTGGCGCGGCTGGAAGAGCTTAAAAGCTTGAATTCACTGATTGGCGCGCTAAGGAGCTCAAAGGCCCGAAAGAAAATCCCACGACGCTTTATGCAAGCGAGCCTTAAGGGCAGTAAGGAGCACAAGTGGAACCGTACTCGCAAGCTATAGGACGATTCGTCCACGGCTTGAGCATCGGCGATATTCCTCCAAGCATTCAAAAAAAAGCCAAGCTGGTCTATCTCGATACACTTGGTGTGGCCCTGGCCTCGTCGACAATGGATTTCGGCGGTATGGTTACAAGAGTGGCGCAAGCTCTCGGGGGGGCGCCGAACAGCCGATTAATCGGTTGCGCCAACAAGGTTGCTGCGGCCAACGCGGTGCTCGCCAACGGGACGTTGGCGCACGGCCTCGATTACGATGACACACTGGAAGAAGCCATCGTGCACACCGGTTGCTGCGCCGGCATGACAGCTCTGGCGGTGGGCGAGGAGGTTGGCGCGGATGGCCGATCGGTTTTGGAAGCTGCGGTTGCCGGGACCGAAGTCATGTGCAAAATCGGCATTGTCGCTCCGGGAAAATTCCACGCGCGCGGGTTTCATCCCACTGCATTGTGTTCCACGTTTGGCGCTGCGGCAGCGGCGGGGAAATTGTACGGTCTTGAGCTAAGTCAATGGACCGATGCGTTTGGACTCTGTGGCAGCCAGAGCTCGGGTATCATCGAATATCTAGCTGACGGCACCTGGACAAAACGAATGCATCCCGGTTGGGCGGCCCACGGCGGAGTGATCGCCACTCTGCTCGCTCGTGAAGGGTTTCGCGGTCCGGGCAAGGTTTTCGAGGGTACCCATGGGTTTTTTCAGTCTTTTGGCGGGCCCGCCGAATACCGTTTCGAGAAGTTGCTCGAATTGGGGAAGATTTGGGAAACGCCGCGGCTCACGTTCAAGTCCTATCCGTGCGGTTCCATATCCCACCCCTACATGGATTGCGCGCTCAAGCTGAAGCAGAAGTATGCAGCCGCGCCGGAACAGATTGTTGAAGTTGTCTGCCGCACGGCGCAGGGTCCCGTGCCTCGATTGTGGGAGCCGCTTGCCGACAAACAGCGACCGGCAAGCTCCTATGGCGCAAAATTCAGCTTGCCTTATTGTATTGCGGTCATGCTCATTCGCGGCCGAGCCGGGCTTCAAGAATTTACCGATAATGCCATCCGGGATCCCTCCGTGCTGGCCCTGGCAAAGAAAGTCCGCTATGAGCTCGATCCGAGCATCGACTACCCGCGCCATTTTTCGGGGCACGTGAAGATGCGTCTCCTCGACGGCCGCATCTTGGAAGAGAATCAGCCCCACCCGCGGGGCGGCTTGGAAGATCCACTGCCGCCGGAGGAGATCGAAAGCAAGTTCCGGGCGAATGCGCAGCTGCGATTACCGCCGGCAAGGGTGGATCAGATCATGGCGGCGGTCAACGGTCTGGAAGAGCTGCCGAAAATCGCATCACTGACCGAGTTGTTGAAACCTTGAATAGGAGTAGGCTCACCCCATGAATCGAGATCAGTAAGGAGGGCGCGGATCATGAAACTAAAATTCTGCTTGTTCATTCTTGTCATATGTTTCGTTTCAATTTCCCGAGCTCGCGCGCAAGATCCTCAGCTTGTCGAGGCGGCGCGAAAAGAAGGGAAGGTCGTTTGGCATACGTCTTTAGCGTTGCCCTCTTCGACCGCAATCTCGCATTACTTTCAAGGTAAATACAAAGGCATCGAAGTGGAAGTGCACCGTAACGGCTCGCAGCGGGTTTTGCAAAGATTCATGCAGGAGTCGACGGCGGGATTGAAGAACGCCGATATCGTGCATACTTCGGACGCCGGTCACTTTGAGCTGTTGAAAGACAAAGGATTGCTGCTGAAGTTCACTCCCCAGAGCGTTGCCGGTTTTCCCGACGGCTTCAAGGATAAGACCGGCTTTTACTATGGCATGAGGGCGACGCTTTCAGTCATCGCTCATAATCCGAAAATCGTTGCGGAAAAAGATGCGCCGCAAACCTGGAAGGATCTTTTAAATCCCAAATGGGCCGGTAAGATGGTCACCGCTCACCCCGGCTACAGCGGCATTATTATGAC
>DASUVS010000044.1:0-10082 GCA_036378835.1 Binatia bacterium | reverse complement strand
AGGAGCCACCACTTGTAGGAACTCAGTAGCTGGCCGAAAAAAAAGATAACCACCACCGCGCCCAGAGTCCGCGGTGGAATGCTTAACAGGCTTTGCTTCAGCTCATTGATGTCGACCAGGCGCAGCGCCACAGCTAACATTGCCAAGCTGATAAAAATCTTCATCAGCAGTTTCATCTTTTACCGTATGTAACGACCTTAATCTTTGCTATACCCCGAGCCTATAAAGCCAGTTGCCTCCAATCCGCTCTCATCTTTCACCGCCGAGGCGCGGACGGACGCCGGTGCGAATGATTATTGTCCCTGCGCACTCTGTGTCTCTGCGGTGCCATTCTCTTAATCCGCTGCCTTGAGCGCATTAAGCATAAACTCGAATTGTTGCCATTCCCTTTCACAGACATTACATTCTTGAAGGCTAGCGACAATTAGCAGACAAACTTTTCTCCACCGCTGCCACGACACACTGGTTTGAGTTTGCCTCCCGGTCAGCATAACGATGGACAGAACGATTTAGCTCCGGCAATCCCATGCGAATTTTGGTGGTTGAAGACGATAAGAAGATCGCCTCGTTGGTTGTGAGGGGTATGAAACAGGCAGGATTTGCCGTGGATCATGCCGAAAACGGCGAAGACGCGCTTCACCTCGCTCTTTCGGAACCGTATGACGCTGCGATAATCGATGTGATGCTGCCTAAGCTCGACGGGTTGACTATCATCGAACGCATGCGCGAAAGAAAAATCCTGACGCCGGTGATTGTATTAAGCGCGAAGCGCTCGGTTGACGATCGGGTGCGCGGGCTCCAGACGGGTGGAGACGATTATCTTGTCAAACCATTCTCGTTCGCCGAACTTCTAGCCCGCGTGCATGCGCTGATTCGCCGCGCAAGTCACGAAGCCGAGCCGTCCCGATTAATCATCGGGGAGCTCACATTGAACCTTTTGACTCGGGAGGTTACCCGAGCGGGTAAGAAGATCGACTTGCAACCGCGCGAGTTTTCTTTGCTCGAATACCTGATGCGGAATAGCGGGAGAGTTGTTTCCAAGACCATGATCATCGAGCATGTGTGGGGCTACAATTTCGACCCTCAAACCAACGTTGTCGACGTGCTTGTATCCAGACTGCGCAACAAAGTAGACCGTGATTTCGAAGACCAACTGATTCACACTCACCGCGGAGTCGGCTATGCCCTCAAGCTCTCGTAAGCGCTTTCATAAGACGCTCGGCTTTCGCCTTACGTTCTGGTATTCGGCGATATTTATCCTGAGCTCTTTGACTCTCTCCGTCGTTTCTTTCGCCTTCGTCTTCTCAACCATGCGCGATAATCGCAAGGCGATTCAGTTGAAGCTCGCGGAATACCGTTCTCTAGCTGACACCGACGGAGTTCAGGCATTGGCTAAGACTCTCGCCGAGCAACGCAATCCCAGCCGGCGCACCACTTTCTTCGTCCGCGTTATCGCTCCCGGCAATAAGACCGTATTGCTGAGTAACCCGCGGCTTTGGGAGGAGTTCGATTTCCTGCGTTTCGACGATCGGCAGCCCGAATACCAATGGTCGTATTTTCCTTCCAAACGCGACACAGGTCTCCTGGAAGTCACATCAGCGCAACTCGCCAACGATTATATCTTGGAGGTCGGAAAGAGCATTCAAGATCGCGAAGACATTCTGCAACGATTCCGGGATACGCTGTTCGCGACGATGATACCGATGATCCTGATTGGCTTGGGCGGAGGAGCTTTTTTGGCGTATCGCGCCTTGCGCCCGATTCGCGCGCTTATCGGTACGACACGTTCTATCGTCGAGACCGGCCGGATGGATCTCCGTGTGCCTGAGAGCAAGCATCAGGACGAATTGAACGAACTGGTTCGACTTTTTAACAATATGCTCGAGAGAATCGAACGGCTGATCAGAGGAATGAAAGACGCGCTGGATAATGTCGCCCACGATCTTCGTACTCCTATGACCCGGTTGCGAGGCACAGCCGAGATGTGCTTACAAGCGCCGGCGAAGGCCGAGCACTACAAAGAGTCGTTGGCAACGTGCGTCGAGGAATCGGATCGGATCCTCACGTTGCTAAACAGCATCATGGACGTGTCGGAGGCCGAAACGGGGATCATGCGGCTGAAGCTCGAAACCGTGAATCTTACCAAGCTCATTCGTGAGATGGTGGAGTTGTACCATTACGTCGCGGAGGATAGCGATGTCGTTGTATCGGTGGACTGCCCCGAAGATTTCCACCTCACCGCCGACTACATCCGTATGCGGCAAGTGATCGCCAATCTGTTGGATAACGCGATTAAATACAACCGGGTCGGTGGCCGCGTCATAATCAGCGGCCGTGTCGAAGGACCTCACGCGGTTGTAAGCTTTCGGGACACAGGCATTGGCATCCCCGCCGAGGAAGTTGCGGTGATATGGGACCGTCTCTACCGGGGCGATAAAAGCCGCTCACAGCCCGGACTCGGCCTGGGCTTGAGCGTCGTCAAAGCCATCGTCCGCGCCCATCGAGGAGATGTCGAGGTTCGCAGCGAACCTGGCATAGGTTCCGAGTTCATCATTCGCCTACCTGCCGCTTGATCTCCCCGCCTACTGTTTATCGTCTCCTTTCCAACCTTACAAAACTGTAATCTTGCCGACATGTTCGGGCAAGGTTTCTGCACTATCTTCGATCCAGTCGCAGTATGACCGGTGGGAACGGATTTACTCAGTACGAGTGAACGTGAATCGAACCCATGACTGGCGAGCGATCACGTACGATTCGATGATTAGCAATAACAACGGCAAAAAGCTCGCACTCCTTGGATGGCATCGTTGCGACTTCACGCAGCCGGCTCCTGACTATGAATGTCCTGGCTGCCGCTTGAAAGGTCATTGCCATACATCGGAGATGTGCCGAGAAGTTAATCTATTCGGTATTTCGATTAAGCAAACCAGGCAGATTATAGAGTGCAGCCATTGCTGCAATGAAATCGTCGTAGGCTCGATGGACCTACCCGGGCGAGAACAGCGAGGCTGAGCTCGGGAAGTTCAATGCTCCGCAATCCCGTCAAGAAGAACGGGTCGCACTCAGAGCTTTGGTGGGGCGAGAAGTCAAGGTGAACTATTCAGATGCGGCGGATGACAAGAATGCTGGGGTCACGAACTAACATCGATTACCGATTACATGGACGAGCCAACCCTATGAACACCGAGCGCCTAACGATGATACCGG
This sequence comes from Binatia bacterium, assembly GCA_036378835.1. Lineage (GTDB taxonomy): Bacteria > Desulfobacterota > Binatia > UBA9968 > UBA9968 > WHTF01. Next base: position 6,875 of record DASUVS010000044.1, on the reverse strand, counting down.
CGCATAACTTCCTTTAACTCGAGGCGTGCTCCGGTTTCGCACCGCATGAAGAAAACAGAAGACAACATCTTGGACTAAAACTCATTGGAATCTCACCGAGTGACATCGTATGGATATAGCTACCGGATATTCTCCCGTTGATCGAGTCACGAGCGCCAAGAGCTTTGACCCCCATACGTGGTGGTTTATCGCGATCTCTCTCTTTTGTCTGGTTGTTCTGTTCTCTGATTTGGGAGGCGCGGCGTTGTTCGAGCCGGACGAAGGGAGAAACGCGGAAGTTGCCAGAGAGGTCCTGCTGCTTGACGATTGGATTACGCCGCATTACGACTTCATTCCACGCCTGGATAAGCCCGCTTTCTTTTTTGGGCTGGTAGCTCTTGCCTTCAAGGTCTTCGGCTTATCCGAATGGGCGGCCCGCCTGCCTTCGGTGTTGGCTGCGCTCGGCTGTCTTTCACTCACCTATATTGTTGCGCGATCCGTTTTTGGACGATGGGCGGCGCTCTGGAGCGTGTTGATTCTGCTGACCAGTGTCGAGTTTTTTGCGCTCTCCCGAGTGGTGATCCTCGACATGGTGCTGACAATGTTTATAACCCTTTCTCTGGTTTGTTTTTGGTTGGGTCATCGCGCCACCGGCGCCCGGCGGAAGTTCCTGGTTCTCCTAATGTATGCTTCCATGGGGGCAGCGACGCTGGTAAAAGGCCCGATCGGTTTTGTCCTTCCGGCTGCGGTGATCTTTTTCTATCTTCTGTTATCAGGAAAATGGGCTCTGCTGCGAGAAATGGAGGTATCGCTAGGCGTACCGCTCTTTCTGATTTTGGCCGGGTCCTGGTATGTTGCGGTCGAGTTCCGTAATCCTGGATACCTGCACCACTTCTTGTATGAGGAAAACTTCGCTCGGTTTACCTCCACGCAATTCAATCGCAGCGGACCCTGGTATTACTTCTTTATGGTTTTAGCCGCCGGGTTTTTCCCGTGGACGCTTCTGCTTCCGATGACACTGGCCGATTTCCGTAAGCGCCCGCCAGCGGAAGGACACCTGTTTCTGAGCTTGTGGATGGCTTTGCCATTTATTGTTTTTTCGCTTTCAGCATCTAAGTTGCCCCATTACATTCTGCCCTTATATCCCCCGCTGGCTATTTTGGTGGGAGCCTCGGTCGCCAAGGCTTATACCGCCGCACCTTCCGCAAAAACGAGCTGGGTTCTTTCGCTTCCGGCCATTACTTTTTTCTTGGTTGCCTTGCTACCGGCTCTATTGTTTCTGCCGTCTGATTTTTTGCCGAAGAAGATTCAACCCCAGATTTATGCCGTTCTGCCAAGAACTTCCGTTCTGTTTACTGCCGCGGCGGCGGCGCTCCTGTTGGGCCTCGCAGCTTACAAGAAAGGACTTTGGCGCAGGGAATTTTATGTCTATGGGAGCACTGCTGTGGGTTTCGCCCTATTCATCCTGGTTGCGGAACCGATCACGGCTTCAGTGTCTCTGACTCGATCGTCCAAGCAACTGGCCGAGGCCGCAGCTTCAGTGATCCACCAGGGAGATCAGTTGGTGCTATATGAAAAATATTTGAGCAGCCTGCCTTTTTATCTTCGTATCCAACAACCCATTTGGGTGGTTTGGTCGGGAGACAAGAGCAAAGTCCTGGGCAGCGATTACATTGCTAAGAAGCGGCCCGAACCGGCCGCCGGATATGGGAAAGTGCTTTACATCTATGAGGAATTCACAAATCTGTCGCGAGCGTCGAAAAGTCGGCTGGTTGTGTTTGTCGACGATCGCGCCTTCGACGCGCTGCCGATAGCGGGTGGCGCACCCACGAAGCTCTTAGACGTTGGCGGCATCTCTCTGGTGACTAATCATCCCGAGCCTAGGCTCCTTTCTTTGAGCAGGTGGACCCAGTAGTGCCGAATCATAATTCCAATCGAGAGGGTCTCGGGATCTTACAGTTAAACAGGCGGCTCTCGTCGCGGTTGTTTCCGGGAAGTCTGGCGCCCAAAAAATTTGTCGTACTCGGGACCCTCGGCGGGTTCCTAGGGAATATAATCACTGCCGGCATCAACGGCGTTAGGCTTTTACGCGCGGCGGCCGAAGCGCACGCTCCTGTTCTCCATATCATTCTCCTCAGCGCGTTGTGCGGATTCTTGTACTTTCCGTATCTCGGCAGTACTGCCTTCTTCGACAAGGGCGAGCCAAGAGAAGCGCTAGCCGTGCAGGATATTGTGCGACGCGGCGAATGGCTGTTTCCTCTGAAGAGGGCAACAGACATTCCGTCCAAGCCACCGCTATTTCATTGGTCGGCGGCGGTTTCATCCAAAATCATCGGCCGGCTTGACGAATTCACAATCCGCTTTCCCTCGGCCTTATACGCAACCTTGGGTGTTTTGCTCGTCTACGTTTTTGCCCGCAAACTTTTTGGGGCACAGGTCGCTCTTCTCGGCGGCGCGATTCTGGGGACGAGCCTGGTCTATTCCAACCAGGCGGTCACTGCGCGTGTCGATATGACCTTGTGTTTTTTTGTGACCCTCAGCCTGGTGCTTTTCTATTCGCTTTATCAGCGCTTCCTGACCGGCGGACTCTGGTACTATCTTTTCTATCTGACGCTTGGCATAGGCGTTCTGGCAAAAGGGCCGCTGGGTATATTGCTGCCTGCGCTTGTCATCGCTTCGTTTATAGCGCTCAAGAAAAGATGGGACCTCTTTTTCAAGTTCTCTTGTCATCCCGGGCTGATTTTGACGTTGCTCGTAGCTGTCGGCTGGTATGCAATCGCGCTTATCCGTGGTGGAGAAGGATTTATGGATCGCCAACTTCTCCAGGAAAATATCGAGCGATTCTATGGCGGTTCGGGCCATAGCCATCCGCTTTACTACTACATTCCATATCTTTTTTTTGGCGGGCTGCCATGGAGTCTGTTCTTAGCATTCCTGGTTTGGGATTTGTTCAAAAAGAGATCTTCGCTTGGCGATGATATTCTTTTTTTGAGCCTCTGGGCGCTGGTCATGTTCGCGTTTTTTTCCATCTCGATGGGCAAGCGCCCGGTGTATCTCCTGCCACTGTATCCCGCTCTGTCCATGTTAATGGCAGTTTGGTTGTATCACTACAAAGCGCTATCGCCGCGAACTTTCGGTTTTCGCTCGGTTGCGATGCTCGCCGGAGTAGTCGGTGTTCTACTGCTGATCATCAGTTTGGGCGCCTTGTGGAACCCTGATGCCGGGTGGTTCTTCGCGTCCGTCGAGAGTTTTCTCAAATCGAAAGACCGCGCCAATCTGATCCTTGCCGAGGACTCTTTCGCCGGCTTCGGCCGGTCATTTACGCTTCTCGCGCTGATAGGTGCGCTTCTTTGGTTTTCATTCGCTCGCTGGCTGTGGGCTGGTCGGCCGATGACGGCGACGCCGCCACTGATATTGATATCGTTTCTGGTTGCGTTCGTAAGTCGGGGTATGGTCATGCCGGTTCTCGCAGAAGCAAAAAGCTATCGCTCGTTCATCGAACAGGTGGATCAGCGGCTCAAGCCGGGCGACGAACTCTACCTATTTGGAGAATTCTTCAATAGCGATTCTGTGGTCTTTTATCATGGCGGTCCCATCGAAACGATCGACCAATTACCGCCAGGGCTCGCAACTAACATTGGCTCCGGTAACAACTACATCATCATGGCCAAACGAAGCTGGGAAGAAATTAAACGCTATAACCAAAGTCTCCCCGGGCCGATTTTATCAAGCGGAAGTACGGGTCCGGAAGGCGACGCGCCTTTGGTTCTGATTCAGATGCGAGGATAAATACAAATTATCAGGAGAGTACTTTATGGCTCACGATTATTTGTTCAGCGAGAAAAGAGACGTAATCAGAGATTTCGATTTCGGCAAAGATACGGCGGTCGTTTTTGATGACATGCTGGACCGTTCGGTGCCGTTCTATTCCGAAGTGCAGCGCATGATCGGAGAAATCGCCCTGGACTACGCGGTGGAAGGGACCCAGCTTTACGATCTTGGCTGCTCGACCTGCAACGCGTTTGTAAAGTTAGACCCGCTTCTTCCACCGAACATCCGCTTTGTCGGCGTCGACTTTTCCAATGAGATGCTCGATCGTGCGCGGGAAAAGATAAAGCAGCACGGGATGAGGCGAGATTACCAGCTCATTTGCGCCGATCTTAACGAGGACATTGAAATCACCAACGCCTCGGTGGTCATTATCAACCTGACGCTGCAATTTATCCGGCCCGTGCGCCGCCATCGGGTCATCAGCAATATCGCTAGAGGAATGACTCCGGGCAGTTGCCTCCTGGTTGTCGAAAAGGTGCTCAGCAAAGATCCTAAGATCAATCGCTCGTTCATCAAGTACTATTACGATTTCAAACAGCGCAATGGTTACAGCCAGCTCGAAATCGCCCAGAAACGCGAAGCCCTGGAAAACGTTCTAATACCCTACAGGCTCGAAGAGGATTTCGAACTGTTTCTGAGCAGCGGATTCAGTTTCTGCGATCTTTTCTTCAAGTGGTATAACTTCTGCGGGATGATTGCGGTCAAATAATTTTATGGATGGCATGGTTCCGGCGACCCGGTTAGCGATAGAAAAGGGTTCTCGAAAGGCGCGTTCGTTAAGTATCGCGGTAGGCAACTTCTTCTTCCAGCACCGCAATCGTCTTTTTCCGCTTATCTTTCTTCTCGCGGCTCTGACTCTCAGGCCGAGCATCATGTTCGGAAGCCCGCTTGCCGATCGGTTACTCGCCGCGAGCGGCATGATCATCGTGTTGTTCGGAGAACTTGTTCGGCTGCTAACCATCGGCTTCGAATATATTCATCGTGGCGGCAAAGAAGGACGCGTGTATGCAGGGCGGCTGGTTCAGGGAGGGGTGTTCGGCCTGGTGCGCAATCCGATGTATATCGGCAACGTGCTGATTGCGGTCGGCATGACAGTATATCTAAGGTCGCCGCTCGCATATGCAGTTCTAATCCCGCTCTTTATGTTCCTGTATCAGGCCTTGATCGCAGCGGAGGAAGCTTACCTGTGTGACAGGTTCGGCAGCGATTACGAAGAATATTGCGCGAAGGTCAATCGCTTTCTACCGCGGTTGGAGCACATTCCCGAGGCGTTTTCAGGCATGCGCTTTGATTGGAGACGCAGTGTCAGGAAAGATTTGGGCACGGTTGTCGGATTGACCATGGGGCTGATCCTGATACCGCTCTGGCGAACTTATCACCTTGATGGTTGGGCGACGATGCTATCGAGGATTCCTTTCTCCCTGGGGTTATCTCTTGCTCTAACGCTGGGCTACCTGGTTCTTCTCAGGCTCAAAAAGAGCAATCGCTTATAAAAAGTTCTCGGCCGGAGAAAAGAAGAAAGCCGCGGCCGAGGTCGTTGCTGCCGCGTCGACATCACCTTTATGCCGGGTCATCGAAGATACGACGCTGCGGAATCGACATAGAGGGCAGTCTCCGATCGGGTGGGAGAGAAATGATGGATAGGCGCCAGACCATTCAGCCAAGCAGTTGCCGGCCCGAAGCGCCGTTTGTCCGCTGACTTCTCCGATATTTGCTTATCGCTATCACAACACACAGGGTGCGCAGCTTGGAAACACACAGTCAGAACTACTCATACTACTTGCTTGCTTTAACCCTGTTGGTGTTTTTCACAGGATTGGGCGGCCGTGATTTATGGGCGCCTGTGGAGCCGCGCTATGGCGAAATCGTCCGGATCATGTTTGCCAAAGGTGAATGGGTGGTACCGACGGTCAATGGCGATTTCTATACCGACAAGCCCATCCTTTATTTCTGGCTGGCGCTGATTGCATCGAAAATCGCCGGCGGGGTAAACGAATGGACCGTGCGTCTGCCATCCGCTCTTGCCGGCATCGGCTTTATCTTGGGAACCTATTTTACCGGCCGCGACTTCTTCAGTCCGCGAGTCGGATTGATCGCGGGCGCGGTTTTGGCGACTTCGGTGCGGGTCATATGGGAAGCGCGCTGGGCGCACATCGACATGCTGTTTGGATTCTTGTTTCTCCTGACGATTTACTTCGGCGCTCGTTCTCTTCTAAGTAAGGGTGGAAAACGCGAGATTCTCTGGGCCTACGTCTTTATGGGTCTGGCGGTTCTCGCCAAAGGGTTGATCGGTATTGTCTTGCCGGCGCTTTTGCTCGCGGCATTTGCGATTGTCCGGCGTGATTGGCGCCTCATCGTCGATGCAAAGCTGGAACTCGGCATTCCGATATTCCTCGTGATCGCGGCGCCATGGTTTTATCTGGTCAACAGCGCGACCGATGGAAAATGGCTTGCGGATTTTATTTACATTCATCATGTCGAACGCTATATCGATGGGATGGGCCATCGGCAGCCCTTCTATTATTATTTGACGACTTTGCCGGCGGACTTTATGCCGTGGACCATCTTCGCCATTCCCGCCGTGGTCGCTTACTTTCCTTGCCGGCGACTTATGCAGCGGCCCATACCGCTGTTTTTTTCGCTATGCTTCCTGTCGGTTTTTCTGTTCTTCAGCATCTCCGATACTAAGCGTGACTTATATCTCCTGCCGCTGATGCCCACCTTGGCTTTACTGGTCGGCAACTACATCGAAGATTTGACGGAAGGTCGATCGGAGAGCGCACTTTATCGATGGTTGAGCCAATTTTACTTCGGCGCCGTGGCTATCCTCGGTGTAGCGCTGCCAATCGTCGCCTGGACTGTTCGCAGGGAAACCTTCTGGATAAGCCTGCCCGTCGCGCTGGTTTTGCTTATCGGTGGAGTTGTTACGGTAATTTTGATTCGCAAACGCCGGCCTTTGCAGGCGGTTACCGCCGTAGCATGGCTCATCGTCGCGCTCATGGTATCCGGCTCGCTCTGGATCCTGCCCTACGTGAATCAGTTCAAGTCGCACCGGCCGTTTTCAC
>DASUVS010000043.1:0-3147 GCA_036378835.1 Binatia bacterium | reverse complement strand
GCATGTCGCGGTTGGTTCCGACGGTGAAGTAACCGGTGCCCATGCGCGACTTCGGATCGTCGGGCCAAAGCTCGTCGCCGGCGATCTGCTCTTTGACAAACCGGTCGTATGGCTTGTCGGCATTGAAGCTTTCGATCACGTAGTCGCGATAGCGCCACGCGTCGAGGATGTACGGGTCTTGCTCGAATCCCGCAGTATCTCCATAACGGACGAGATCAAGCCAATGGCGGCCCCATTTCTCGCCATATCGCGGGGACGCCAGTAACTTGTCGATTAGCTTGTCCCATGCGTCCGGAGAGGTGTCGTTGATGAATTTCTGCGACTGCTCGAAGGTGGGCGGCAGTCCGTGCAAGTCGTAGTAGGCTCGCTTGACCAGCGTCGCTTTGGAGGCTCGGCCAGAAGGTGTCAGGCCGTTGAGGTTTGCAGTGACAAAGTGATCGATCGGCTTCGCGGACGCGGGAACATCCGGCCGAACGGGCGGTTTGAAGGACCACCACGTCGGAGCCTTGACTTCCAGAGCGCCGCCTTCCTTGGGCCAGGGCGCCCCCGCGTCGATCCAGGCGCGAAGCGCGGCGATATCGTCGTCCGGCAGCTTCTTGCCGGGCGGCATCGAAGGCTGAGCGGCATGCGCCACCATTTGAATCAGCCGGCTTTGGGCGGAGTTTCCGCTGACGATCGCCGGCCCTTTGGCTCCGCCTTTGATCAACCCATCGCGGGAGTCAAGCCGAAGGCTCGACATCTGCATCGCCGACCCGTGGCACGATGTACAGTTCGCGCGGAGAACTTCGATTCCACGCTGGGAATCGCCCTGGGCAAACAGCGCAGACGCAAGAATAGCGAGGAGTCCGAGCCGACTCATGGTAGTGATTATTATCGCCGAAATGACAGTTGATGCGATACCGCCGTTCTGCGAAACGGACCAATGCTGTCCAAATTAGCCGGGTGACCCTCCTTGGCGATGTTGATTCCATTGCAGTTGCTCGTGCATTTTTGGCTTTTCGTGATCCAGGGTCCTTTTTTCGCTGGGGCTGCTGTCCAACTTAGTTGCCCGCCATCTCCGGCCACAACAACGGTTGCGCGTCCGCCACCTCCGGCGGTGGTTCAAATGGTTTGTCGAGCCACCCCCAGAGATCGCGGTGCACAAACAGCTGCTGCCTTAACAGCGCCAGCAGATTGGATAAGCTCCAGTTGAAGCTGGCACGCAACTTCAGGTAGCGCAGGATCAGCATCGCAATCAGGGCCGTCCAGATCTGAATGCGAACGGCATTCTCGTTAGTCCCAACAAAGGTCTTAATCTTCAATAGCTGCTTGAGGCTGCGGAAGAAGGTCTCGATTTGCCAGCGGTCTTTGTATACTCCCGCCACCGTGAGTGCCTCTAGATGATGAGCATTGGTGATGAACTCCAGCACCTCGCCCTCCTCGGTGACGATCTCCACCAGCCGAAACTCCGGCCGATCCTTTTGCTGCTTTTGTTCCGGAAACACAATCCGACGGTCCGCCCTCACTCTCGTTCGTTTCTCTTTCGGGTCGGGGTCAGGCGGCAACAGCCGGCTATCGATCACTTCATATTTAGCGTTCTCGCGCAGCCGTGACACAAACCAGACACCTTTCTTGCTCAGGCCCGCCCACCAACCGTAGCGAATGTAGCCGCGATCAAACACCAGCATGGTTCCGGGCTCAAACTCCATCTCCAATGCCACCGAGATATCCGATTCTTTACCGTCGGTGATGACGGCGAACTTGGGCACATAGCCGTCATGGTCCAGTAGCAGATGCAATTTCAGCGCTCCTTTGCGCTGCTTGTAGTTGGCCCACCCAAACAGCGAGGTGCATACCGTGATCACCGTCGAATCGATGGAAAGCAGTTTGTGAGTGAAGGAGAACTTCTGTTGGCGCGCGCTGGCCGTCGCGCTACACCGGCGATACAGAATTTCGAAGATCGTCTGATAAAGCTCCCACGACCGATTGGCATTGGCGTAGGCCAAGGTGGAGCGCTTCGGCGTTTCCTGCAAACCCAGATGTCGTAGCTTCCCTTCACTGGCTGCCAGACCCTGAGTGATCTCGCGCAGCGAATGCGCCCGTCCCAGCTGACAGAACAGCATCGCAATGAACTGTCCCCAGCAGCTAAACCCGCGGCTGTGGCGTTCCGCCTTGTGGTACTTGACTGCCGCTTCAAACTCCAATCGTGGATACAGCTGCAGAATCTGGCTGAAGATGCTTGTTACCCTGGACATGAGCGGAGCCACTCCGGTTCGGTGAATTTAGTTCTTGCTGGAACCTAATCACCCTATCAGAAGCTCCGCTTTTGCTTTTCCTCTCTCGGAAAAACCTAATTTGGACAGGCGTGGAAACGGACCCAATCCCGGAATCGGACAGTTCCGCTCCGGCTCCTGCGGCGAAAGTCCGAAGTGGTTGGGCGGGTTGTGTGCGCTCGGCTCGTTTGCGGGCGCTCTGCAGTTTAGTGAGCGCTTCGAGCGTTTTGAAGAATTCGCGCGAGATCGCCGTGTCGTAGCGCATGTACATCTGCCAGTGCTCGGCGGGCATGGTCATGAAGCCGACGGCGATGGCGCCGTGCGGGTCGAGGTGCTCGGGGCAATTCTCGACGAACTTCCGCGCGCGGCGGCGCTGGACATTGGCGGTGGTGTTGAGGATTTCCGTCTCGAAGCGACGAGAGCGCAGGCTGCGCCAGTGAGCGTGGGCAAGCCGCAAGACGAGAGCGTCTTCGGCGGGGTCGCATGGCTGGAACGAGTCGCGGAAGCCCCGGAGAACGCCGGCATACTCGTGCTCGTGTTCTTCGGGGAGGACGACGAGAGTGGACGAGGTTAGACCGTGTTTGATGCTATTTGTCCGGCAGCGTTCCTTGCCGGCGTCGGTTTTAGGTCCGCCTTTGGCGCCGTTGCGGCGGTTGGCGGCGAGTTGTCGTTCTGATGGCATATGAGTAGTTCCGATTTGCAAAAAACAGAAGAGCGAGCGCCGGGTGATGATGAGCGGCGCTCGCTCCTGCCGAGATCATCGCACGCCAAAGTGCGGCTGGAGGCGGGGTGTTTGAGTAAGTGGTTGTAAGTACGCGAAATATAGTTTGCGATCGCTTGTGAATGGACAAGTGGGGGTATTATGAGCGGACGCAGACGCGGGGGGTTGTGGAGC
>DASUVS010000042.1:0-11284 GCA_036378835.1 Binatia bacterium | reverse complement strand
GATTGTCGGAATCTCAAGCAGCTTGCGGAGCTACGACCTCACAAGTTGGTCGAAGTTGCTTGGGGCGAAATAAGCGGGCAGCGTCCTGCCGTCGCGGGAATGCCGCGAAAGCCAGCCTCGGATTGAAAGCAAGTGGGTAATTAGAAACCTGACCATACTAATCTGCTGGTGAAGGCTAGGCGTGATTGCGCGAGCATGCAGCTACTCGCTAAGGGAACGGCCAGGAGGCCAATCAGCGCAAAGACCGGAACTCGGAGCCATTCCGATGGGTCCGAGTTCCGACGGAGACGGCAGAAACATTTACCTTACGGGACCGGATCTCTCGTCCCAGGACCCCATGATCCCGGGCGAGACTTTTCGATACATCGGCATTCGGCTGAATAAAAACGCGCGCCGCGCGGGGCACCGTTCTCGCAGCTGCCAAGCACGCGAGAGCGCCAGCGCCGACCGAATGCCGAATTTTCTTCCTCGATAAACGACCATTACGCCAACGCCATTTCGTTGGCCTTCTTTTGCGTCGGCGCAAAGGACGACGCAAACTTCACGTAGAGCACCCTTCGCGCAACAAGCATTCAGAGCGAGCGCACGCCGATGCGCATCGGCGTGTGATTTGTTTCAGGTCACCTAGAGGTCAAGGCTGAGTATCGGAGTCTACCGTTCATTCGCAGGCACCGCCTTCGATTGCTGGCTTTGAAATTTATATCGTAACACGATATATTTTAGTATTGAGCCGCTGGTTGCCTGAGCGCACCGCCCTCCATCTCCCCGCCGATCCACCGTCGGATTCTGTTGGCGAAGAGAAATATCAACTTTAACGACGACGTGCTTTGTCGCGTGAAATGAGACACCATGAACGACACAACCGAAACAACTCAAGACCGCCTTGCCGACTTTACGCGCGACCGGCGTGTGATCGTGCTCGCGTTAATGGCGCTGATCATCGGCCTTCTGAGCGCACTTACCGCCACGGGGTTGGTGTGGCTGATAGCGGTGATTACGAACCTGGCGTTCTACGGGCAGTTCTCCTCGGTGTTGCAATCTCCGGTTGACCACCACCTCGGCTATCTCGTGATCGCTGTGCCGATTATCGGCGGGCTGATGATCGGCCTGATGGCACGCTACGGCTCGGAGAAAATTCGCGGGCACGGCATTCCCGAAGCACTCGAAGCGATTCTCTTCGGCCGAAGTCGCATGGAGCCGAAGATCGCGGTTCTGAAGCCGGTCTCCTCGGCGATCTCGATCGGCACCGGTGGACCGTTCGGTGCCGAAGGGCCGATCATCATGACGGGTGGCGCCATCGGATCGCTGTTCGCGCAGTTCTTCCGCCTTTCTTCAGTCGAGCGCAGAGTGCTGTTGGTTGCCGGCGCCGCAGGCGGAATGTCAGCGATCTTTGCATCACCCGTCGCCGCCGCATTGCTGGCTATCGAGTTGCTGCTTTTCGAATGGCGACCGCGCTCGTTCATTCCGGTGGCCATCGCGGCTGCGGCCGCTGCGGCTCTGCGTGTTCCCCTGCTCGGTCCTGGACCGATTTTTCCGGTTCATGCGCATCTCGCTCTGAATGGCGAAGGACTCCTGTTCGCATTTTTTGTCGGCACCGTCGCCGGCCTGGGCTCGGGGCTCCTGACGAATCTTGTCTACGCCTGCGAGGATCTGTTCGGGAAACTTCCGATTCACTGGATGTGGTGGCCTGCGATCGGCGGCCTGTGCGTCGGCATCGGCGGTCTCATCGAGCCAAACGTCCTCGGCGTCGGCTACGAAACAATCCACGATCTCCTGAAAGGAAACATTGTCGGCACCGCGCTGCTCGGCATTTTGATCGGCAAGTCGCTCGTCTGGTCTATCGCCCTCGGCTCGGGAACTTCGGGGGGCGTGCTCGCGCCGCTGCTGATGATGGGCGCGGCCCTCGGCGGTGGTATGGCGAACTTCATTCCGCTGGGTGATAGCGGCCTTTGGGCTTTGATCGGCATGGCCGCCATGATGGGCGGGACCATGCGTTCGCCTCTGACTGCGATGATTTTTACTGTGGAGCTGACCCAGGACTGGAATCTTCTTCCGGGCCTGCTCGTCGGCTGCATTGCGGCGCACGGGGTCACGGTTTTGTTGCTGCGCCGCTCCATTCTCACCGAGAAAATCGCCCGGCGGGGTTACCACGTCATGCGCGAGTACGGCGTGGACCCGCTCACAATGGTTCGCGTCGGTGAGGTGATGGACAGAAATCCGCCGATCATCGCTTCGAACACGCCTCTAGTCGAGCTTTCCGATCGCATCGCTCTCCGTGATCCTGAGGTAAGCCGGCATGAAGGATTGCTGATTGTCGACAAGCGGCGACATCTCGTCGGCATCGTCACGCGTGGCGACGTGGTGCGCGCATTGGAGCAAAACGGCAATGGTGATACCACCGTACTTTCAGCCGGCAGCCAGGACCTTGTGGTGACCTTCCCCGACGAGCTTCTCTTCGAGGCGGCGAGCAAGATGCTGCACAACGATGTCGGGAGACTACCGGTCGTGAGTCGGCGCGATCCCCGTCACATCGTCGGCTATCTCGGCCGTAGCAACCTCATGGCAGGGCATCTGCGCCAGCTGGAGGAAGAGCACGTCCGCGAGAGGCGCTTCGCGTTGGCAAAGCGGACGGCTGACGTTTGAAGCGAGATCTATAGCAGTCGGCCGGTAATTTGTGGGTCGCTCATGAAACGTTCGGGGTCATCAAACATTATTCCGGCCGTTGGATAATGGTGAAGCGCGCATACCAAATTAATTTTCTTCTACCCATGACCCGGCGAAAATTCTGAGATACGAGAACTGAGCTATGGCTCTCGCAGCTTCCAGTACTGGGAGAAGGTCGCGATAGGTTATAACGGGCATGTCACCGCATCTGACCGTGCAGAGCTAGTTTCAGCCAGGTAACCGGTCACCTATTGACCGAGCTCCGATTATATATTCAGGAGCTTAGTACGTGATTTCCGCGAAAGCATGGGCTGCGTGGACGAAGGGCGGTATCATCTAGTAACGCAATACCCATTGTTCAATCGCAGTTCTTAAGCCTAGACTCCCGACAGCGTCGTGCCATCTCCTGCGCGGTTCCAATCTGCTCGGTTGTCATTTTTGACGCAATTCTATCTCGATTCTCTGTCGCCGTATCTCGAGAATTGCCAGTCGATGCTGCGGCAGCGAGATCAAACCACATATGCGCACGCACGAGGTCCTGCGCCACGCCTCTCCCCTTGGTATACATCATACCGAGATCGACCTGCGCCAATTCGTTTCCTCGCGCTGCCGCGAGACGATACCACTTGACGGCTTCCCGATAATCCTGCGGCACGCCTTGGCCCTTCTCATACGCCACACCCATACTGTGCTCTGCCGGTGCATATCCCTGCGCTGCCGCGAGGCGATACCACTTTACCGCTTCCTGATAATCCCGCGGCACGCCTTTCCCCTCTGCGTAGATCCTACCCAGCCTCGTCTGGGCCCATTCATCTTCCCGCGCTGCGGCGATGCGATACCACTTCACGGCTTCCTGATAATCCTGCGACACGCCTTGCCCGTTTTCATATGCCAGACCGAGACTATACTGCGCCGGTACATTTCCCTGCGCCGCCGCGAGGCCATACCACTTTACAGCCTCGTGATAATCCTGCGGCACGCCTTTCCCCTCTGCATACATCAAACCTACTCTCCGCTGCGCCCATTGGTGTCCCTTCTCGGCAAGCTCGCGAAAGAGTTTCATCGCCTGAACATAGTTGCCACGCTCGTACACAGCGAGAGCGTCATCAAAAGTGTTTGCTGCTGCAAAACTAGCGGTGCCCAGCAAATAAAGGATCGCGAGCAGCAGGCTGCTCATCAGAAAGGATGAAATATGAAAAATGACAGCAGATATTTCCGTTTTCATCCTTCCGCTTTCATCCTTGTCTTTCGTGCCTCGCATTTTGAACTTTTTCGCCCAGCCTGGAATCAGTTGCACGCGGACTATGGGTCCAATTGGAAACACCTTGCGGGAGGATAGCCCGCCTCGAACTCCACTAATTTCATGCTCGGGACCGAAGTGTCGCTGCAAATCTTTTCGATTTTTATTAGCTGGGTAGGTCTTTTCAGGTCGGTCTTCGACTCGCAGGTGACTTGCACGCAGGAGATCTTCTTCAACCAGGAGCACATTTTCAGGGCGCGGCCGAAGGCATCCTCCAGCTCGGTCAGATACAAGGTGCCGAGTTTATCCTTGCCATCCTCTAAGTGGACGCCGGTCGCCAGCGTGTAGAAGCTACCACCGACCTCCAGCAACCCCAGTACCTTGCCTACGAACTGGGATAAGTCCTCGGTATAGGTGAAACCGCCGTACACGTCGGTAATGATCTGGAATTTTCCAAGCTCCTCGGGCGAATATTGCCGCAGGCGCTTGCCGTAAAGATAACGTATACGGTCATCGCTGAGGCCGGCGACCTGCTGTTTCCAGTTCTCGGTCCGGCGGTCTTCGATGGAGATCGCGACCGCACGCGCCTTGGAGCCGGACCCGCGGCAGTTTTCCGCCGGCGCCGCGGCATTTTCGGGTAGGTAGTAGTCTAGGATGGCCTGCGCTTGACCCGCTCCGATATCGAGCCATCGGTCTGAGCTGCCCAGCCTGGCGAGACCGTCGCAGAAGGTGGAGGGAAGAAGGTCCGCATAGCGCGAGAGCCCCCGGTCGGTGGTGTAGACCCTGCGACCCTCGGCGCCCCGGCTGCGGTAGATTCTTTCTTGCTCGAGGAATTCCTCGTTGATCCGTGGAACGGATTCCTGCGACCAGCCAGCACGCAGCTCAAGCGCCTGCACCACGATAATCATCAGAACCGCCAGGCGGGCTCCCGCGATCTGCCATCCTAGCACCGACGAACTAACTGTCCGCATGACGACTACTTCCTCCTCCCGTTAAAAAAAAAGCCATTCTTTAAAGCGTTTTCAAAGCTGTTCCAGGCATAGTCTATGTCGCCGGTGGCCGCAAGGCTAAAGGCGGAGGCAGTGAGCGCGCTGACGAAAGCAATCTGCGCCTCCTCCGTGTCATCGGGGTCATCCTCGAACGTGC
Organism: Binatia bacterium; assembly: GCA_036378835.1. Lineage (GTDB taxonomy): Bacteria > Desulfobacterota > Binatia > UBA9968 > UBA9968 > WHTF01. The sequence continues at coordinate 6,234 of DASUVS010000042.1, read as the reverse complement.
GCAGCGTGTTCTGGTTCGGATACTGTGCATCTTCGTGCACCGTATCCCGTATCGAGATCTCTCCGACGGCACGTGGAATGAAGCGGTAAAATGGCCCGCGATTGCGGGCGGGCCGGATGTCCTCGTCCGCGCCGATCACCATCACTGGAACGGTGATCCGCGTTAGCAACTGCGACAACCCCCGACCGATCGCGGTGGGATCGAGCAAGACACCGCCCAGCGCCGGCGCGCCTTCCCCTAAAGCGGTGGCCACGGCGGTGGCGCCGAATGAGTGCCCGACGAGAATGATCCTGTCCCCGTCTATTCGGCCGTCGATGAGCTGCGGCGTTCGATGAATGGTGTCGACGAGCTTGGCAAGAATCCTGCCGTTTCCGATCCACGGGCCGCGTTTGGGCAAGTCGACGGCGAGGCCATGCATTCCCCAGGAGGCCAAGTGCATCGCTTGGAAGGCATGGTCCTCCTTGGAATTGTTGTTGCCGTGCAACACGATGACCAGAGGCACCTTGTTGGCCGCGGCGCACAGGTATAAGTCCGCTGTCACGGTCAAATCGGAATCTAGGGGAATTTCCAGGTCCCTGCGCTCGACCATGGCGAAGGGCCCGCGAAACCTGAATTGCGCTACGTCAGGCTTGCGGGACAATAGATAGCGCTGGAGCTCGGCGGGATTTGCTGCCTTTATGGTTGTAACTTGGGTCCTCGGAAACTGGCGAGTACAACCAACCGTATGCGCGATCGAGGCAATCAGCAGCAGGGGCAACAGGCGGTTGAAAACGGCCCACGGACTTACGGAACATGAATTATGAAAGCTGAAAACGGAAATTTCTGCTTTCATCCTTCCGCTTTCATCCATCATCTTCCGTCTCTTGCATCCGGACCGTTTTGAACCACCTTGGTCAAAGTTTTTCAACACTCGGCACGCATGAATATCAAGCTCATTCGTATCGGGTAAGGAACAGCGCGTTTGGGTGAGTTGGTCAACAGTCGAGACTCGGTCCTAAATCATTCTCGGACGTACTGCCGGCAACCACCACCATTGGCCAATCCAGTTTTCGTATTTCAGCCCTTGATCGAAAAGATGACATAACATAATGAGAAGTCCATCGCGGACCATATCTGCCCGCAATAGGGCGCGCGGCACAGGGCCGGTGTTTCCGGGCCGCTTTCGACTCCTTAGGCTTGTATCGGCGGGCAAACGCAAGCCGGCCATGACGTTAACGGAGAAACTTTTTTGATGATTGCTCGAGTTCAGAGGAGAGCCCGCATGAGTCGCGGAGTCTTGGTGGTTACGGCCCTGATTTTGGCAGCCCTCGTTGGCGCCGCAGCGGCTCAAACCAGCCAGGGCCAGGCCCCCGAGTGGGACAAGATTCTCGCAGCGGCCAAGAAGGAAGACAAGGTGGTTGTCTCGATTCCCCCGAGTCGTAAGCTCCGTAGGAGCGTTGAGGTTGCGTTTCCGCGCCGTTATGGCATCGGCGTTGAGTTCGTGTCGGTGCGGGGCAGCGCGAGCATTCAAAAAATGATCAGCGAAGCCAAGACTCGAATCCCGTACGTCGATCTCCATGTCGGTAGCGCCGAGTCCGCCATTACCAGGTTGCTGGCCGAAAAGGCATTGGAACCGTTGGAGCCTTATTTCGTCCTACCGGAAGTCAAAGATCCCAAACAGTGGTGGGGCGGCCACATGTGGATGGACAACGCCAAAAGCTTCATTTATGCATTTGCCGCCTATCAGACCGTGAGCCTGTGGTGCAATCCGAACGAGTACACGCCGGCGGAGTTTCAATCGTTCGACGATCTCTTGAACCCCAAGTTGCAGGGCAAGATCGGCATCAGCGATCCGCGCACGCCGGGATCGGGCAATTCGATGTGGTCGCACATGCTTTCGGTCAAAGGCGAAGAGTACCTGAAAAAGTTGGTTGCGCAGAAGCTTTTTGTCACGCGGGATCCCCGCTTACTAGGCGAGAATCTAAGCAGCGGGAAAATCGCCGTCACCTTGGGGATCGGTTATTCCGAGCTGCTGCCGTTTATCAAAGCCGGCGTGTCGGTCGTGCCCCTGTCCTATCCGAAGGAAGGATTCTACGCCACCAGCGGTCAAGGCAATCTGATGGTCATCAAAAACCCGCCTCATCCCAACGCAGCCAAGGTGTTCGCCAATTGGCTATTAGGTCGGGACGGCCAAGAAATTTTCGGCCGGAGCATGAGCGTCGCCAGCCGGCGTCTCGAGGTCGACACGCAATGGCTCAAAGAGTTCGGGGTGATCGGATCGAAGGACTCGCTCACCGTCGAGCAGTTTTACCGCCTGGAAAACCAGTCCGAGGAAAAATTCTACAAACACAGGGAGCTGGGCGCCGCGGCGGCGCGCAGGCTATTGGGCTCCTGATGGAGGGCCGATACAGCCGTGGCTGTTTCGGATTCACACCCTCCTCTACGCATGACTCACGTTGCGGCCCCTTCGTGGCGCGCTGTGCGACTACCCGCAGGCATACAGGCTGTTCGTAGCCACACGCGTAAAGGTCTCGATGCTTTTCGTTTCGCTGCCGACTACGAGCAATTGATCTCCACTTTCGAGAGCGGTGGAACCGCGCGGCAGCTCAATGCGCTGATCGCGGATAATCGCGACGGCGAGCAGCTGGGGAAAGCGCTCGAACACTTCCGCTATTGTGCGGCCGGCGATCTGCGAGTTGTCGGCGATATTCGCGGTCACGAGACTGCCTTGGCCACCGTGAATGGGTATCGGCGTACCGTGGCGGAGCAAGGATGCCAAATGCGGGAAGGTAACGTTCCGCAGGTCAACGAGAGGACCGCGCTCGAGCACTGCAAACGTCGCCTTGAGCATACTTTCCAAGTGAGTCGGCAAATCGGATCTTAGCTCGACCTGAGCCTCGTACAAGAGCGGATACTTGAACCCGGCGGAAACGGCTCGCTCCACAATGAAAGCGATCATGGTCGACACCAGCCACAAACCCCACGGTCCTATGACGGCCTCGGGATTCAAAGTTCCTGGCTCAGGTGGTTGATAGCGGCAAATCCAACCAAGAAAAGACGTTGTGCCGAGTTCAGAAGCCAAACGAAAAGCTGGGCGCCCAATCCACCGACGATGCCGATCACGGCCGAGTACAGTAGCAGCCGGTATTCTTTCCAGATAGTGGGCGCGGGTGCGCTCATGCGTAAATCAGCAAGGAACCTGAATGCTTGCCCTCATTTGGCGGGATGACCGGGAAGCTCCAGCATCGACGAACGGGATCTAGGTGAGCTTCGGGTAAAATGCTGGACCGGCCGCTGGGTCTCGATACAACAGAGTCGATCTTTCGACGCGTCTGGAATAACTTATCTGAGAGGGGGAGCGGCGTGCAACGCTTGGAGGAACGGCTCAGGACATCGAGCTATGCAGCAGCAGTAGACTTTTCTTTCGTCTTGGAGTATTGGGCCTCATATCCAATGAAAAAAGAAAACAAGAGATCAGGTTTTTCTTTCGGACGGCCCAAGCGGCCGGCCATAAACGCCCCTTTTAGCTTGATCGTTGTGGCGGTCATTTTTATCGCCGCGATCGGTGCGGCTGCACGTGCAGCCGATCAGGTGACGACGGCGTATCAATCCGTGTCGATCGGAAGCTCCACCCCATTGTGGATCGCCAAGGATGCGGGGTTCTTTGAGCGGCAAGGGCTCGATGTGAAAATTGTCTTTGTCGAGGGAAGCCCCCGCACTATGCAGACGCTCATCGCCGGAGAATCGCAGATTGTCGAATCCACCGGCCCGGCGGTGCTCAACGCCCGCGCGGCCGGCTCGCCCGTGGTCATCGTCGCCGGTTACGTCAATGTGATGCCGTACTATCTTATCGTCGACAAGTCGATCAATTCTCCGGGGGACCTGAAAGGCAAAGTCGGCGCTAATCATATACCCGGAACCGCGGCTGACACCGTTATGCGCATCGGTCTTAAAGCGCTTGGGCTGGATCCCGATCGGGATGTGTCACTCCGCGCCGTCGGCAACACGCCGATGCGTTTGCAGGCTATGTCGGCGGGCTTCGCTCAGTTTATGGTCGCTCAGGATCTGGAACTCCAACAGGCGAAGCGCCTCGGTTACAAAGTTCTCGTGGATTACGTGGCCAACAAAACCCCCTTTCCGATGGGCGGCGCCGTGACGACTCAGCGCTACGTGAAAGAGCAGCGTGACACGGTGCTGCGCTACGTAAAAGCCCTGGCTCAGGCGTTGCACTATTTGAAGACGAACAGAGAAGGCTCGCTGACGATTATCTCCCGCTACGCGCGTTTCCAGAACGCTGAGGTGATGGGAGCCGCTTTCGATTCTGCCCAGCGTCTGTACAGCGAGATTCCTTTGCCACCAACGGAAGGTTTCGATCTCGTTGCCAGGGAACTTGCCCAGCGCAATCCAAAGCTACGCGATTTCGACACAAGCTCTGTCGTGGACCTGCAGTTTGTAAGAGAACTCGAGCAAAGCGGCTTTTTGAAGAGCCTAAAGCAGAACTAGTCCGGCGAGCCGAGGATGGTTTTCGCAGTGAAACTCCGGATCAAAGCTTTGCCCTTATAATTGCTCTGCTTTGACGAGCGAACTGCCTGGCACATGTGTCGGAACAGCGCATCCAATTTCTTCGCGGTCGCGTTCGTTGCGCTAAGATCGTTCTGAGAATTCTTCTGACCCCTCACTTCTCGATTGAGCGCATTCGGACAAAATGGAGTCCGGGAACTTCCATTTTGCGAGAGTGCGTCAAGCGGAGTTCTAGCGCCGGAACAATCGCTCTTATCATTCTTTTTCCTCCTCTGTTGTATGTTAACATGCCCGCTTCTGCGCATAGATTTAGTTTGGAACTTTTTGCAGTGCGGTTTTCAATTCGTCGTTAGTGACCAATCCACTCGAACTTTGCATCGACAATCCCATCGGGATTGACCACGAAAGTCCACGGTTCCGATTTCAGCCGCCACTCCGCTACCGGTGCAAAAACCTTTTTTCAGTAAAGTCCTGCCATATCTCTTGGTGTCTAAATGCCACTCGTTTACCGAAGGACGGCAATAATATCTGTAGTATTTCAACCGTGGGGCAACATGGCTCAGCAGTGTGAGTTAACGATCGGACATCTTCTAAGATAGGACTGCCCTATTCGGGAATGCACGCTGTGACGGTTATCTCAACCAAAAGCTCGGGGAAGTTCAACATTGCTTCGACAGTAGTTCTGGCTGGTTTGTTGGTCGGGAAATAATTGGCGTACTCCTCGTTGTAGGCTGCAAGATCCTCACGTTTGGTTAGATGCGTCAACACGGTCAGAACATTATCGAGCGAGGTCCCCGCGGTTTCCAAAATCATCTTGATGCGTTCAAGGGCGTACCGGGTCTGTTCGCGAACGTCTCTGCCTACCTCGCCGGTAATCGGATGCCGCCCGGTTTGGCCGGCCACGAACACCAGATTACCGAAACGTGTCGCTGGTGAGAGATTCGGATTTGCCGCGGCAAGCTTCACCTGAACAATTTCTTTCTTAGGCATCTGGTCTCCTTTAGCGAAAGCTAATTAATGAAGGATCTATTTGCACCGATCCTTTTCTATATTTGAACGTAACGAAGCGGACCATTTTGGATCGCGTTCATGCTAGCATCTCCATTCGAATCCGTAATCCGAGCCAAACGCGATAGCGTTTCTTGCTGAAACGCTCTTGGCGGCTTCGCCCGCCAACCTTGAACATTTTGATACAATCGTAAACGAACACTGGTCTTGAACAGAATGCAACATTTCAACTTCGCTCGTCGTTAGTGTGTGCACCATTGAAACAGTCGGAGATGTGGACAACCGAACGTTTGATCCTGAAGATTTGACCGTTGAACTTTGAAGGGCTGATGTCTTTCATGCTACGTTCTCTTGCCAGATCCCGGAGCTTCTCTTGGTTCGACCGGATATAAATGCTTCGTATGAAGTCCGGACAGCAGAGGGACAGGCTTGTCTTCTGTAGGAGTTCCCGTGAAACAAACATTTGTCTCGGCGGTCGCCATTCTACTGACCCTGGCGTTATTCACGCCTATTGATTTACATGCAGAAAAAATCCGTGTCGGCAGCGGCGGCTTTACACCCCTTCACTCGATTATCTGGGCGGCTCACGATCAAGGCGTGTTTAAAAGATACGGCTTCGACGTCGAATACCTAGCTTTAAACAGCGGGACGTTGGGGGCACAAACTCTACTCTCCAATGAAGTCCAGTTTCTTTTCTCTACCGGTGCTTTGGCCGTTACCGCCAAT
>DASUVS010000041.1:0-18855 GCA_036378835.1 Binatia bacterium | reverse complement strand
TCGAGTTTAGCTTAACGACTGCGTAATCGAATCCTTCCCGACATAGCAGGGGAGTCAATTTGCCGACCTTACATGAGTCAGGGTCGTCCTGGAAGAACCCGCGTCCTCGTATAGCTTCAGCGCAGCGAACTTTCTGATGATCACGTCATGTGGCCTGAGGCTTGAATATTTCTCTGGCTTGCAATACTGAAGTCGGCAAGAGTAGAAAGCGGTCAACGTTTCGGCCGATCACGGAGGTAGTCATGGGTTTCAGAGTAAATCATTTGCATCTCAAAACGCCGGACCCGCGTAAGACGGCAGATTTTTACGTCGAGTTCGCCGGCGCCAAGATCGTCTCAGAGCGCGCAGGTCCGGACGGACGGAAAACTTTTCGTCTGGATTTGCACGGCGTGCCGCTCAACATCACCGACTATTTGTCGGATCAAAAACTGGAGCAGCATTATGGTTTGGAGCATGTCGCCATCGATGCGGACAACTTTGCCGCGGAAGTCGCCAAGATCAAGGCGGCGGGGATTAAAATCCTCGAAGAGCGCGTGCTACCCGACGGTCGTCACGTTTGTTTTTTCGAGGGACCGGAAGGCGTTCGGCTGGAGTTTTTGGAGATGCGTTAGCTCAGCGGCGGCCCAGCGCACTTTGCAGCGGACCGTTCTCACGGAACGGTTCAGGCCAGCCGATATATTCCTTAAACTCCGGCCGCATGCTGACCAGGTCTTTGACGACGTTATCAATCCCTTTATCCGATACGAATGGAGCTCGCTTGAACAGTTTTGCGTAGGCTTGGATCGATTTCTTGAGTATCACGGGGTCGTTTTCTCTCAGCCATTTCGATAAAGATTTTTCCGCAAAAGCGTGATCGCGCTTGATCAATTGGATTCCCGCGACGTAAGCTCGGAGAAAGTCCTCGGTGGTCTTGGGCTCGGCTCTCATGAAGGCCCGGCTGCTGGCGACGCAAGATGACGGGTAGATGAGATCCGTTGCGCTCAGATCAACCAGTACCGGCCAATTGCGCTGCAGAAATGGAATTGCATACCGAGCGGTTAGAGCCGCGGCGGCGATGCGCCCCGTTTCCAGGGCCGCAACCATCTCAGGGCCGGCGCCGAGCTGTAGAATGGTCATGTCCCGGTCCGGATTAAGACCGACATGCCGGAGCGCTGTTCTGAGATAAAAATGAGTGGTCGAGCCGTAGCGGGTCACGGCGCTGGCATGTCCTTTGAGCTCCGCCGCCGTTTTTATTTCCGGACGGGTAATCAAATACACCGGATCTACATCGACCGGGCAGGCTAGCAGGATCACGTCTGCGCCCGCCGCGCGAGCGGCAATCACCGATTCAGCGCCGGCACCGGAGAACTGCAAGCTGCCAGTGATGATTGCGAGAGTGATCAGCGATCCACCGCGAATTTGCACGGGCTCGACATTGAAACCGTACTTTTCGAAGTAACCAGCGTCCTTCGCTACCCAAACCGGCAGGTGCGATGGCGATGCACTGGTGCCATAAAGAATCCGTCTAAGTTCCTGAGCGTCTACGGCCTGGTAGGTTCGGAAGAAAGCGCACACCAAGGTCAGCAAGACTATGAAGGATTGATACCTCATGGTCGCGACGATAAGGCTTTTTCTAGTGGTGCGTTGTCTCGGAAAAGTTCCGGACGGCCAATAAACTCCTTCGGTATGGCTCGCCGAGTTGCAAGATCTGTGAGCACATTTTCTATTCCCTTGTCGGGTACGTAGGGCTTGGTCTTAAACAGCCGGACGTAAGCGTTCACAGATTTTTTAATCACCATCGGATCTCGTTCGCGTAACCATCTAATGAATGACTTCTCTGCGGAAGGCGGATCTTTGACGATGAGCTGTATTGCGTCAACGTAGGCCTTGAGAAAGTTCTCGACCACTTGGGGTTCAGTCTTGACGAAGTTCCGGCTGCTCGCAACGCAAGACGATGGATATACCAAGTCGGTGGTGCTGAGATCGACGAGCATCGGCCAACCGCGTTCCAGGTAGGGGAGCGCGTAACGGGTGGTCAGAGCAGCGGCGGCGATGCGACCTGTCTCCAAGGCGCTGACGATCTCCGGTCCGGCACCGAGTTGCAGTATGGTTAGATCCTTTTCCGAATCGAGACCGACATGGCGGAGCGCGGCCCGGAGATAGAAATGCGTTGTCGAGCCGAGACGAGTGACCGCAGTGGATTTGCCTTTGAGTTCGGCGGCTGACTTTATCTCAGGCCGGGCCATCAAATAAACCGGATCGGAGTATACCGGGCAAGCCAGCAACACGACATCGCCGCCCTCGATGCGCGCTGCGACTACGGACTCGGCGCCGGCCCCGGAAAATTGTAGCTGGCCGCTCATGATGCCCATGGTGATCAATGCGCCGCCACGTATGTGGACGGGCTCGACGTTCAGGCCGTTTTTGGCGAAGTAACCCGCATCCTTAGCAACCCAGACGGGCAGGTGAGAGGTGGAGTTAGTGGTGCCGTAGTGGATGCGGCGGAGGTCCTGAGCCCAGCTTAGTTTCTGGATCGACAGCAGACCACAAAGAAAGCTCACGATCAATGAAACTTTCCAAAGCATGGCGCTTTAATTATTTGCTAGCGTATTTAGCTTCGGCTTTCTGCTGGTCGAAAGGCACGAACTGGTTGACGCCCGGACCGCGAACCTGGGGCTTCTCTCCGTCGTCAAATAATCCCACGGCGTACTCACCGGCACGGCCACCGATCAATGCCGGGGCGTGCGCTTCTGCTACCATCGCCTCGTTCTCGGACCGATTCCAAGCCCAATGAACGGTATTGGCCGGGATACGCTGGAAGTCGCCTTTTTTACAGTGGAAACCTTTATCTTCAACAAAGAACCAGATCTCACCCTCGAGGATATAGTTAATCTGCTCGGACTCATGCTGATGCGGTTTGGTGTGATAGCCGGGCGCACGAGTCGCGATCATCAGGCTGCACTCGTTCCCATACCCTTTGCGAACAACCATCGATCCGGTACCCGCCTCGCCGCTTTGGACGCGCTTTATTTCGGTTACGTCCGAGCTTTTGACGTGTAAACCCATGTGATTCCCTCCTAATGAGAACTGAGCGTTTCTCCCTTGTCGTATGTCATGCGGGCAATCTCGTCAAGGATGGGTGTGGTGCTGGAGAGTGGTTTCTAGATTGACATGAGCGGCGTGAGAACCAAGCCTTGTACCGTGAAAAAACGCTGCTGAGTGCGGCAATTTCGTATGAACAGCGTTCTAACGAGGGTCACTTTCGCGAGTCTTTGATCAACCACCTGTGACAGCACACTCAGAGAAATGTCGCACAATCATCCGGACAACACGGACGCGGGAACGCGCTTTGTCGCATCGCCTCGACACCGAGGATTACATAAAAATTGTCCGTGCTCAGCCATTGAACATCCCTTTGAACCGGACTAAAGGTTTCTTACCCATAGGTTTACTCAGGAGGGGTTTATGGCGCACTTTCCGGTAATCGATACCGATGGCCATGTCTTAGAACGGCAGTCCGATATCAGAAAGTATCTTGAGCCGCCGTGGAATAAACGTCCGACCCCGTTATGGCCCGGTGACCAGCCCTGGGATAATGACATGATGGACTCATTCGAGATGGCCAGCCAGTGGAAAGCACTCAGCGCCGCCGAGCAAGTGGAGCGTTGGCACGCGATCATGGACGAGCACGATATCGAGAAGGCGATCTGCTTTCCCACGGGGTCCGGGAATATCGCGAAAAATCAGGAAGTGCCGTACCAAATCGCCGTCGCACGAGCGAGCAACACACATTTCGCGAAAGAGTACAACGACCGCTCGGATCGTCTGTCTTGCGTCGGCTGTTTGCCGATGCGCTTGCCCGCAGCAGCCGCCGCAGAGTTGACCCGTGCAGTGGAAGAGCTGGGCCTAAAAGGATTTGAGGTCTTGCCGACGGGTTTGCCGCTGGCGCTCGGAGATAGTTTCTACGATCCGATCTATGCCCAGGCTGAAAAGCTCGGCGCGGTCCTCGGCATTCATGGCACCCGCAATACATCACGCGAGCTCGGCACGTCCGGACTGGCAACTTTCTCGGAGGTTCACTCCTACGCCTTTCCGGTTGGGATACTCCTGCAATTTACCAGCATGGTTTGCCAGGGCCTGCCGATCCGTTTCCCCAAACTGAAGCTCGCCTTTCTGGAGATCGGCGCGACTTGGTTGCCCTATTACCTGGATCGGCTGGACGAACATTGGGAGAAGCGCGGCAAGTACGAAATGCCGCAGCTCAAGAACAAGCCCAGCGATATTGTCCGGCAATCGAAGATGTATTTCAGTGTCGAGCCCGGCGAATCGCAGCTCGCTGCCACGGTCAACTATGTCGGCGCCGAGCATTTTCTTTACGCTTCGGACATTCCGCATTGGGACAACGAATTCCCGGAAAATTTGATCGATTTACGCAATCATCGGGACTTGTCCGAGGAGGTCAAGCGAAAGATTCTTCACGACAACGCCAAGGAGCTGTTCGCTCTATAGAGATCGCCGAGGTGCTCATGAGACGACTTGTTGCGGTAGTATTTTTATCCCTGTTTGCTATGTCATCGGTTGTGCGCGGCATCGCCCGCGCTGCCGAGCCGATTCGGATCGCCTACAGCTCCGTGAACCCACATGCCTTACTGGTTTGGATCGCAGAGAAACGAGGGCTGTACGCCAAACACGGCCTCTCATCCACGCTTGTTTACGTTCCCGGCGGCTCGGTCGCAATTCAAGCGCTGGTGTCCGGAGACATCGACTTGGCTCAACTAACTGGCCCTCCCGGCGTGATCGCCAATATGAAAGGCGCGGATGTTGTCTACATCGCCATGACCGATGACAAAATGGGTTATCAACTGGTCAGCCGCCAGGAAGTCAAGAAACCTGCAGAGCTAAAGGGAAAACGATTAGGCATCAGCCGGTTTGGCTCCTCTTCTGATTTCAGCACCAAGGTCTTGCTTCGAAAAATTGGCGTTGATCCAAAGGATGTGACCATTCTCCAGATCGGCAACGAAACCCAGCGGCTGGTGGCGCTCAAGTCCGGCGGCATCGACGGTTCCATTTTTAATGCGCCGTTCGGCGCCGAGGCGAAGAAACTAAATTTCAACATTCTCGCGGATGCCGGTGCGCTTAACATTCCCTACTTCAATACGGGAATGTGTGGCAGTACTCAAATGATGCAGAAAAACGAAGCACGAATGTTGAGTTTCTTACGGGCCTATTTAGAGGCAATCAAGATTTTCAAGACCGAGCCGGAATACACCTTGAAAGCGCTTTCGCAATTCAGCAAGGTAAACGATCAGGAATTGCTTAAAGAAGCATACGAGTATAATAGAGCGCGAATCCCCGATGTACCTTATCCATCGTTAGTAGCGATGCAGGCAGTCGTGGAAACGCTCGCGGATAGTGAGCCGAAGGCAGTTAAGGCGGACCCTCGGAAATTCATCAATGACCGGTTTTTAAAAAAGCTCGAAGACGAAGGCTTCGTGCAGAAACTGTTTGGACGGTAACACTGCGCGTGCCGCGCGGAATTAGGCCGCTGAGGGGTTGGGCAGGTCTGAAACACGCTCGCTGGTGGCGGCGCTATCGCCCGAACCGAACCTTGAGCCGGTCCCCTTTTTACGACGGCTAATTGCCTTTTGCCTTTCTGGCTGCTGCGATGTCTCCTTCGCTCAGGCGGTAAAAACGCACTGGGTTGTCGAACAGCATCTTGTTCTTGAATTCATCGGACAGGTCCTTACGGGCTCTCAGGTGAGGGAGGTCGCCGCCGAATTGGTCGCGTTCGCGCTCGTGCGGAAAGTCCGATGCCCACATGATTACATCCGGATGAACCAGCTCCGGAATGTAGGGCGCGGTGCGCTCTTCGACTTCCATGGTGACGAAGATATTGCCGGATTTAAAAAACGTGCTGGGCGGTGATTTAAGATTGGGCGCCAGGCGCGCGGCAAATTTTTCGTAATCTTCTTCCATGCGGTCCATCATGAACGGCACCCAACCCGCGCCCGCTTCGAGATAGGCAATACGAAGTTTGGGAAACTCCTGAAATACCCCTTGGAAGACCATGTTGGTGATTTGCAAAAATAGCCCCACGGGATGCTCGAGCATATGCGCTTCCAAAAAGCTGGCGACGCGATCCAGGCCGAGGTTTTGGCTGACGCCGCCATGAATGGTAAGCGGCACATTGAGACGCTCCGCCTCATCGTAGATCTCGTGAAACAGCGGCGAACCGTAGAGCGGAGTACGATTGTTGGTGACCGAGGGCAACAGCCCGGCGCAAAACCCTAAATCTTTGACGCAACGACGCAACTCAGCGGCGGCCGCTTTCGGATCTTGCGGCGCAAGCAGCGCAACACCTTTGAGACGCGGCGTTTGGCTGGTAAAGCGGTGATAAAGCCAATCGTTATATCCCTGGGCCAGCGCCGAAGCCCATGCCGGCAGTTGGATCATACCCAGCCCCAGGGCCGATGTCGGGTAGAGAACTGCCATATCGATGCCATGCTCATTTTGGAAGCGAATCCAAGCCTCGGCGTCGGGATCTTCGCGCTTGCCTTTGCGCGCCAAGCCGCGCTGCCAGCCATCGGCGTCGAACAGTGGCCAACTGGAATGCCAGTTCATCTCGCCGAAGTTTCCTTTGATGTGGTCGAAGAGGTCCTTGTGCTGCTCCATGATGTGTCCGTCTGCATCGATGACCAAATCCGCCATTGGGTGCCTCCTGAATTGATGCGTTAAAACTCTTGCAAGACTATTCGGCCGGATAACACCGGCTGAGAAACTGGTTTCAGAATATCTATTCGCGCGCCATGGGTCGAGCGCTCATTGTAGAAAAATCTTCTGATATTCTTTCTTTTTGATTTCGTAATCTTCTTTGCTGAACGGGTACATCTGCACGAACTTAATTTTATCGGCATCCGCCAGAGGCGGATAAATACCTTGGCGATTGACGAACTCGCCGGTCTTTGCCTGAATCGTCATGCTCTCTTCGTCGAGAAAGAAATCGATGAAAGCTTTGCCGGCATTCGGCCGCGGAGCCTTGGATCCAAGGCTGATGTACTGACCGTCGCCGAGCATATTGTAGTCGCGGACATAATCGAGATTGGCGCCCTGTTTGTTATAGGTCAAGACGAAGCGCGCGAAAGTAATCCCAATGGGTGTTTCACCGGTGCCGACCCGATCGGCGGCGGGCACAATGGATTCGACAAATATTGGTTTTGCAGCCGCTAAATCACGGATGAACTTTTCCGCCCTGGGTTTAGGCATAATCTTGTCCAAACTGGCGAGCCATTGGGTGGTCAATGTGTGGTTCACCGGATGGGGCATGACCAGCTTGCCGCGGTATTCCGGCTTGACGACATCCTCCAGTGTTTTTGGCGCTTCGGCAGCTTTGATGTTGGCTTTGTTGTATATCACCCCGTAGAGCACGTTTCGGTAACGAGCTCCGAGATTTGGGTCAATTGCGTCTTTAGCGAAGCCTTTGAACGAAGGTGATTGGTATTTTACGAACACGCCTTCCTTGGCTAAGAGGTGCATGTGATCGCCGGTCATTGCGACCACATCGAACAGGGGTTTGCCGACGCGAAACTCAGCCAGAGAGCGATCGAGAACTTCGGTTGAGCCGCCGCGCCAGTATTCCATTTGCAGCCCGGTTTTTTTCTCGAAAGCCGCTTTAATCGCATCGGCGGTGAAGGTTTCCATGGATGTGTAGACGATCACCTTGCCGCCTTCCTTTTTTGCGGCTTCGATCAACTTGGCATCTTGGGAGAAACCGGTCTCTCTCGAGAAGAGCATGAGCAAGCCGACTAACAGAGCCGAAAGCCACATCGTGAAACTCCTTTGCGTAATTTTGCTGGAATTCTCTCTTGACGGTTATATTTCAGCCGTATTGATCCGGTCAAGGCGGTTGCATGCGGAAGCTAAATGATAGTTTCTGTGACCCATCACACTGATATGGCCCACTATAATTCGGCAAATCTTTGCGACAGAAGATCAGGCTGGCCATGCTGTTTAGCAAAGAGCCGCTCGACCTCGGCCTCTTGGACTTGGCCGAGAACCGGCGGTCGCCATTGCGGCTTCTGATCTTTATCGATTAGGCGAGCTCTGACACCTTCGCGAAAATCGGAGCGCGCGCAAAAATTCAAAGCCATATCCCATTCGCGCAGAAAGACCTGTTTCAAATTGAGCTTTTTGCCTTCGTTGATCTGTCGAAAGATCGCCTTTGCCGATGTCGGTGAACCGCTAAAATAACCGGCGATCGCGCTTTTGATCCATTCGTCTTTACCGAACCAACCACGTAACGCGGCATCGACAGCTTCAATACTGGATTGTTCGGTCAACGATCGAATGGTCTCAAGCCGCTGCATGACCGCGGATTCGCTGCTCGTTGGCGATTCGGCAAAGCGCGAGAGATGACGTCGCAAAATTTCTTTGTCATAAGCCGCATCTGATTTCCATTCGAGATTTCCTAATCCATCCAGCGCTTGCGATTTCTTGTCCGATGCGATGACGCCGTCGGCCATGCCGATGGCGACGGCATCTCGCCCGTCAAAGCGAGCGCCGGTCAGCGCAAGGAACAATCCCAAATTTTCCGGCAACCGATTTAGGAAATAGGTCCCGCCTACGTCTGGAAACAGCCCTATGGTGATCTCAGGCATGGCCATCAGCGTGCGCTCGGTGACCGCCCGGTAGCTTGCTCCGTTCATGATACCGATACCGCCGCCCATGGCGATTCCGTCAGCCCAGCAGAGGAGCGGCTTGGAATAGATGTGGATGAGATAATCTACTAAGTATTCTGCCGTGAAATATTGAGCGCCCGAGTCGAGATCCGATCCCGCCTGGAGCGATGATACCAGTGCCTTAACGTCGCCGCCGGCGCAAAAGGCTTTCTCGGAATCGGAGTGTAAAACGACGCAGACCAGATCTTCTCGCGCGCGCCATCTCAGCAAAGTCGCTTCGATCTCGCGGAACATCGCGAGGGTGAGCGCGTTTAGCGCCCGCGGATTGTTTAGTTTGATGTAACCCAGAGTGAAACGACCTGCCTGAGTTTCTGAGAACACCACGTTGTCGGATGGTATCGGCGACGGATCGATCATCAACTTGCTATCGAACGGCAGAACAAAAATGTCAATGGTAGACGTTGAGTGGACATTGCTTGATAGCTGTAGTCGCTGGGTCTCAGCGTCTTCTAATTTCTCTTGGTTCATTTTCAAAAGAAAATCAGTGTCTTAGAACGCGCCTACTAATTTTTGAATCGCGGCATGTTGATTGCTTCTTCACTGGAAACGCATGGTAAATGCACGACAGAGAGGGACAAATGGAAACATCAGAGACGGCCGAATATATTCAGATCAGCTGCGAGAACAGCACCTATAATGCTGCAGTCTGCCATCGATGTGGTACCAAGATTTTCCCGGTGGAACTCCTAGACGCGCATCTCGACCGGCACCAAATTAAAGACCTCTATCTTGAGGGCGAGCTCAAGAAGTTGCAATTCGCCATGGCGCGAATGCGATAGCGGCATCCCGTTCCCGGAGCACAGCTCGGGCTTTACCTCCTCAGCTCGAGTTTGTGGCTAGCACCCAAGGGTGTCCCCAGGCTGGGGACACCCTTTTCCAAATCAAGTCGTCAGTAATTCTCTCTTCGGCGATCACCATCGTAGGTCATTCCCTCGTTTGCCGAGCGCTGCTCGGCGAATCCCCGCCTGTATTCTCCATGTGAGAAATCGCGAACGATTGTGCCGAATATCTTGACATCATCCGGTGCCTTTCCTATGGTCGCCGCTGATGAATGGTTGCGTCCCATGAATCATTAGAGAGTATTCCGATGAATCGGATTAAAATTGGTAGCGGGTTGGTCATCGCCGCGCTGTTGATCTTACGATGGAGCCCGCCCTTTGCGCATGGCGCCGAACTCGAAAAGCTTAACGTTTGTTATTCATCGATAGCCGCGACATCGGTTTCCACCTGGATACCGAAAGAAGCCGGGATTTATCAGAAGTACGGCCTTGACGTAAACACGGTCTATGTCTCGGGCGCTCAGGCGATCTCCACGCTGGTTTCCGGCGACACGCAGATCGTACAAGGCTCGGGGGCTGCCGCAGTTCTCTCCCGATTATCTGGCGCGGATGTAACCATCATTGGCACGACTATCAATGTTGTGCCGATGAGTCTCGTGACGACTCCCGATATCGCTCGAGTGCAGGATCTCAAGGGCAAAACATTCGGAGTAAGCCGCTTCGGCTCGTTAACCGACATTGGCTTGAGAAAAGCCGTCAGTGAGTTTGGCCTCGATGCGGCGACTGACATCAAGATGATTCAAACCGGCGGCGTGCCGGAGATTTTGCTGTTCATGCAGCAAGGCGTCATCAAAGGCGGGTTGATCTCGTCACCGACTCTCGAGAGAGCCAAAGAACTCGGATACAAAGAATTATTGAACCTTGGCGAGATCAAGTACCGCTATCCTGGGACGGCTCTGGTGACCACTGGCGCCTTCATTAAAAGTCGGCCGCAGACGCTGAACCGATTTCTCAAAGCAACGCTTGAAGGAATCAAATACGCCAAAGCCAATCCTGATTTCACCGTCCAAGTTTTGGGCAAATACACGCGCAACACCGACACGAGGCTCTTGAATAGCGCGTTTAAGAGTTATGTGCTCGGCTACATCCGAAATGTGCCGACCATAACCCAACCAGAGATGGAATCGGTGTTGGAAGATATTGCGTTGCGAAATCCCAAGGCTAAAGGCGCCGATCCTAAACAATTTTACGATCTCGCGCCGCTCGAGCAGTTGATTAAGGAAGGATTCGTTAAAGAACTCTATCCGGGATAGAGCGCAACATGCCATCTTCGTTGTGGGAAGTTGTGACAATTGCCTTCCGACAACACAGGTTCAACTCCAGCCACGCTGGATACCAATCGCGCGGCCGGCTTGAGGCTTTGCTTGAAAGATATTGAAGCTTCCCATATGGGCACTAAGTTCTTCTACTGGATCGTAACGGCACTGGCGATTTATCTATTTCCGGCAGGTCTTATCGCGGCTGAGAAAGAAAGACCCATTGACGTTATCGAGGACAATAGTTTTCTGATCGAGGAGGCGTACAATCAAGAACCCGGCGTGGTTCAACATATTTTTACGGCGCAGTACGTCAATGATTCGCGGCGACGGGGCTGGGAGTTTAATTTCACTCAGGAGTGGCCGATTTTTTCGCAAAACCATCAATTTTCTTACACGATCCCATCCTATCACCTGGTTGAAACCGGGGATCGGCAAAATGGTCTCGGCGACGTCTTGCTCAATTACCGCTATCAACTCTTGAAAGAGGAGGAATCCGAACTTGCTTTCGCCCCTAGATTCAGCCTGATTCTGCCATCCGGCAGCCGCAGGCGGGGGACCGGGCATGGAGTTGTCGGCTATGAATGGGGTTTGCCTTTCAGCAAAAAGATTAACGGGCAGTTCGCCTTGCACGGCAACTTCGGATTGAGCTACTTGCCCAAAGCTCGGGCGCCTCTAGAGAGCGGCGGTCTCTCATCCAAGCACTCACTGGTATCGTACAACCTGGGCGCCAGCGCGATTTACGCGGTCTCACGCCGTGTGCATCTTATGTTGGAATGGCTCGGCGATTTTGAAGAAAGCATCGACGATAACGGCGGTACCCGACGAACGTTCGAGCCCGTCTTATCTCCGGGCGTGCGTGCAGCAATTGTCGATCAGCCGATGCTGCAAATAATCGCCGGGGTTGCCGCCCCGATCGGTCTCAACCGGAAAGCAGACAACTACGGTGCTCTGATGTATCTCTCAATCGAGCACGACCTGTTCTGAGTGGCTTGCTTCTGACTTGAAGTAGGCAGACACTCACGACGCTGGCCCTAGCTACTTACACGAGAGCACGCCGCCCGGCTCACGGATGAGTAACTGGAACGGATATTCCGGCTACTCAGACCGCAAGCGGCAAAGCCAGGACTATGAATGCGAATGCCCGACCATCAATCGATCGGCGGGCGGGGAGTGGCGCGAATGAGAACGATCACTATAGGTGATTCGTTCGGCATGTAAACCGAGTTGTTTGGCCTGCTGCTGGCAAGAGCGGCAAACGACCATGTTTAGAAATACCAGGCCGTTTTCCTCACTGATCACCCGGTACTTCTCGCCTGTGGCAACTTCGTCGCAATGTTGGCAAATGAATTCCATGCTTGGCGGAAAAAGCAAGCGCCGTACCCAAAAACACTGTCCCGTGAAATTATCGCAAATGACACAGAAGGCCCCAAAATCCCCAAGCATGTCCCATCACTGAGAAAACGTTCGATGGATCATGTTGCGTTTTAGAGACGAAGTGGCTCCTGGTTTACGTCCGCGTCCCGAAAGTATTTTGATCAACCATCCATTGTTTTTGGGCTGAGTGGTCAACTCGTTGATTCTCGACCTTTTGATCCTTGGCAGTGACACGAAGAATTTCCAACGGTTCGCTCGACGAGCTTTCAAACCAGTACTTGAATCCGCGTGGAATCAAGATGCCTTCGCCTTTATTAAATTCACCAATAACTTCATCGCCCTCGCCATAAAACTTTACGGCGCCGCTGATCACGTACCAGAAAGCATCGTCCCCGGTATGCGAGTGTAAGTTGTTCTCGCCGCCATCCTTTACCACCTGCACTTGGACCTTCATTAGATCGCTGTTGCAGACTTGCAGGGTTTTTTTGACTCCGTCGAATTGCGGCGTCCGATATTTAAAGACTTTCGTTTCCTGCGACATGGATCACCTCGCCTGTTTATTTTTCACCGTGGGAGACCACGGCGAACTGTTTCCGAGCTTATTCCCCGGACAGATGTTTCGTCAAGAGCTAGTCTGCTTGGACCTTGACTGCTCCGAGGTGTTGACGACTGTGCTGGCCGCGTATACTTTTCGTCACTCGTAAACCTTGCTTGGAGCGAAAGATGTCGCCAACTCCAGCGCTGAAGCAACGGTCGTCAGGCATTGTTCGAGTATCGCATAGCGGCATGATGCGGCAACCACCACGGCTTCGGATCCAGCCGGGAACTAAATTGAGCCATTTCTAGTGACGGCTCGGGAAAGGTGCAGAGAAGTGAGCGAGCTCATTATTACTAACGCTTTGATTGTGCCGATGACGCAGGAGAAGAGGTCATTTCATGGCTATGCGCAGGTGAAAGACGGGGTTATAACCGCCGTCGCCGCGGGAGCGCCTGTTGCGGTAAAATCAGATGAGCTAATCGACGCCGATGGCTGCGTTCTCCTTCCTGGTCTCGTCAACGCCCATACCCATCTTTATCAAGTGTTGTTGCGGGCAGTCTGGGAAGATCTGCCGCTGATGCCTTGGCTGAAGCGTATTTATGGCGCTGCGCGAGTGTTACGGCCGGAACATTTCTATACCGGTTCGCTGCTGGGTTGCGTTGAGGCGATTCGCAGCGGCGTGACTACGGTTTGTGAACATAATTTCCTTAATCCCCATCCGGAGTGCGCGTTCGAATCGGTGCGGGCGATTCAAGATTCGGGGCTGCGGTCAATTTTTGCCCGGACGATTATGGACACTGGAGAAATTGTGCCGGACTGCACGCGCGAGACACCGGAAAATGCATTCGCCCGAATCGAAGCCGTGCTTGCGCGCCATAAAAACCAAGAGAGGCTCGGTTTTATGACCGGGCCCAATACACCGCCGATCAATACGACGCCGGATCTGCTCAAAGAGATCCGACAATTCGCAGATGCGGCCGGGATCGGTATCAGCGCCCATGTCGCCGAGTCAAAGTCGGTGTTGGAATGCGCGCAGAACGAACACGGTGCAAAAGGGGTGGTGGAGTTCCTGCATCGCTTCGGCATTCCCGGAAATAATTCGATTTTCGCTCATGCCGTTCACATCAGCGAAGAAGAGATCGCCATACTCAAGCAAACCGGCACCTCGGTATCGCACAATCCGGTGAGCAATATGATGCTCGGTGATGGTGTCGCACCGGTCGTGGAGATGTTGCGCCAGGGTGTCAATGTCGCGCTGGGCACGGATGGGGCGGCCAGCAATCATTCGCAAGACCTGTTCGACACTATGAAGGCCGCGTCGCTGTTGCAAAAGGTTCATCATCAAGACGCCGGCATAATCGAGCCGTATGCGGTGTTGCGAATGGCGACTGCGGGTGGCGCTGCCGCTCTTGGTCTAGCCTCGCTGTGTGGCACAGTCGAGGTCGGCAAGCGCGCCGATTTGATTCTGGTCGATTTGGAAACTACTCATGTCCAGCCGATCAATGATCTTTTCAGCCAGATCGTTCACTGTGCTAAGGCAAGTGACGTGCGGACCGTGATCGTCGACGGTGAGATACTGATGCGCAATCGCCAACTCAAGCGTCACGATGCGGAAAAGTTATTGTCCGATGCCAAGCACGGCAACCGTGACTTGATGGACCGTGTGAACCAGTTGTCGTTCTAGGTGCGCTGCCTTCGCGACACTAAGGAAAGCGAGGCCGCCAGGTCTGAAACCGACGCGAAAATTGCTACTCTGAACCATCGGCGCGCCTCCTGAGAAGTCATAATTGTCAGTGAAGAAACGTCATCCGGATTAATCCCCAGGCGAACACGCTACCCGATACACCGACGCGAGCCGATAGTTTAACCAAGCACATGAGAGTTTTCCGTGGCGTACTCTAGACGATGATTTATTTGCTCTTGGCGATTATCGGATCGGGTTTGATCCCCGTACTGTTCCGCGGCTTTGCCGACTGGCGGGTCAACGTGTTCTGGGCGATTCCGATCAACTATTTGACATGCGTGATCGCCGGCGGCGTCTGGGGCGGCCATCCATTAGCTCTAAGCACGTTGGCAAGCGCGCCATGGCTTTGGCTGGCGATGCTCCAGGGTGGCATACTGGCAATCAATTTTTTCCTGCTGGCGTACACCGCGCAGCGAGTCGGTGTTTCGGTCGCCGCCCTGGCGAGCCGTCTGTCGGTGGCCATACCTTCGATTTTGGCATTCCTATTTTATGGCGACTCATTTAGTGCCGCGAAAATCGCCGGCTTGGCAGCGGCGCTGCTGTCTCTGTATTTGTGCACCGCATCGACAGAAAAGTCGGCGACAACGCGCCCGCTTGGGCTGAAGCTTCTTCCGCTGTTAGTATTTCTGACCTTCGGTTGTTATTTCATTGTCATCAAGTACGCCCAATCCCACTATCTGAGTGAGGCATCGTTTCATGATTATGTGATGGCGGGTTTTCTTTTTGGCTTTTTGACCGCTCTGGCGATCTGTTCCGCGCGCCGCTTGCTCATTTTCAAACAATTCCGTCTGGTTCATGTTGTCGCCGGGCTGATTCTCGGGGTGGTGAATTATGTGGCAGTTTACACCCTGATTAAGGCGCTAGCGCTGGAAGGTTGGGAAAGCTCTCAGCTATACCCGATGTACAGCGTCGGAGTGGTCGCTGTGAGCACCGGACTCGCGATGCTGCTTTTCAATGAAAAATTATCGAACATCAGAAAAGTCGGATTGGTTGTGGGTGTGATCGCGGTGGCGCTGCTCAACCGTTGATCTGGGGCGCTTCAGTGCTGTGGCGGTCCACCGGTAAATCCCTAAGCGGCGGCGTACGGTTCGCCGTTGAGGGAGTTCGCGTTGAAGAAAATAAAGCTCGGGCGGTGAACCGGGAAGATTTGCTGACCGCCCGCTTAGTGCATGCGATCGATAAAAAGCGATTTCATCGATCGGCTGTGCGCGTCATGAGAGAATTGGTTCGAATTGGCTAAAGTAATCTTTATCGGGTTGGAATGGTTGACATGAGAGCATTTGCGACTAGTGTAAGGCAAGGATGAGTTCCTCGTGAAAAGAGTATTAGCCATCATCTTGGGCGGAGGCGCCGGAACCCGGCTGTATCCTTTGACAAAACTTCGCGCCAAGCCGGCCGTTCCTCTTGCCGGCAAGTATCGCTTGATCGACATCCCCATCAGCAACTGCATCAACTCGGAGATCCAACGGATCTATGTATTAACCCAGTTCAATTCGGCCTCGCTCAACCGGCATATTACGCGAACCTATGGCATGGCCGGATTCCAGCAAGGTTTCGTCGAAGTCTTGGCTGCGCAGCAGACGCCGGAAAACCCAAACTGGTTCGAGGGCACCGCGGACGCGGTGCGGAAATATTGCTGGTTATTTGCCGAATGGGATGTCGATCAGTACCTGATTTTATCAGGCGATCATCTTTATCGGATGAATTACGCGGATTTCATTCGTCGCCATCGCGAAACTAGAGCCGACGTGACTCTTGCCGTTATCCCTGTGGAGGAACATGGGGCCTCGGACTTCGGTTTGATGAAGATCGACAGGGAAGGACGTGTGCAGTCTTTTAGCGAAAAGCCCAAAGGGGAGGGTCTCAAGGCGATGCAGGTTGACACCGGCGCGCTCGGGCTCGCGGCGGATAAAGCCAGCACGCTTCCCTACATTGCTTCAATGGGGATTTATGTGTTCGAGAGGCAGGTTCTGTTCGATCTGCTGCAAGAATCCCCTGATCGGACGGATTTCGGCAAGGAAATCCTTCCGGCTGCTCTGAAAAATCACAACGTGCAGGCCTATCTCTTTAAAGATTATTGGGAAGATATTGGAACCATCGAAGCCTTTTACAACGCGAATCTGGCGCTCACGCAGCAGCCGAGCCCGCCATTCAGCTTTTATGATGAAAAGGCGCCCATCTATACTCGGTCGCGCTATCTGCCGCCGACGAAGTTGCTCGATTGCAACGTTGTCGAGTCCATGGTCGGCGAGGGCTGCATCCTTCGGGAATGTACGGTAAAGCGCTCGGTAATCGGAATTCGATCGCGCATCGAAACCGGCTGCGTCATCGACAATGTTTTGTTAATGGGATCAGACTTCTACGAATCGCCGCAAGAACGGTTACAGACGGTGGAGAGTGGAAAGGTGCCGTTGGGGATTGGAGCCAACACGACCATTCGACGAGCCATCATCGATAAAAACGCGCGTATCGGCCGGAACGTCCGGATGGTCAACCAGGATCACGTGCAGGAAGGTAATCGCGAGGATCTTGGCTTCGTCATTCGCAACGGTATTATCGTGATCATCAAGAATGCAACGATTCCTGACGGCACGATTATCTAGCCGCCGCAGATTATTATAGATTTCCCCGGACAAGCAGAAAGTCATTTTCATTCCACTATTTTCCTTTAGTATAAACTTTCCGGCGTGTGCGAAATTCGTAGAGCAACCTTGATCAGTGGCTCGGGCGCGCCTATAATATCAGCCACGTAAACGGCTAGCGACCCATCCAATCATCTATTCAACAATATAACCGCTGGTTTGCCGCGCGCGAGCGCACGTGCGAACTCGGGCTCCGCAACAGGAGGCATTTTAAGGCATCATCAGATGACGCACTATACATTTCCTCAACTCCTCAGGCATGATTTCGCCGGTTATAACATTCCAAAATTCCGCCAGGATCTACTTGCTGGCTTGACAGTCGCTGCAGTCGCATTGCCACTGGCGCTGGCGTTCGGTGTCGCGTCAGGTGCGAATGCCAGCGCGGGTTTGATCACCGCGATATTGGCAGGCTTGATCATTGGCGGCCTTTCAGGGGCTCCCTATCAGATTTCAGGTCCGACGGGGGCGATGAGCGCGGTGCTGATCGTATTAGCGGAAAAACACGGGTTATCAGGGATCTGGTTTGCCGGGATGCTGGCCGGCATCTTCTTGTTGGTCATCGGTATGGCCCGGTTAGGTCGCTTTATCGCATTTGTTCCCGCCCCCGTCATCGCCGGCTTTACCTCCGGCATTGCGCTCATCATTGCAATCGGGCAAATCGATAATCTTCTCGGCGTGCAATCAGCGCCCGCGAGTTCTGCGGCTTTAAAGCTGTTTGGTTATTTCACTACCAGCCTGAATCCGGATTGGCATGCTCTCACGCTCGGGGCCGTGGTGATCCTCATGATGGTCTTCTGGCCAAAGTCTTGGAGCGTTCGCTTTCCGGGGTCTCTCTCGGGAATCATCCTCGCAACAGTTGTCAATGCGGCGTTCGGGTGGCCGGTCGGGGTCATAGGCGATATTCCAAAAACTCTGTTGCTCGAACAACGGTTGACATGGGACCTAATCCCCTGGGCTCAACTACAAGTGTTTGTCGCGCCGGCTCTGGCGATTACCGCATTGGGCGCGGTGGAGAGTTTGCTGTGCGGCGCAGTGGCGAGCAACATGACGGGAATTCGTTTGCAGGCTAATCAGGAACTGATTGCGCAAGGCATCGGCAACGCAATCATCCCATTTTTCGGCGGCGTGCCGGCTACTGCGGCCATTGCCCGCAGTAGTGTTGGAATCAAGTCCGGCGGCCGGACGCGGATGGTCAGCATTGTGCACGCCCTAGGGCTATTGGCCTCCATGTTTTTGCTCGGACCGATTATGGCAACCATTCCGCTAGCCGCCCTCGCCGGCGTCCTGATGGTCACGGCATGGCACATGAATGAATGGGAAGCGATTCACTATATCTTCACTCACCGTTTTAAAACCGCCATGATTACGTTCCTGGTCACCATGGTGGCCACGGTTGTTCTGGATTTGACGGAAGCGATTTTACTTGGAGCGTTTATATCGGGCGCGATATTTTTAAATCAGAGCGCGAGCATCGATATCGATGTTCAAGAAGTGGACCCGGAGAAGTTGCGCAAGCGAGGCATCGAGAACGCCGGCACTTGCCGGCATGTTAGAGTCGCGTACCTAACCGGGCCTCTGTTCTTCGCGGCTACCAGCAATTTCAACGAAGCCTTTGCCCGATTCGAACGCACTCATGCGCTTATTCTTTCGATGCGCGGGGTGCCTTTGATCGACACTTCCGGCCTGCAAGCCATGACGGCGTTATTTTATAAGCTCAACAAGCAAGGCATCACTCTAAGCGTGGC
>DASUVS010000040.1:0-13716 GCA_036378835.1 Binatia bacterium | reverse complement strand
TCGGTGGGGCGAGGACGGGCTCGGCGGAATCTGCGATGAAAAGCAACGGCTGTGTTTTGCGCTGGCTTTGTGGAACGAGCGGGATCCGATCCTCAAAGAGCGCTTGTTCGGGCTCACCAACAGCGAGGGAAACCACGGCGAGGACGTCAAAGAGTATTACTTTTACCTCGATAGCACGCCCACTCATTCGTACATGAAATACCTATACAAGTACCCGCAGCGCGAGTATCCGTACAGGGACCTGGTCGAGACCAACCGAAGACGGTCGCGTGAAGAATTTGAGTACGAGCTGCTTGATACCGGCATATTCAACGACGACCGGTACTTCGACGTCTTCGTGGAATACGCCAAGGAGAGCCCCGAAGACATTCTCGTCCGCATTACGGTGCATAATCGCGGGCCTGAAGCGGCGCGAGTTCGTGTCCTGCCGACACTCTGGTTCCGCAACACCTGGTCGTGGGGCGAGGATCAGTCGAAGCCGTCGTTACGGGAAGTGGGGCCCGGCGCGATTCGCGCTACCCACCATGAGCTTGGCGATTACTGGCTGTTTTGCGAGGGCGTCCCGGAGTTGCTCTTCACTGAGAATGACAGTAATGCGGCCCGTCTTTGGGGCGAGTCCAACGCTACGCCCTACGTCAAGGATGCCTTCCACGAGTACCTTATCTCGAAACGTAGTGCGGCGGTCAATCCCGCTAAGCTCGGTACCAAGGCTGCGGCTCACTATATACTCGACGTGCCCGGCGGTGGAAACAAGACTGTCCGGCTGCGCCTCGTTGGCGCCGAGCTCAAGAATCCGTTTGCCGGCTTCGAGCAAACAGTCAAAAGCCGGATTGCCGATGCCGACGAATTCTACGAGCGCATTTCATCGAACTCTTTGAACGAAGACGAGCGACGGGTGCACCGTCAGGCGCTGGCGGGAATGCTCTGGTCCAAGCAGTACTACTACTTCGATCTGGATCAATGGCTGCTCGAGCACAGGAGTCATCCGCTCATGGAATCGCCCCGTAACGGCGGGCGCAATGCGGAATGGTTTCACATGCTCAACAGCGATGTGATCTCAATGCCCGACAAGTGGGAGTACCCCTGGTATGCGGCCTGGGACCTGGCTTTCCACACGATTTCGCTTTCCCTGGTGGACTTCGATTTCGCCAAGGAGCAGCTGCTGCTGATGCTGCGCGGTCTCTATTTTCACCCCAACGGACAAATTCCCGCCTACGAGTGGAACTTCAGCGATGTAAATCCGCCGGTGCACGCCTGGGCAACTCTGTTTCTCTACAAGACCGAGCAGACCCTCGGCCGTGCAGATTTGCGTTTTCTGGAACGATCGTTCCAGGGGCTGATGCTGAACTTCAACTGGTGGGTGAATCGTAAGGATCCCGCCGGGCGCAATGTCTTCGCCGGCGGCTTTCTGGGATTGGACAACATTGGTGTCTTCGATCGCAGCGCCCCACTTCCCACGGGCGGCTTTTTGGAGCAGGCGGACGGGACGGCCTGGATGGCGTTTTACTGCCAAACCATGGCGGAGATGGCCCTCATTCTGACCGAATACGATCCCATGTACGAAGATATGGCCTTTAAGTTCCTCCAACATTTTATGTGGATCGCTTACGCGATGGACCGCATCGGCGAGCATCACGACGAGATGTGGGACGAACAAGACGGCTTCTTCTACGATTTATTGCGGCTGCCCGACGGGCGGGCAATGCGCTTGAAGGTACGTTCGTTGGTAGGATTGCTGCCGCTCTGTGCGTCTACGGTGTTCCCGCCCAAGGCCGATGAACGTTTCCCAAGGCTGACGGAGATGATCGCCCTGTTCCGCAAACGCCATCCCGAGTTGGTGTCCCATGTGGCCCCGACCAGCGATGGTTACATCGGCTACAAAGGGCGGCGTATGCTGTCGATCCTCAACAAGCAGAAGCTCGAGCGCGTGCTCGCCTACCTGCTCGACGAGAATGAGTTTCTCGGCTCTCATGGCATCCGTTCTCTATCGCGCTATCACCTGGAACATCCGTTTGTGTTTCAGGTCGGGGGTCAGGAATACAAGGTTCACTACCTGCCGGGCGAATCAAATACCGGCATGTTCGGCGGCAATTCCAATTGGCGCGGCCCCGTGTGGATGCCGGTTAATGCGCTGATCATTCGGGCGCTGTTGAACCTGTACAGTTTCTACGGCAATGAATTCAAAGTTCAGTGTCCGACCGGTTCGGGGCGGTACATGACGCTATTTGAAGTGGCGCAGGAAATCTCGCGTCGTCTGGCGGGCACTTTCCTGCGCGACCCAAATGGACGCCGACCCGTTTACGGTGGAACGGCTAAGTTTCAGGACGATCCGCACTGGCGCGATCTGATTCTATTTTACGAATACTTCCACGGCGACAACGGCGCGGGTCTTGGCGCCAGCCACCAGACCGGATGGACCGGCTTGATCGCGCGTCTCATCGATATCTTCGGACGCATCGAAGCGAAAGATGTGGAGTTGGACCGCGAACAACTTATCGACCGGGTAGTGCGCGAGCAAGTGGGCGGAGAAAAGAGGGACGGGAAGGAAGGAGAGGCAATGCGCGATCCGTGAAACCCCATGTCAGATGAACATCAATGCTTATCGTTCGAACCTGTCTGCAAACTTATGAGCAGGCAGAGCCTGAGAGCACAAGGTAATTAGGAGCCGCTATAGAAGTTGCGGAAGTGAATATGAATGAGCCCAACAGAGTGACGCTTGGTGTTCTCTTGCTGAGCGTTCTTACACTTTATGGCTGTGAGGACCTGGTGATACGCGACACCTCGAGCTTGCTTGCCCCCCGGTTTCAGCGGTCTGAGATCGTTGGCTTGGTGGCCGGATTTGGAACGACCTTTGCCGCCGTACCCGACTTGATCGCAATGCTCAAGCGGCGCTCAAGCGCTGGGATGAACCCGAGGATGGCGGGCATCATGGGCGTTTTTCAAATCGCCTGGGTTTACTACGGTTTGTTGATTGTTTCACGGCCGGTGGTCGTCTGGAACATAATCGGTGTAGTGATCAATTTCGTGAATGTCGGCGCGTATCTATATTTTGTTCGCAAAGCAAGGCTGTAAGCGGCCAGTGAACAAGCCCGTTCGCCGACGTTATCTATTCAGTCTTTCCCGGACAGTGTCTGGAAGCAGTAGCAATCTTTGAGCAATACCAATTGTGGCATCAACAACCTATCCTTCGCTCTACCAGATCAACACCCGCGTTTGGCTGACCGAGCTTTCCCGGAAACACGGTAAGCGGGCAACCTTGGACTATATTCCTGACGCTGAATTGGATGGCATTAAAGAGATGGGATTTGATTGGATCTGGTTCTTGAGCGTGTGGCAGACCGGACCAGCGGCGCAGGCGATCTCGCGCGCGAGTCCCGAGTGGCGCAAGGACTTTGAACAGACGCTGCCGGACTTGCGAGAAGAAGACATCGCGGGCTCCGGATTCGCTATTCAAGACTACACCGTACACCGCGATCTGGGTGGGCCCGCGGCGCTCGCACGGTTGCGACAGCGGATGCAGCAATGCGGACTGAAGTTGATGCTCGATTTTGTTCCGAACCACATGGCCCCGGATCACCCGTGGGCCGACGACCTTCCGGACTACTTTGTCCATGGCAGCGAGAGTGATTTGGCTCGCGCACCGCAGAACTACTGCCGCATGCAAACGAAACACGGCCAGCTGGTGCTCGCCTACGGGCGCGACCCATATTTTGACGGCTGGCCCGATACTCTGCAGCTGAACTACGGCAACCCTGATCTGCAGGAAGCGATGATCGCCGAGCTATCGAAGATCGCGGCTCAATGCGACGGCGTGCGCTGCGATATGGCGATGTTGATTCTGCCGGAAGTCTTCGAACGAACTTGGGGCATCCAGGCGGAGTCCTTCTGGCCGAAAGCGATCCGGCGCGTGCGCGAAAAATTTCCTGCATTCACGTTCATGGCCGAAGTTTACTGGGACATGGAATGGACGATGCAGCAGCAGGGCTTTGATTACGCCTATGACAAACGGCTCTATGATCGTCTGCGCGAAGGGCATGCGCGCCCGGTCCGCGAGCATTTTCACGCTGGCTTGGATTATCAGAACAAGCTCGCTCGATTTCTCGAGAACCACGACGAACCACGAGCGGCGGCCACGTTTACTCCCGAAATCCACCGAGCGGCGGCCGTTATTACCTTTCTGTCTCCGGCGCTGCGCTTCTTTCATCAAGGGCAATTCGAAGCGCGAACAAAACGGATCTCGCCCCATTTGGTCCGCGCGCCGGACGAGCCCGTCGATCAAAGCCTGAACGAGTTCTATGACCGCCTACTTGCCGTGCTTCGCCTTCCGGTTATACGGGGTGGCGAATGGCAACTGCTCCAGCCTGTTCGCGCTTGGGAGGGAAACTGGACCTGGGATTGTTTCCTCGCGTTTGCATGGTCCGGTTCGGACGAAGAACGCGTGCTCGTAGTGGTGAATTATGCTCCAAACCAGAGCCAGTGCTACGTGCGGCTTCCTTTCTCGGGCCTGCGGGATCACCGCTGGCAGCTACGGGACTTGTTGGGCGACGCGCAGTACGACCGAGACGGCAGCGACCTCGAAGCACGCGGGCTGTACGTGGATATGCGCCCGTGGCAAGCGCAGGTTTTTTCAACGTCGAAATTTGACAAGAACTAATGAGTTCGGTGACCTTCTCTGTGCCCTGGTTGCCGCAGCATTGTTTTAATTGACGGGCCAGCGCGTCTTTGCGTGAACAAAAAACAGCCTGGATTGGCATACGCGGAGCATCGAAGTCGGCAGTCGAACCGTTTGCGGCGATGTTTCGGCGCACCGTGTCATTCAGCTCCGGTTCCGCAGTAGCGGTTAACGATGTGTACTGATCAAGGGGCGAGTCCGGAGGAGCGAAGGCACAGAAGCGAACAATCCAGGCTGCCTACGGTGCATGGTCCAGGGCTCGTAATTTTTTCCACGGAGTTCACTGCACACCGACGATTACAGGCCGCGCCAAGCCACTGGCCCATTGCATTCGCTCTGGAGGGCTCGCCGCTTGAGAGCCGTGTCTTTTTGAACTGCGGAATCCGGGTTTAGCTCCAGCGTATTCTAGCGCCGTTGATTATTTGCCTGATCACAGGAAGCAGCGCTCTCTCGCCCGGTATGTTGCTATCGACGCGCCGTGAGCCGAAAACGAGCCGGCACTTCAATTCCTGCAAGCTTCAGTGTCGGGCCCAAACGCCGATATGAGGGACGCGGTAGCATTTTGCCTTGAGTTTGTTTTTCCGCGTTCGATTTCACGCCTCCCATGGCGTCATCGCCATTGGACTAAAGTCCAATAGAGGAAGCTGCTGCGAACCCGATATGCTCCCATGGCCAATCGGCGCCGTTGAGACGCGGCTAATTTAAGGGTTGCCATTCGCGGTGTGGCGATATGAACCAAGAAGGGTCAACGTCGAACACTAACTTGCGCCCGGAACCGCCGGACTTCTCGCTCGTACTGGGCGGACCGCTGTTCCAGCTTCTTCGCCGCTCTCATCTCTCGGGAGACGCGTTGGAGTTATGGCGGCAACGCATCCTTGGTATTACGCTGGTCGCTTGGTTGCCGCTGCTTGCACTGTCCGCTTTGGAAGGACAGGCGCTGGGCGGCCGTGCAGCGGTGCCGTTTCTTTTGGACGTGGAAGCGCACGTCCGATTTCTGATCGCCTTGCCGTTGCTGATCGTTGCCGAACTCGTCGTGCATCAGCGCATGCGGCTCATCGTCAGACAATTTCTTGAGCGTAATCTAGTTCCGGGAAGCGCTCTGCCGTGCTTCGATGCGGCGATCAAGTCGGCGTTTCGGCTGCGCAACTCGCTAATCGCCGAGGTCTTGCTGGTCGCGTTGGTTTACATTGTGGGAGTTCTGATTTTCTGGCGCCATTACGTGGCTCTCGCGACCTCCACCTGGTATGCGTTGCCGTCAGGCGAAGGTTTGCAGTTCTCGCTTGCCGGAAAGTGGTATGCGTACGTCAGTTTGCCGCTCTACCAGTTTCTCCTGGTGCGTTGGTATTATCGGATATTTATCTGGATGCGCTTTCTCTGGCAGGTTTCACGGATCCAGTTGAGCCTCGTTCCGACTCATCCCGACCGCGTCGGTGGCCTGGGATTCCTCGCCAACACCGTGTATGCCTTCATGCCGCTGGCGGTGGCGCACGGTGCCATGCTTGCCGGACCGATCGCCAATCGTATCTTCTACCTCGGGGCCTCTTTGCCGGAGTGGAAGGTCGAGATTGCCGTCTTGGTCATCTTTCTCCTGTGCCTGGTCATCGGTCCGCTGCTGGTCTTCGCTCCCCAGCTTGCTCAAACCAAGCGCATAGGCAATCGCGAGTACGGCACCCTCGCTGAGCGTTACGTTCGCGAGTTCGATAACAAGTGGCTGCGCGGCGGCGCGCCGGCCGGTGAACCGTTGGTCGGCAGCGCCGACATCCAGTCGCTTGCGGATATAGTTAATAGTTTCGAAGTGGTTCGGACGATGCAAATCGCGCCGATTACCAGGGACGCTTTCATTCGCCTTGTGGTCTCGACACTCTTGCCGCTTGCGCCGCTGCTGCTCACGATGATGCCGCTGGAAGAACTGCTGCGGAAGCTACTTGGGATTTTGTTCTAGTATGAAGCCAACTAAAACGATCCCGGGGACGAGAGACGTCAGGAGTAAGAAAACTCCGAGCCGACAATCGCTAATCGAAACAATCTAAATCCTCGAAGCAACCTGGGACGAACTTCAAGCCCATTAGGTATTGTGAATTTTTCTGATTTGGATTTTCCGATTTCGGATTCTAATTAGGACGTCGATGGCAACTGACATTTCTTCGGAGCAGCGCCTCTGGCTGTTTTCACGTCGGGTCGACTTTTGGCTGGCCTCGGGCGGAGCCGCGGCCGCCTTGATTGCGGCAGCGCTGGTCATTTTCTGGCACGGCGATCGGGAAATCGATGCGCTCGATTTTGTGTTATCGGAGTTCCATTTGGGGGCGACCTACCATGCCGTTTTACAGCGCCGGCTGTGGCGCCGTCTTCCTTTCGATGTGCTGCTTGTGCCGTTGGCGATCGTGGCCATCACCTATACGCTATCGCTGAACGGCCAAACTCTCTTGCTTACCTCCATCGCGATGTGCGCCGCTATTTGGCACCGCGGCCGGCAAAGCCTCGGCGTCGCGCGTTTTTACCAGCGCATCGTGGGCGGGCCGGCTTCGCCGGCTCATCATCGTCTGTTCCAGGGAGCCATTTATCTGCCGATGGTGGCGGCTTTCCTTGCCTATAATCATCTGGCGCCGCTGGGATATGAAGGAGAGCCGTACTTGGCGCTGAATCTTGGGGCGGAAGTTACCTCGATTGCGTTGATCGCGGCAGCGGCTTGGGTGATCGCGTATCTTGCGTGGACATTTTGTCAAAGCCGCAATAGGCGTTTGCCGATCGTATCGCAAAATAGCGGCATCCAGCTTCATGTCGGCGAGCTTTGGGTGGTTCTCGCGCACGCCGTGGGCTTCGGCAGCGGTTATGTGCTTGGCGCGTCAAACATCTCCTTTCTGTTGGTGCTCGCCGTTCATCATGAAGTGCAGTATCTCTACTTCGCCTATGCTATGAGTCGGCGCCTCGGCTGGAGTCAGAGAGCGACGAAGAACGAGACGGACCGCGCAATCGGCGGTTCTTGTTGCACTGCTTTATTCAAAAGAGAAGGTGGTTTTCGATCCGAGCTCAGACATGCGGCTTGCTTTATCGTGTGGCCGGTGATCGGTTTCGGCGGAGCAGTTGGCGGTAGTTGGCTGGCACTCGCATGGCTCGCTCCCCTCGGTGTCGGCGGGCTCTTTTGTCACTATTGGCTCGATGGCCGCATTTGGACGCGGCGGTCATTGCCTGCGTGAGAATCTCGATGTCAGCTGACAACTTCGCTCGCTGGAATGTTTAGGTTCCGAGTTTCAGGACTTTCCTGACCCGTGAAACATGACAACTGCAAAAGGGAATTCAATGTATCGGAAAAGATTCTCAATCATAGCGTTGGTGACCATTGTCCTCAGCGGCTGCGCGAGCATTGGCCCGGGGACGGTCTCGCGCGATCGCTTCGACTATATTTCTGCAATCTCTGATTCGTGGAAATCGCAAATGCTGCTCAATCTGGTCAAACTGCGCTACGGCGATGCGCCGGTGTTTCTCGACATCGCCTCCGTGATCAACCAATATGGCATCGAGGGGTCGTTCGGATTTTCCGGCAATTGGACGCAGAACGCTCAGCCTCCATGGCCCTACGGCGCCCTTTATGGCGTGTTGGGTTCGGGACGATACGCCGAGCGGCCGACTATTACGTATTCTCCGTTGACTGGTGAAAAGTTCGCGCGCAGTCTGATGACGCCGATTCCGCCTACGGCCATTCTCAACTTTCTTCAGGGCGGA
This sequence comes from Binatia bacterium, assembly GCA_036378835.1. Classification (GTDB taxonomy): domain Bacteria; phylum Desulfobacterota; class Binatia; order UBA9968; family UBA9968; genus WHTF01. The sequence continues at coordinate 5,324 of DASUVS010000040.1, read as the reverse complement.
TATCCGGTGGATCTGGTAATGCGGCTCGCCGTGCATAGCATCAACGGGATCCGCAGTAGGTACGGCGGCGGGGCGCGAACGCGCGATGCCGATCCGGAATTCTACACGTTGCTGGAGAAGTTGAGGAACATTCAACAATCCGGCGATCTCGGGTTGCGGGTAAGGAAAACCGGTGAGCAAACGTCGACATTGGTCGTTTTCAGCAAAAAGGCCAACGCAGAGATCGCGGCGGCTCGTGCCGAAGTGCGCGAGCTCTTGGGGCTGGATCCCAAGGCGGAGGAGTTCAGCGTGGTTTATGGTTCCGTGGCAACGAGCGATAGAGAAATTGCTCTCCTGACCCGGTCCATGCTCGAAATTTTGATCGATCTGGCGTCTTACATCGAAGTTCCGGCGGCGAGCACGGCCGAACGGCGCACCTTTCCGACGCCGGCGGCCGAGATGGTCAACGGCGCTCCGATGGCGCCACTCATCAGGATTCACAGCTCTCCTGAAAACCCCGGGGATGCCTTTGCCGCCGTCCCTTATCAGCGAGACTGGTACTGGATCGATGATAAAGATCTTGCTTCGAAGCGACTGTTTTCTTTTATCATGTTTCTTTTCACCCTGACTGAACCCGGCGACAGACAAGGCGCCCCGATTATAACGGTTCCAGTCGGATAGCGTGCCGACCTGATTATGAGTGCCGATAAACGAATAGCGCAGCTCGGTCCAAGTCAGCACGACACTGCGCGTAACGTGCTCGCCGTGCTTTTCATTGTCGCCCTAATCGGATCTTCACTCTGGATCTTGCGCCCATTCCTCGGAGCCATGGTCTGGGCGGCGGCGATTGTCGTGGCCACCTGGCCGCTGATGATTTCATTACAAGCGTTGCTGTGGGGCAAACGCGCCCTCGCTGTTACTGTGATGACACTCTTACTGCTGTGTGTGCTGGTCGTACCGCTGACCTTCGCCGTTGGGACGATTGTCTCCAATGTCGATGAGGTTGTTGCCTGGGCAAAATCGCTGGCCACCTTCACGATGCCCGCTTTACCCGAATGGATTGCCGATTTGCCGTTGGTCGGCCCGAGAACGGCAGAACTGTGGGAAGGTGTCGCTGCCTCTGGAATACAAGAACTCACCGCCAAAGCGGCGCCCTACGCCGGGATATTCATTGGATGGTTTCTTGCCCAGGTGGGCAACGTCGGACTGTTGTTAGTGCAGCTTTTGCTAACCATCATTCTCGCCGCGGTTATGTATGCCAAGGGCGAGCTTGTGGCGTTGCGCGTGCTGCGCTTCGGGCAACGGCTCGGAGGGGCGGGCGGGGAAAACGCCGTCCGGCTCGCCGGCCAGACGATTCGCGGCGTTGCGCTCGGCATTGTGGTGACCGCACTAGCCCAAACTCTTATTGGCGGACTTGGCTTGGGGATTGCGCATGTGCCCTACGCCGCCGTGTTGACCGTAGCGATGTTTCTTTTGGCGATCGCGCAAATCGGAGTGGTGCCGGTGCTTGGGTGCGCGATGGCGTGGCTCTATTGGACGGGTGAATCCGGTTGGGGAACATTCATGCTGGTCTGGACGATTATAGTCGGCGGCATGGATAATTTTTTGCGTCCGATCCTGATCAGAAAGGGCGCGGACTTGCCGTTGCTGCTTATCTTTGCCGGCGTCGTCGGCGGTCTTCTGGCCTTTGGTCTCATCGGTATCTTCATCGGCCCGGTGGTATTGGCGGTGGCGGACAAGCTGCTCACGGCGTGGATTGACCGCGACAAGCTGGCTTTCGAAGACGACGAACGGCAGGAACCCGCGGGAGAGTAAGAACTCAGAACGGCTGCCGATATGCTGTTTCGCCCCGCGTTATGCTACCCTCGAAACTCATAGTCGTTCATTGTACTCTTGGTCGACTCCCGACGTGCCTGTCCATTGCCCCGTTCGCCACCGAAACTTGCGCTTTTGCCGCGATTGCTCCAGTACCTGCGAGAGACGTTTCGATAGGTGTTCCGCGCATCCAAGCTGTTTTGGTATTGGACCAAAGGCCAATATCCGTCCGGCTGGGTATTCTGCTATCAGTGGTGATCATAAATAATTTAGATGTGTCGATTATCCATGAATTTTGATAATAGGGAGATCGATGCGAAGCCGAATGGTGTTGCAATTAGTTATAGTGGGTTTGGCAGAGCTACTACTGCGACCATTCATCTCCTTCGGGACAAAACGATCCATAGACGGAGATAAGCCGATGAGTCATTTGGGATTGTCAGAGAGAAGCTGAAAGGCAAAACTTTTTCGAGCGTGCCGCATGACAAAATGCGAAATGAGAACACGCTTGCCGTTTCCCACAAATCCGTAAAGGTGATCCAGAAGACACCACAAAGTGACGCGGCAGACCTCAATAGGGCGCTCACTCCTTTGAACAAAAATAACAGTGCCAAACGTTTTGAAACGTAGAAAGGAAAAGAAAATGAAAACAGCAATACGAGTAACTGTCCTTGTACTCGCGCTAATGTTCGCAGGCTCGGTTAAATCTTCGATGGCCGCAGGCGAGGCGCTAATACCGGTGGAAATCGAAGCTCCTCGGGTGGCCGGAGCGGCCGTCGGCTTCCTACCGGATTATGAGGGATCAGACGACTACACGTTCGGCATCGCGCCCGCCTTCCGCTACACATTCCAGAAGCAGGAGCGTTACATACAGCTACTGGCCAACGAGCTGTCGTTCAATGTGTTGAATCATCCGAACTTTAGATTGGGACCGGTTTTCACCTATCATTTTGGCCGGAATAATCAGATTGATGATCGACAAGTCAAGCGCATGAAAGAAATCGACGGAACGATCGAGGGAGGCATTTTTGCCGATTACGTTTTTCGGCTATCCCAGAATCCGCGTCATCGGTTCATCGTCGGTGGGCTGGGCCAATACGATTTGGGCGGCGAAAGCCATGGCTGGAAATTTACCGGATCAGCTCGTTATTTTCACCCGGTATCCACTCCCATCGATCTTTTTGTCACGACTCAGCTCAACTTTGCAACCAAGGATTACATGGATACCTACTTCGCTGTGGATTCGGAAGACTCGACCCGATCGGGACTGCCCCATTACACCGCTGGCGGTGGCGCAAAAGATTGGGCCCTCTCGGGCGGCCTGCTGTTCTATTTGAGCCGTTCATGGGTAACCACCGCAGCGGTTCGGTACGCTCGGTTATTCAGTCATGCTGCCGACAGTCCGATTGTCGATGATCGGGGTTCCGAGAATCAGTTCTTTGGTGGAGTAGGCGTCGCTTACATGTGGTAGGAAAGCGACTGGGCTTTGCTTAAAGGGATCGATTTGCGGATGGATATAAGAGGGACAGATGAAACCGACTAATTTGGTTAGTGTCGCACTGCTGGCGCTGTTCATGGGTTACGCCGCCGGTTCCTGGGCGCAGGACAAGCCGGCCAGTAATTTGGAAATTATCCATGAAAAACTCAAGGCGGATAAAAAGCTGATCGTCGCAAAGTACATGGAATTGACGGAATCGGAAGCGCAGAAGTTCTGGCCGGTCTACGACGAATACCAGAAGGATCTGCAAAGGAGCAATGAGCGGTTGCAAAGCTTACTCGAGAGTTATGCGGCGGATTACAAAGGCAAGTCGCTGACCGATGAAAAGGCTAAGAAACTGCTGGATGAGTGGATTGCGCTCGAGCAAGACGAGGGAAAGCGCCGGGGAGCTTTTGCTCCAAAAGTGCTGCAAGCGTTGCCGGTGAGAAAAGCGGCGCGCTACCTGCAGATCGAAAACGAATTTCGTATCCTGCTGCGCTACGATCTGGCGGCCACGGTGCCGCTCGTGCAGTAGAGCATCGAAGCACGGGTGCCGGTGACGGCTATCGAGCTATAGGAGGACACATGAAGACCCGGAGTTTACTTGTGATTCAGCTTGTAAGCTTGGCATTGACAGTTCCCGCGGCGGCCCAACAGCCGATTGTCTACCCAGCCAAGGGCCAGAGCGCTCAACAGCAAAAAAAAGATGATGCGGATTGCTACGCTTGGGCAAAGCAGACAACTGGTATCGATCCAGCGGTAGTCGCATCGACTCCACCAGCCCAGCAGACGGGTCCAGCCACAGGCGGCGGCCAGCGAGTTCGCGGCGCTGCGCGCGGAGCCCTTGGCGGCGCTGCCATCGGCGCCATTGCCGGCGATGCGGGCACGGGGGCCGGAGTTGGCGCGGTTGTCGGCACCATGGCCGGCGGCAGGCAAGCGCGCCAACAGCAGGCGGCGCAGAATCAACAATCCGTATCTCAGCATCAAGACTTGATCAACACTCATTACCGAGCTTTCAGCGCATGCATGGAAGGTCGCGGATACACCATCAAGTGAGATGAGCGCGCCGGGAGGTTACCTATGAAACTTATTATTTGCGCTGCGGCGATATTACTGAGCATGCAGACTGTGTCCGCAGCCGACTTCGACGGATCGAAAAAACTGATTTGCGCAACAACGCTTGCGATGGACTGCGTTGCCGGCCGGGAATGTATCAAAGGACCTCCGGCTGAAATCGGCGCGCCCAAGTTTCTGAGCATCGATTTCGCGCAGAAGACTGTCGGAGGGCCAAAGCGAAGTACTGCAATCGTGTTTATGGACAAGGGCGACGACCAGATCACGCTTCAGGGCAACGAGCTTGGATTTGGCTGGACCATTGCCTTGGGTCAAGACGACGGTGATATAGTTGCCACCTTGGTGAATCGTGACGGAGCTTTCCTCCTGTTCGGCTCTTGCACGCCGTTATAGGTCGTGCTCGAGCAATCACGGTTGCGAGCATTCATACACGCCCAAGGGCCTGTAAACCTACTCTCATGGGCAAGCTCGCACTCCATAGTTGTACTGAAGGAGACATGATGAAATTCCATTTTGTAAAAACACGTCTATTTGTCGCGCTGATAATCAGCGCAATTGCATTCGACGCCGCAATGGCGGCGGCCGTGATGGCCGCGAGCGCAAGCCAGATTGACCGCGATGCCGCACAGGCCTTGGCCAGCCTGTATAAGAACGTTCCGGCAGCCAAAGCCTTGGGGGATAAATCAGTGGGAGTGCTGGTATTCCCGAGCATCGTCAAGGGAGGCTTCATCATTGCCGGCCAATATGGCGACGGCGCCCTGCGCAAAAACGGCAAGAGCGTGGCCTACTATCGCTCTCTGGCCGCTTCGTACGGTTTCCAGGCGGGCATTCAGGCGTATGGCTATGTGTTGTTCTTCATGGACGACGAGTCGCTTCAATATCTTGACAACAGCGGCGGATTCGAATTGGGAACCGGGCCAAGCCTGGTGGTCCTGGACGAGGGCTTCGGTAAAAATTTTTCGACGACAACCCTCAAGAG
>DASUVS010000039.1:0-8701 GCA_036378835.1 Binatia bacterium | reverse complement strand
ACGATACCAAAGCACCGGCTTGTGTCAATTCGGCGTTGCCTGTATCGCCAACGGCATGGTAGAAGCGGCGTGTGCCGACAATCAGCGTCTCTTCCAGATCGTGATTCAGATGTTTCGTCGCCGCAATAGTAAACAGCCGTTCAAAGTTCAAGTTTCAAACGTTCAACGTCAAATTCTCGGTTGTTCCAAACGTCCAATTGTTCCAGCGTTTCACACACTCACGACGAGAGAAAGTAAAATGCTGCACTCGGTTCGAAACGTGTCACGATCGTAGGCAGGTCACTCGCCAACTCGAATTCCAAATCCCGAGATAAGAGATCTTCATCAGCTCGCTGATTTCAGTCTACCGGCACGCTTAAGAAGCTTCTGCGTAAATTCATCCGCTCCGCCGGCTATTTTCACTTGACAGGCTCGCTTTCCTATAGTCGAATCGAGCCTCGCGAAGAACAGCCCGGCTTAATCGTACGGAACGCGCAGAGCGAAATCTTTAGCAGTGGAGTATTAGCTACAATGAGCGATCCGACATACCGCATTCCCACAACCGGTCTCTATCTCGAGACCGACGGCACGCTCGTCGCGAAACCGAAGAGCGGCGCTCCCGTGGTCGACGCCACCGAGGCAGTTGCCGCTAAACTGACCGCAGCGTACGTCGGCAAGGGCCTGCAGCTCATGAGCGGTAGCGTTGAGGCAGGGGATGGAGTAGGCGAAGCGCTGAAAGAATTGGGCGATGCGGCAGAAGGCATCGTGCTGGTCGGCGACGTCATCGAGCTCGGCCTCAAGATCGCCGAGTTGATGGGAGCTTTCCCGCATAAGAAGGACCCGGTCATTGCCAAGCTCGAGCGCATCGATGCCCATCTAAACAGCATCGAGGATCTGGTCCTCGCGTCCTGGGCCGACTCGCGGCGCCAGCAGCTTGCGATCCTGCGGGCGCATTCCGCAGCATCCTTGCAGATCGCGATGGATTACGCGGAGCAGAACCGCCCGCAGAGCGCGGTGTGGGCGAGCAAGATCGCCCAGGCGGATTACAATTCGCTTTTCGCCGTTAAGGTCTTTACCGAAAGCGGCGTCGAGGGCGGGTTCTGGCTACGTCCGTTCAGCCTGAAGGCCAACGGGCTGAGCCAGGTCGGAATGACCGGCACGCCTTATTACAACCAGAGCTGGGCGCATTTCCACCCGGACCGCCAGCAGATCCTCACTGATCCCGGAAAGCCGGTGTGGGATTACCGTTTTACACTGCCGGCGACCGTGTACGCGATGGTCAGCCGGCTCGCCGTGCTGAAGGCGGTCGCGCCGCGCTCGTTGCAGACGGGGGAGTCGGGATGCCGCGAGATGCGCGGCTATGTGCGCTTTCTCCGCGCCGTCGTCCAACGCATTCAAAACGGCATGTGGGCTACCCAGGAACTTCCCACCGATCAATACAGCCGGTTTCTGTTCGGCTGGAACGGGTGGTCGCCGGTGGCAGCCGCGCAGATCGATAGCGGCTACGGTTTCGCGCGGGCGGTGTTCGCCTACGAGTGGTCGACGTTATATCCCCCCGATCCGGCAATGTGGCCGGCAGGTCTTTCCGAACCGTTCGAGCAGGGGCGCACGCCGGATGAAGTGCGCGCTCTCGCCAACGAAAACATCAACAGGACGGGATCGCATTGGTGGTCTCTGGTGTGGCGCGACATCGGCATGCTCGCCATGTGCCGCATCATCTCGGATCTGGACCGGGCCTGCACGCCGCGCGTGTTCTGGCGCTTGATCGGCGATGCGCAGAAAAGACTGATCATGGCATCCAGAGACGTGACGCCTGCGAGGGTGGCGAGCGGGCTGGCGCACCTGACATCTGCGGGCGACCCGGCTGACGATTCGGCGCGCACGTTCCGCCTCTATGAATCGCTGCGGTCGGGAAATCCCGCAGTTCGGCAGGCGCTCATTCGGGCGACCAATGAGCTTCTGTCGCTGACTCCCCCCGAAGAGCCGCCGTCCCGACCCGTGCCCGCGGGGTGGTGGCGCGGCGAAGACGATGCGAGGGATGCGGTCGGCGGAAACGACGGCCGGGTCGTTGGCAGCGTGCGCTTCGTTGCCGGGCGCGACGGCCACGCATTCGCGTTCTCCGAGGGCGGCTACGTGGAAATACGCAACGCTCGGGTTCTCGAGCCGGACACGATTACGGTGACTGCCTGGGTTCGCCGCGACGCGCCGCCGTCAGAACCCGCCTACCTACTCTCCAAGGGCGCCAACGCTTGCATCGCGGCCTCCTACGCGCTCTACACCGGCCAGACGAGCGGCCTCTTGTTTTATGTCTCCGACGGCCGGGTCATTAACTATTCGGCGGACGCCGGGCCGGGAATCTGGGACAATTCGTGGCATTTCGTCGCGGGATCGTATGATGGCGAGTTCGTGAGGTTGTTTGTCGACGGCCGGGAGGTGGGCACCCCGACGCCTGCCGTGGTTGAAGAGATCGGATATCGGCTACCGGACGGAGACTCATTTTATCTCGGTGCTTATCGCGGCACGTGCGAGTCGCGGTTCGACGAGGGAAGGCTCGATGAGGTGCGTCTGTTCGACCGAGCGCTGACTGCCGCGGAGATTGTGGCGCTCTATACAGTGGAAAGCTAGCATGGCCGGGGGCTTCCTGGGCAATCTCCCGGAATTCGCAAATTCTTGGTTTTTATGATCAAGACCGCTTGTCACCAGACTGCGGTGGCGCCGATCCAACTGTCAGCGGAATTCTTAGGTCCAGCGAGTAGCCCGCCAAGCGGAACCAATGATCCGAGATCAACCGTCAAGCCGGAACGTTCTACGGGATGGCGCCAGTGATCTAAGTATGTCGCAGCTCCTAATGTTTGAGAATGGACGGATAGCCGTTACGGTTCTGGTGAATCGCGTCTGCGAGCTTATGCTTCGATAGAAAATCCGCCTTGAGAAACGCCGCTTAATTTCATGGCCTCTTGCGCATATCGTACATCCACCTTGAGGCTCTTCTCTTCGGCGATATCGGCAAACTCGGGTTTTTTTAGGTCCGATTGCCAGGAGACCGCCGAGCATCCGGAAGGCTACGCATCATGTTCGGTCGCCGCCGGCAAGCAATGAAAGCTGTCAAACAAGTATAAGGCACGGCCGTTGCCAAGAAGCGCGGCAATCCCGGCGATCATGCCGCCTTCCCATGTACCCACTTCAACCACCGCGTCCTTGACCGTGCGGTACTCATCGCAGAGCGACAGGTTATTAATGTAACCCGCTTTAGACAGCATACTGCAGGCCTTGAAACGCGGATGAATACGCCGTAATGAAGCAGCTTGTAAGAACGGTAAGCTCGGTATCCGTACGCCAGCCCATTGAACATGGCCGGGTGGCGCTTTTTAAATGCACTCCAGCGCGAGCTGGCAGCCAGCGTGCCACGGACATTATCGAGTGAGCGAGTCAACATAATAATAACACTTCCGAATGAATTGAGAGCGCATCTGTAGCGTGGTTTTGTAAATCAACCCTGCCAGGGATCGCCCAGATCTATCTGAAAATGATGCGAGCAAATATCATGCAGCAGGTACAGCAACACCGCTCAAGGCAGCAGGTTGGCAATACAGCTCGATGCAGCGCACTATCACTTTTTAAATTACTTTTCTGACGTTGAGATCGAGATGTTCGTGGTTTTATACAGGCCACGCCTTCTTTGGTTAGTTCGTCGCATTGTCGCGCGCTAGCTCGGTCAAACGTTCAAGCTTCGTCGGCTATGTCGAGCATTATGATATTGAAGCTCTCTGAGCGGCCGGAAGCTTTGACTCGGCCACACGGCGCAAGGATAGAAAATCAATAACAGGAACTAATAAAAACCGATGAGCTAATCCGAATTGCGCGATAAATTCCGAGATTTAGACGACGGCGATATCCACCAGGTTTCCTTCCGGGTCACACATTTGGTGCTTTCCATAGCGACAGCTACGAAGCAGATCCATGATGACCTGGTACTCGGATTCCACGTTGGCTGGCTTCGGCGCGAGAAATTCAGGGTCGTGTTTCGCCAGTAGCTCGACGTCATCTTTGAATCCCTGCAAATCTTCGACTTCAAAACCGATGTGATCGAATCCCGGTCGCTTGTGTTCCGTGCCGAGGTAATCGGAGATTTTGTAAGGCGCAAGCACCATCGTCACTGTGCCGTCGGTGAGATAAAAATTCGGATCCTCCAGCGCCTTCTCTTCTTCTTTGAAGCCAAAGACGTTTATGTAAAATCCCGCCAACGCTTCGGGGTTCATGGCGCGGATCGTGAAATGCTTGATGTGACGAGGTCTTTTGGCTTCCGCCTCGCTGAATACGCCGACCATCTGCTTTTTCCCTGGCTCGGCGATATCGAAAATATTTCCTTCCGGATCATGACTGCTGTAATCGACAAAGGGACGGCCCGGAGGACGTTTGACACAACCGACTGACGGATATTTTTCCTTGATCTGCTCGAGTACTTCGCCGATGTCATCCACGGTCATGCCGAAATGATCGAGCCCGCCAGGATAACCGGGACGTCGCTGATTGAACGCGACGCCGATGTTGCCGTCGCTGGCGATGACTGTCCGAGCGAATGCGCCGGCCACCCGGCCGGAGTTCAATATTTTGTAGCCAATCTGTTTGGCGCGCTCACGCTCTTCGGCGGGGGTGCGCACGTCTGTTCTAAAATCAAAAAGACATTCGTAAAATTTGAACAGCCGATTCGGCATCTGACTCATGATTCCGATATGTTTGATTCTCGATGTCACGTCAAACCTCTCTTTCTTCGTTGATCACCCCAGTGTATTGATTCCATCTATTTCGCCTAATCACAAGCATCATGATGGTTTTGTTTTGGTGAAGTGTGTTGCAGTCGGACCGCCTTATTTGCTCGAGGATTTTTCCGTGAGCATCTTGAAAAAACCTTCTTTCTCCAGCTCGTCCAGTGTGCTCTCGTCGACAAAGCGACTCAATTTCAAATCATCTTTAGCGCGCCTGGCTTCGCGTTGAATGATCTCCAAAACGTCTTGCAGGCCCTGGCGCCCGACCCTCGGAGGAAAAGCGAAGACTTTGTGATGTATATCGTATGCTTCCTCAGCGAGCTTTGCCGGAATTCGCAGCCACTTTCCGATGATCGGAACAATTTTTCCTTTTAGCTCGGGCTGGCTTCTCAATATGTACGTCGATTCGCTCACCCCCTGGAAAAACCGTTTGGCATTGTCGCGTTTCTTGGCGATGAAGGAGCGGTCGGCGATGAATACCTTCTCGGGCGATTCTTCCATGAGCTCGCTTAAGTCTGCCAAGATGTTGAAGCCTTTTTTAGCTGCCATAGCCGCTTCGCCGTAGGGGATGATCGTCCCATCGAGTCCTCCCTCGACCTCCATGGCTGCGAGTCTAGCCAGGCTGCCACCCGAGGGTAGCAGCTTCACGGAATCCGGCGGCATGCCCCATGCCTTGAGCGCCATCAGAATGTTAAATTCATTGGCTCCGCCGAAATTGACGATGCCGATTTTTTTGCCGCGGAGATCCGATGGCTTGCGGATCTCTTTGCGGGTCACGAACTTGTAGAGCGTTTTGTTGAGAAGTCCGCCGGTGATCACGACGTTCGCGCCGGACAGAATGGCGCGAATCGGCGCCTGAGCGCCGACGTCGGCGGAATTTACGCTCTGGCCGATTAGCGCCTGCATCAAAAGTGAACCGCCGCGGATCTCGAGTAGATCGACGTCCAAGCCGTACTTCTCAAATAGCCCAAGATCTTTGGCGACGATCAACGGAAGTTGCTGGGCGCTCGAACCTCCGGCGCGGGCATGAATATGGCGCTCTAACGCGAGCGTAGTTGATGAAAGGGTTGGAACAACCAGCAGAATGGGTAAGACCAAAGCGAAGAAGACTCGCATATTGCGATATAATTTGCCGGTGAACCGGTTGTCAACAGTTCCCGCCTATCAGTAACGGCTAAAAAGCCGTTCGTTCCAGATGTTCCGGCGATTCAAAGGTTCCAACCGTTCAAGACGAAGACAGCGAATTACCGCGTATTGGAAGAGTTTGAAGTGAAGTACTATATGTTATGTCGACAATTGGGCAGAAATTTATTTTCCCCTCATGAAGCTTCTCTCAGGCGCCCACGTAGAAATCATAGCAATACAAATCGGCTTAGAAGATCACTCGAGTTGGCGGTTAAGCCGAAAGCAATCTATAAGGAAATCCCGCCGCGGCCGACCGCCACCTTCCTTGGTCATTCTGGTATCTTTTAGCGACCGGTACCAACACAGACATTAACACTATCATCTAAGACTCAGGACGCGGGTTGTGTTTGATCCGTGCTGGGATCGTATGGCATGACCCGCTCTTGTTCGTTGGCGTCGTTTCTGGCGACAATGCCAACCGCAGACTCCGTATCGCTCAAGTTACGCGCTTGATGTGGAACGCCCTCGGCGATGTACAAAAATTCACCCGGCCCACTAACAATGCTTTTGCGCAATCCTGGCCCATAGGTTGTCTCCACCCGTCCTGACAAGACGTATATGGCTGTCTCGTAGCCTTGGTGAATATGCGGCACTGCAGCGCCCGCGGGTGGAATGATCACGTACTGCAGAGAGAGTCCGCGCGCGCCGGTGGTCGCTTCCGAAACGCCCACGAAATAAGGAATCTTCTGGCGCGAGTCGATGCCGACCCCGCTACGGACAGCGACAACTTCCGGTTTAGATTCGTCTGCCATTTTTAACTCCTGCGAATAATAAGCTGAAGTTATCCTACGCCACGCGGCTACGAGCGCAAGCGCTTCCCCGCGTGAAGTCGTTGGCGAAAAAGATACCCGAAAACTGCTTGGTGGCCGCGTTGGATAGGAGTTCGCGAAACGAGGGGCAAATCAAGCTTGAACGGATGGAGAGACGCTGCTGTGCGTGCCTTCGTGCTCATAGTAATTATGTCGATTTGCTGAGCGAGGTGCGTACACGCAGGCATTGAGAAGGAAAGCGAAACGATGATATTCAGAACAGAAGTTTGGCACCGGAGCTTCTTCTCTCATCGTTCGACTATGGAGCATCGAGGCGCCTTTTTGCTTATCGTGAAGTCTTCATCGTCGCGAGCAGCCGGCAATCGAAACAGAGCCATATTAGGCCGGGCTTCTTAGAAAATAAAAATTTGTCCGTGTCGCTTTGCCTGTGCTATTAGCCTGCTTAGCCGTGATCTGAACCAGAAATCGATCTGCGCGGGGAACCAAGAGGATTAGCTTGTTGAGTAGGGATTATGCCCCAAAGCGTATGTGTTCTCGATAATTCAAACGCTACCTGAATAGGAGTGCGGTATGTCAAAAAATTTATCCTCAACGAGTTTTCTAAGCCTGCTCTTCTGCTTCGTCCTGGCGCCGGCAGTTTGGGCGCAAACTCGACCGATCGCGATTGTCGGCGGCACCTTGATCGATGGCACGGGCCGCGCCACCGTCGAAGACGCAGTGGTTGTCTTTCAAGATGGCCGCATTCAAGACGTTGGCAAGAGAGGAGAAGTCGCGGTTCCGGCCAAGGCTCAGACCATCGATGCCAAGGGCAAGACCATCTTGCCGGGACTGATCGATGGGCACTGCCATTATTGGGAATGGATCGGCGAGCTCCATCTCGCTTATGGCGTGACCACTTGTCCCGACATCAACAACAGCCCGACAGAATGGATCATCGCGCAGAAGGAAGGCATTCAGAAGGGAAAGATTCGCGGGCCGCGTCTGTGGATCTCCGGCCATGCGCTCGATGGACCGCGGCCGCAGGGCATGCCGGAGCAACGCTGGCAGCGCGGCAGCATTATCGTCCGCACTGAAGACGAGGCGCGCAAAGCGGTCCAGGAACATGTCAACAAAGGCATGGACGGCTTTAAGTTTCTTGAGCGGATTGCACCCAATGTCGCCAAAGCCGCTGTCGAAGAAGCGCGCCGGTCAGGCAAGCCGGTGATCGGTCATTCGGTGAACATGTTTGATGCCATCGACGCCGGGTACACGTCGATCGAGCACTCGTGGGCGGTGATGTTCACAACCATTCGCGATGAAAAGAAGCGTTTTGATGTCGATATGGCGCGTATGACCGGCAAGGTCGGAACGGTGGAGGCCCATACCAATATGGAGCCCGATCAATTCGATGCAATCATCAAGGCCATGATCGAAAAAGATGTCCATTGGAGTCCGGCTTGGGGCACGCAGTTTCGCGCGCTTTCGCCCAGAGCCGCGGAGATGAAAAGGCGCGAGCTCGCAGTCCTCAAGAACCCGGGACTGAGTTATCTTCCGGCGTACAACGCCGAATCGATAGAAAATTACTTTGCCAATTTTGAAAAGATGGCGCCGGAAAAGCGCGATCAACTGAACGCCGCATACAAGATGGTGCAGGATTTTGCGCGCCGCTATGTGGCCGCTGGCGGAAAGATTCACTCGGGCTCCGATCCTGGAAGTTACTTACCGGCTTACGGTGTGCATGCGGAACTCGAGCTCATGATCGACGCAGGCTTCAGTCCGCTGGTGGCGATTCAATCCGCCAGCTTGAATGTCGCTCAGGCTTGGGGCAAGGACAAAGATTACGGCAGCGTGGAAAAAGGCAAAGTCGCCGATCTTGTGGTCGTCCGAGGCAATGTCTCGAACGATATTTCCGCCACTCAGAATGTCGAAACCGTGTTCATGGATGGAAAATCCATCGATACGTCGTTTCACCCGAACTATCGCAACCCGATTCCGCGGCCGTTGTCAGACCGATTCGTGACG
>DASUVS010000038.1:0-14771 GCA_036378835.1 Binatia bacterium | reverse complement strand
GTTCTTGCGATATTCAAAGTAGAGGTCTGCATAGTCGGCTTTCTTTGCCAGCGCAGTCGCCAGAACCTTGTCTAGATCTTTGGAATCAATGCCAAAGTTCTGTCCGAAAAAAGATTTCGCAGGAACTATCTCATTTGCCATATCAATCTCCCTAAACAATTTGTACCACCTCAAACCTTTGCTTTAAAGACATTTGTCTAGCGTTCAACTGACCTGCTCCGTCGAAAAACGGCTCAAACTCCTCGGTTGATCGTTCCACCCGTATGGGTTAGAATCCGCTCCATCAAAACTTAGGCGGGACAAATGGCACAGAAAAAAATCGTTCATGTGGTCGGCACCGGAACTATCGGCGAACCCTTGATCGGAATTCTCTGCACCTTCAAGGAGCAGTTCGGTGTAGATGAAGTGACGTTTCACAAGCGGACACCGCTTCTCACCGACCGTTCGAAGGTCATGGTCCTATGCAATCGAGGCGCGCAGCTTTGCGTCGATAAAGAGCGGCGACAAAAGTTCATCGAAATGGGTATGACGCCGACCTATGAAGCTGAGGAAGCCATTGAGCGCGCCAGCGTTATTATCGACTGCACGCCGGTTGGCAACGACAATAAAGAGAAAATTTATAATAAGTACGCTAACAACGGGCGCGGTTTTATCGCTCAAGGGAGTGAGTATGGCTTCGGCAAGATGTACGCGCGTGGCATCAATGACAAAGCTTTGATCAAAGGAGAGGACCAGTTTGTCCAGGTTGTAAGCTGTAATACCCACAACTTGGCCGTGCTGATCGACACCATCGCGTTAGGACCGGAAAAGGAAGATAATCTAGAAGAGAGCCGCTTTGTCTGCATGCGCCGCGCTAATGACATCAGTCAGGAAGGTGATTTTATCCCGGCGCCGGAAGCAGGCAAACACGATGATACCGAGTTCGGGACTCACCAGGGCAGAGATGCGCATTATCTATTCAAAACTCTCGGCATGGATCTGAATATCTATTCCTCGGCTCTCAAGTTAAACACCCAGTATATGCACACGATTCATTTCGACCTCAAATTACGCCGCGGCATCGACAAAGATCAGTTGATGCGGCGACTGCAGTCCAACGGTAGGGTCGCAATGACCAACAAGAAATCGTCCGCTTCGGTATTCTCGTTCGGCCGGGATCATGGGCTGTTCGGCCGTATTTTGAACCAAACGGTAATTGTCACGCAGAGCTTGGCGATGAGAGGAGACCGCGAAATCATCGGCACTTGCTTTACGCCGCAGGACGGTAATTCGCTATTCAGTAGCTTGGCGGCAACCATGTGGTTTTTGTATCCGGACTCTTATGAGGACAAGCTGAGCCCGGTTCGGGAATATTTCTTCAACGAAATTTAACCCGTGGCAGAGAACCGCGCAGCTCGGCGCCATTCTATTCCTCCACGCTCTCCGGCCTCACATCATCAAACCTGACGGAATCCCCGGCTTTAAAGCCGTACCGGCGTGAAAGTCCGCCGTTGATTTCAAGCACGTACTGACTCGGAGCCGATACCGAACGGCCATCCAAAGAAAATGGCACCGTCTCATGGACGATACCGACGATTTTTCTTTCGCGGCTAATGAAAATCATATCCAACGGGATCGGCGTGTTCTTCATCCAGAACGAATTTACTTTCTCGGCTGGAAAGATAAACAACATGCCGTGGTCCGGCGGCAGCTCGCGCCGATACATCAGACCACGCTCGCGCTTCTCCGGAGTCGCGGCGATCTCAACTTGAAAACCGACAGCTCCTTTAGCGCTTTCAATAGTAACTTCAGGTTGCGCCTGACAAGCTTGTGAAAATGTTGTAAATAGCGAGGTCAAAGCCAAAGCTCTAGCGCGACTTTTCCAGGACACGGGTCTATTTTCGGATATTTTTTGTAACCAGTTCTGCAATATCGAAGACCTCCGGCCCCTTGCCGTCTTCTTTCGCTGTCTCTTCGGTAAGCATTCGCAGACAAAATGGACATCCGGTCGCCACAGTTTGCGCGCCGGTTTGCTTGAGCTCACGAAAGCGATTGGTGCTCACCCTCTCCTTGCCTTTCTCTTCCTCTTTCCAAAACTGTCCACCACCTGCGCCGCAACAAAAGCTGTTGTTGCGAGTCCTATCAGGCTCGATGAGATTGGCCCCTGTCATTTCGATCAACGAACGAGGCTGATCGAAAATTCCATTGTGCCGGCCCAGATAGCAAGGGTCGTGATAGGTTACCGAGGCAGCCGAGTTCGACTCCACCTTGAGCTTGCCCTCGCGGATCAACTCATCGATGAACTCGGTATGATGTTTTACTACGTAGTTACCACCGAACTGCGGGTATTCTTTACCAATTGTATGAAAGCAGTGGGGACAGGTCGTGACGATAACCTTGGCTTTAACTGCATTGAGCGCGGCCACGTTCTCGTCGGCCATTTGGGCAAACAGATATTCGTTGCCGGTCCGTCGCGCGGTGTCGCCGGTGCACTTTTCGGTCTTCCCAAGGACGGCCCAGTTCAAGCCGGCGGAATGGAGAATCTCCGCCATGTTGCGAGCGATTTTTTGTGCGCGCGGGTCGAACGAGACCGCGCAGCCAACCCAATACAGCACGTCCGGATTGGCATTCTGATCAATTGTCGGAACCGGGAACGGCAAGTCCTTCGCCCAAACCAGACGCTCCGCCGCTGCAATCCCCCATGGGTTCCCTGCCGTCTCCATTTGATTGAACGTGTTTTTAAGGCCATTCGGGAATTCAGCGGCGCTCAACACGCGTTCACGCCGGACGTCGATAATGTGCAGCATCTGTTCATTGCCGACGGGACAGACCTCGATACAAGCGTTGCACGTGGTGCAAGCCCAAGCCGCCTCTTCGTTGAGGGCGAACTCGAGCAACGGTCGCGGGCTTTCTGCCCCGGCAGCGAATTTCGGGAAAAGATCGTTCAGCTCGAATCTTTCGTTGATTAATATCGCTGCCGGGCTAAGCGCTTTGCCGGTGCTGGTCGCCGGACAAACATCCTGACAGCGGTTACACATGATGCAGCTGTACGCATCCATCAAGCGCGGCCAGGCGAATTCCTCCAGTTTGGACGCGCCGAATACTTCCTCGTTCTCAAAATCCATGGGCTGCAATACGCCGGGATCCTTTTTCTTGAATGCTAAATTGATCGGCGCCATCAATAGATGAATGTGTTTGGTGCGCGGAAAGTACGGAATAAAAACCAGGATCGACCCCAATGCGCCCCACCAAAAGAAATGCTGGAGCACCTCAAGCGAGCTGGGAGCTGTCCCGGAAAATAGAGCCGCAAATGTTGTGCTCACCGGTTGCCACGGATCGGTGCCTTCGACGGCAAGCTGGGAGGCTTTGTACATTAAACGGCTGCCCACATGAAAAAGGATGAAAACCGAAACAATCGTCGAATCGCGGCGGATTCCTTGGCGAACTCCCTCCCGCACCGGCACGTTGCCAGGAAAATCGAAATCTTCAGGGCGGACCAGAAAGCGCCGGATCATCAAACCGAGAATGCCGATCAGGACAGCGGTGGTTAGAACATCGGCGACTAGATTAAACAAGTTCCACAAACCGCCGCGGCCGTGCAAAGTTAGATAACCCTCGAGGACGTCGACTAAATTGACCAGAAAATAGAAAACGAAGCCGTAGAACACCAGCGCGTGGAAGAAAGAAACCACCGGCCTTGTCCTGAAAACCGAGCGCTGAAGAACGACATTCAACAGAGCGTCAATGAACCGCCTGGGTAATTGATCGAACCGGCTATCGGGCTTGCCTCGAGCGATGCTTCGATAAACGTCATAGACTCGGCGCCCGCCGTAGTAGAGCGATGCGGCCAAGAATAGAAGGAAAAATATTTTTTCGAGCGCCGTAAGCATTAGTGCTTTAGCAACCTCCGGTCTCCGTTTGCTTTCTCGAATTGAATGAAGCAGACGACCTGAGCAGGCGCCGCTGGTCAACGACCGGCAAGTGCGCCGACCCACTCCGCAAACTCAGTCGAGCAAATAAGACTGACTCTACAGGAAGCACTATTTATGAATCAACGAGCGGAGTTTCTGAAGAGTCGCGGAGCAGCCAATCCCATTAGCGCATCATCCGGTTAGCGCATTATCCGGCGTACCCCAACCGTCTTGAAAGATCGCGGCCGGCACCGAGAATTAATGGCGCGATGTCGTTTCGGAGCTTCTCCAGGTTTAATCGATCACTCGGTCCGACAATAGCCAAAGCGCCGACCAAGCTTCTGGTGTAATCTCTCACCGGGACGGCAATCGAACTGATCTCGTTGATAAACTCGCCATCATCGATGGCATAACCGATCTCGCCGGTTTCTTTGACCTGCTGGGCCAATCCTCTGGTATCGGTAATCGTCTTGTCGTTGTAGCGTTTCAGAGGATCGAGGTCGCCAAGCGATACGCCTCCATCCGACTCAAAAGCGAGATAGACCTTACCGACCGCAGTGCAATGCGGCGGCAGGACCGAGCCCAAAAACGAAACAACTCGCACCGGCCGCGCTGGTTCGACAAAGTCCAGAGGGACGATGCCGGCGCCTTTTCTGATCGCCACGAAGGCGCTCTCTTTAGCTGATTTCGCCAGGTCTTCAAGAGTTGCGCGGGCCTGCAACAACAAACCCATCTGATGAATGAACGTTTGCCCGAGCTGCAGACACTTGAGCCCCAGGCGATAATTTTCCGAGATCTTGTTCTGTTCGATGTAACCGCGCGCCTCGAGCGTGGCCAGCAAACGAAAAACGTTGTTCTTATGAAGCTTCAATCGTTTGCTCAACTCGGTAACGCCGATCTCATCGACGTTTCCGTTGAACTGCTCGAGAACATCAAGGGCGTGCGATACGGATTGAATCACGTAATTAGATTTCTCCCGACGAACCATGTCTCCTCCTGCCTCATTGTGTCCATGGGTGCTGCCCGAATAGACTCTACGGGCCGTTCCAAAAAAGCGTTTTAACCTATATCGCCAGCCGGACCTTGTCAACGAAAGCAAGTCGCATCTGCGAATTCTTTAGCGCTCGCTAGGAGCTGCTGCCGGCTGAATGCAGACGACTCGGACCTCCTATCGGCTCGTCTTGACCGATATAAGACAATAGGGCACACTCGTCGCCATGACTGAGCCGTCGGAATTTGTTGTGTTGGTGAAAAGCTGGTGGCCCAGGCAGCAGTCGCTCCGATTGGCCTGTGGCTAATTTCCGTCAGTAAATAAAATATTGAGGAGGGCCGTAGGCGGTAGCTTATGGCCCTTTTTGTTTGTGAGACCTATGATTCATCCGACATTTGAAGAATTTTGCCGGTTGGCGGAGCAGGGCAACCTGATTCCGGTTTATCAGGAATTGCTGATGGATTTGGAAACGCCGCTCTCGTTCTTCAAGCGGCTCGAACGGGATCGCTACGCTTTTCTGCTCGAAAGCGTTGAAGGCAGCGAACGTTGGGCGCGTTACTCTTTTTTGGGCAGCCGGCCTCGGCTCGTTTTTAAAAGTCGAGGCAAACAAGTCGAAATCATCGAAGATGGTAAAAAAAGAAAGCTTGAAGCCGAAATGCCTCTCGAGTCGCTGAAAACGCTTGTGGGGAATTATCGACCTGTTACGGTGCCGGGTGTCCCCCCGTTCTTCGGCGGCGCCCTGGGCTATGTTGCCTACGATGCGGTCGAGCAATTTCACGGCATCGCCAACAACAAAAACCATCCGTTCGACGCGCCGGAGATCTTCTTTCTGTTCGTCCAAACTCTGATCGCCTTCGATAACCTGAAACATACCATCAAGATCATCGACAACGTCCATTTAGAAACCGGAACCAACCTCGAAACCGCTTACGCGGAAGCGACTGCCAATATCCGCAAAATTATCTCGTCGCTGCAAAAAAAACCTCGCAGCATCGAGCCCCGTGAGCTGAGCGACGGCAAAGCGCAGAAGCAGTTTCGCTCCAATCTCGACCCGGACGGTTTTCAGAAAGCGGTTATCAGGGCCAAGGAATACATCCAGGCAGGCGATATCATTCAAACAGTCCTGTGTCAGAGGCTCGAAACCGAAACGGTTGCCGATGCCTTCGAAATCTATCGGGCTCTGCGCTTTATCAATCCTTCGCCCTACATGTTCTATCTCGAGCTGGAGGATTTACGGATCATCGGCTCGTCGCCTGAAACAATGGTGCGCCTGAGCGGCGATACCATCGAGCTCCGGCCCATTGCCGGAACCCGCCCGCGCGGCGCCACACCGGAAGAAGAACAGGCGCTTGAAGCCGACCTGCTTGGCGACCCAAAAGAGCGGGCTGAGCACATCATGTTGGTCGATCTAGGACGAAACGATGTCGGGCGCATCGCCGAGATCGGCACTGTTGAAGTCAACGAGCTTATGGGTATTGAACGCTACTCTCATGTCATTCACATCGTTTCGAACGTACGCGGCAAGCTCGCTGCTGATAAGAGCCCGTTTGACCTGTTTGTCTCGGCGTTTCCTGCCGGAACGGTTTCCGGAGCGCCGAAAATTCGCGCCATGCAAATTATCAGCGAGCTGGAGCCGGAGAAACGCGGCCTCTATGCAGGCGCCATCGGATACTTTGGCTATAACGGGAATCTGGATACCTGCATCGTCATTCGGACCATTGTCATGAAAGGCAGCAAAATATTCATCAACGCCGGAGCCGGGATTGTCGCCGACTCCGACCCCGACATGGAATATCAGGAGACGCTCAACAAGGCGCGCGCGATGTTTCGCGCCGTGGAGCTCGCCGAACAGTGGAGCAAGGCATGATCCTGCTCATCGACAATTACGATTCATTTACTTACAACCTTTACCATTACCTGGGAGAGCTCGGGGCCGATGTGAAGGTTTATTTGAACAACAAAATCACTTTGGACCAGATAGCCGAACTAAAGCCGGAAAAGATTGTCATCTCTCCCGGACCCTGCACGCCTAAAGAAGCAGGTATTTCCTGTGCCGTAATCCGGCGTTTCGGCGCCCAAATACCGACGCTGGGCGTCTGCCTGGGCCACCAGGCCATCGGAGCGGCGTTTGGCGGCGAGATTATCCGAGCACCCTCGATCATGCATGGCAAGCTCTCGGAAGTAGCTCATGATTCGCAAACCATTTTCCGCAGCATCAAAAATCCGTTTGCCGCAATGCGTTATCACTCGCTGGTAATCAATCGACAAAGCCTGCCGGAAGATCTAACCGTCAGCGCGCAAACTCCGGATGGCGTCATCATGGCGGTGCGGCATAAAAAAATGCCGGTCGAAGGCGTCCAGTTTCATCCCGAATCGATACTTGCAGAGGAAGGCAAAAAACTCCTGCAAAATTTTTTAGAGTACTATCGATAATCCTCGATTGTCATGAGACTTCTGTGTTTTCAAGCCAAACGTTTTCGTTGGAAAACTCATTCTAAAACCCTGCCCGAAATCCCGGATCTCGACGTCGAGCGAGAAATTGCCGATGGCGTAGTTATTTTCGTCCAAGCCGAAGCTACCGATACTTCAGAGCAACATCGCGACTCGATCCGACGCAAAGGGGTCAAGCACATCAAATGGCTGGCGAATAAACGGGAACTGAAAAACGTTGTTCTCCATTCATTTACTCACCTCGGCGGCGACACTGCAGAACCGCGCTTTGCGGAGGCGCTTATTCAAAGCATCGCGGACCGGCTCAACCAGAGCGGTTATCACGTTCAAATCACCCCATTCGGTTATTTCTGCGAGTGGGATTTATCGGTTTATGGTGAAAGCCTCGCCAAAGTTTGGAAAGAAATACATTAGCCATCGCTGGGTGACTCTTCTCCCGCCAGGCGGTCGGCCGCTTTGTTCGAAACGTGCTATAATCGGTCACTAAAAAATCGGAGGAGCACGATGAGCGTGATAAGAAGTAAGATTATTTTAGGGTCGGTCGTACTAGCCTGTTTAACTGTTTTCGGCTGCAGAAACGCCGAGGAGATCGCGACTCGGGACGAGCTTCCGGATATCAATAAGCAGCTACGCGCTTATGTGACCATTGCAAGCACGCAAGTCCGCACCGGCCCCGGGCCGCAGTTCAGAGCCACTGGCGAAGTGCCGCCGCGAGCCAAGGTTCACGTGGTCGGCAGAGATGGAGACTGGGTGCTGATCGTGTCCAAGAAAGGCAACATCCCAGGTTACATCGAAATGGCCTCTGTCAAACCGGGTGAAGGTGAAGAGAGCGCAAGCGGCGAACCGACGGTTGGTGGAAAGTATGAAATCCTCGCAAATACCCGACTTCATAGCGGACCCGGACTTCACTACCCGGTGGTTGCGGAGGTGTCAAAGGGGACGATTATCAACGTCGTTGAAGAAGACAAAGGCTGGATAAAGGTAGAGTCAAAACGAGGCAAGCAGCCTGGCTACGTCGAAGCGAATTTAGCCAAACCGGCGCCCGATCAATAAATCCGAAGGAGGCCGACCTTCTTTTCTGCGCGACCCGTAAACACAAACCTAGGTAAGGATCCGGAGGTTGCTCGCGTCGCTGATCGCAATCGAAGCGCCTGCCTGTCTTTGACAACGACGCCGCCGTCGCTCGCAACATCGCCTCTCTGGTATGGTGCTGCAAATGCGAATCGAACCAGCTCGTCAGCTCGCTCCTTCATTGACGGTATCGTGCTGACTCGTAATTGCGGCTAGCCGTCACGACGCGAGGGCGGCCAATGGCGCCCAGCGCGCAGTTGCGCGCCACCTGGCCAGTTCGAAACCAATAAGACATTCATTCAAGGCCTCGGGCTCGGCTCTCCCGCCTGTTGACACTTGTTCTTGCGCCGGTTTCTCGCATAGAATCGCACGCATATCTGCGCGGAAGGAGATGGTTTATGGAGATTGAGAGGAAGTTAGCCGAACTCGGCATCGAAGTACCGGCACCACCGCTGCCCGCGGCTCATTACATTCCCTACGTTCAGGTCGGTAACCTCTTGTTCGTCGGCGGTAATACCGGCAGGCTCAATGACCAACCGCACCTATATGCCGGCAAAGTCGGCGATCGCGTAACCCTGGAACAGGCCTATCAGATGGCGCGCCATTGCGCCCTCAACCATCTGGCAATCATCAAGTCGGCGGTGGGCGATCTCGATCGGGTGGTGCGCTTTGTCAAATTGCTCGGCTTTGTAAACGTTGCGCCAGGTTTTACCAAAATGCCGCAAGTCGTGAATGGCGCGTCCGATCTGTTTATCGAAATCTGGGGCGAACGAGGGCAGCACGCCCGCGCCGCAGTCGGAGTTGCCTCTCTCGCTAATGAAGCTCCGGTGGAAACCGAGGTGATCGTGCAGATCAGAGATTAGGCATTGCCGTTCTAATCTGCACATGCCATGGAGTCAGCTGCAGGTCAGTGTATGATCATTGGCACCGGTAGCAGACCACGTTGATCGAGCAACCAGCGGAGTCTCAGTAGACTGAAACCCAGGTGGATCAGCACCCCGCGCAAATCACCAGAATCTGCAGTCTAAGCTTTCGTTCAGTCCTCGATTGCCTGCGCAACCGCTACCCTACGGACGCCGGCGCGTTTATTCCCAAACTAATCCTACGAATCGCTCGATTAGATGGGCTCATGTGAACTGTGGCGAGGATCCGGTCACATCGTTGCCGCAAGCTACGCCTTACCCGCGGCTTTCAATCCCCGCAAAACATTCTCGGGGCTCAGCGGCAACTTGTAAATGCGCACGCCAATAGCGTTGAAGATCGCGTTGGCGATGCACGCCATCGGCGGAACACAGGCAATTTCGCCGGCGCCTTTAGCGCCGTAGGGACCCGCCCCCGGATAGCCGGATACGAGAGTTGTTTCGATGCGCGGCATCATGTTGATCGTCGGCATCAAGTAATCCACGAATGACGGATTCAAGGTTCTTCCATTTTTGTCGAAGACGACTTGTTCACAGAGCGCCTGGCCGATGCTCATTGCGGCAGCGCCTTCGATCTGACCTTCGACGGCGGCTTGATGGATCGGTTGGCCGATGTCGTGGACGGCGACGTATTTCAGAATCTTCACATTGCCGGTGTCCGGACTGACTTCGACGATGCACGCATGCGCGGTAAACGGCTGCGAACTCCCGTGCGCTTTTTCTTCGGCCATCAATTCGAGATTATCGCAGTAGCCGCGTCCGATCACTTCGCCGATGACGTTATGCGCATTGGTCGCAACGGTCGCCAGCGCTACCGCTTTGGCGGGCGTGCCTTTCACCCGGATCTGCTTGTCGACGATTTCCAGATCGTCCGGGCTCGCTTCCAGCTGGCGGGCGGCCATTTTGAAGATCTGATTGCGCGCGTCGATCGCAGCGAGCCGTGATGCGGTGCCGGAAACCAAAATTCCGCGGCTGCCGACGGTGCCGGCGTCCCACGGGCTCGCGTCGGTGTCGACATTGACTACGGTGACGTCGCTTACCGGAATACCGAGTTCTTCGGCGACGATCATGGGAATACCGAAGCCGGGAATCGTGCCCATATCGATCTTGCCGATATGGACTGTGACCGAGCCGTCTTCGTTCACTTTCACGATGGCGCCACCGCCGGGGCCGGCGCTCTCGATCCATGACCCGGTAGCCAGCCCGATGCCTTGATTCTTTTCCAGCTTTACTTTGCCCCAGCCGATCTTCTCCTTGGCGATGCGGATGGTTTCACCCAGCGAAACGTCGCGCAGCTTGGGCACGCCGACGATCTTGTCCCCGGCTTTAGGAACGTTCTTGAGACGAAATTCAATCGGGTCCATACCCAGCTTGGCGGCGATGGAGTCCATGTGCGACTCGACTGCAAACGCCGCTTGCGGACCACCAGGGCCGCGTACGGGGCCGCAGACCTGCTTGTTGGTATAAACGCTGTAGCCGTCGATATGGCAATTGGGCATCAAGTACCAGCCGCCGAGCATGTTGGTACAGCGGCCGCCGGCCTGCACGCCGAAACCGGAGTAACCCCCCGCGTCGTAAAATACTTTGCCCGTGCGGGCGACAATAGTCCCGTCTTTTTTGACGCCGGTCTTGATGTACATGCGCGCCCCGGAACGTATCGTCGTCGAAATGGTTTCTTCGGCTTTATCGAGGACGATCATCACCGGCCGTTTAGCTTTAATCGCTAACAGGCCACAGATCGGCTCGACGGCTGCGCCCGAAGTGATCCCGCTGCCCTTGCCGCCGAAGCCGCCGCCTAAGCCGGCGGAGATCACGCGCACATTGTTGAGCGACAGTCCCAGCATCTTCGCAACCTCCTGGCGTACCGGGAATGGCGCCTGGGCGTTGGCCCAGACGGTGAGGCGGCCATTCGGTTCCATCTGCGCCGCGGCGATGCGCGGTTCCAGATACTGCGGATGGACCATCTTGGTTTCATAAACTTCATCGACGACAATATCCGCTTCGGCCATTGCCTTTTCGGCATCGCCAACATGAACCACAGCGTGGCCGCAAATATTTTTAAGCCCGGCGTCAGCGGGGATGGTTTTCGGCAGCGGCATGTCTTCGTGCAAGCTCGGCGCCTCGGGTTTGGTCGCCTCTTCGGGATCGAGCGCCACCGGCAACGGCTCGTAGACGACTTTGATTCTCTTGAGCGCCCGTTTGGCAATTGCCGGCGATTCGGCGGCCACCGCAGCTACCGGGTCGCCCATAAAGCGCACTTTGTCGCGCGCGAGAATGTGACGATCCATGTAGCTGCGGCCGTAACGCACGTTTGGCGCATCCGCCGCGGTGATGATGGCATGAACGCCGGGGATCTTCTTCGCTTCACTGGTGTCAATGCTGACAATTTTCGCATGCGCATATTGGCTGCGCAGGATCGCGCCGTGCAATTGATCCTTGAGCATCAAGTCGATGCCATAGATGCCCTTACCGACAACGCGCTCGATGCCGCCCATTCTGGCTGGACTTGTGCCGACGACTTTGAATTCAGCTTTTGCCATGGCTTACGCCCTCCTCGCGATGCGATCGGCGGCGAGATGAATCGCGTCGACGATCTTGTTGTAGCCGGTACAACGGCAAATATTTCCGGAGACCGCCTCTTCAATGTCCGCCGGCGTCGGCTTGGTGGTGCGGTCGAGCAGCGCCTTCACCGACATGATGTAGCCAGGGGTGCAGTAGCCGCACTGCACCGCGCCGGTGTCGATGAACGCCTGTTGCACAGGATGCAATTTATCGCCGTCCGCCAATCCCTCGATGGTAACGATCTCGGCGCCGATAGCATCGGCGGCCATGGTCACGCACGAGTTGACGGGCTTGCCGTTGTAAATCACCGTACAGGCGCCGCACTCGCCGGTGTTGCAGCAGAGCTTGCTGCCTTTCATTTCCAAAGTGTCGCGCAGAAACTCTAAGAGCGAAGTCGATGCGTCGGCGCTGGCAGTCACCGATTGTCCATTGATTTTGGTAGCTATAGTAACGCTCATGATGCGATCTCCTTGCCGGTGGCAGCTTTCCAGGTTTGTTCCAAGCCGCGGCGCGTCAGCGCTTCGACAATCCAACGCCGGTTCTCGGCACTACTGCGCTGATCGTCGATCGGACTCGCTTCGGTCGCGGCCAACGCGCCGGCTTCCTTTAGCAGCGCGGCGGTCAATGGCTTGCCGCGCAGCAAGGCTTCGGTCTTAGGCGCTCGCACGGGGGTGGGCGCCACCGCACCCAAGCCGATGCGGACATCTTGTATATTGCTCTTGGCGGCGTCCGGCGTGATCAATACCGCCACGCCGACCATCGCAATATCCATCGCGCCGCGCACCGCATGCTTCAGATACGCGCCTTTGCTGCCGACGGCGGGATAGGGCACGTCGATTTCAGTCAGCAGACCTTTCCCGCCAAGAACAGACTTTCCCGGTCCTTGAAAAAATGTCATGAACGGTTGGTTTCTTTGCCCGTCCGAAAAAGCGCAGTCGGCCGTTGCTTCGAGCACCAGTAAAGGCGCCAAGGTTTCGCCCGAAGGCGAGGCGCGGCAGATGTTGCCGCCGATGGTGGCGGTGTTGCGCACCTGTAAGGACGCGAACTGGTGCGACGCTTCCCAGAGGACCGGCAGTTTTTCCCGCACGATCGCGCTGGTCTCGATCTCGCGGATCGTCGCCAATGGGCCGATGCGCAAGCTGCCACCATTTTCGCGTATACCGGTGAGTCCCGGGATCTTTTTAATGTTGATGAGGCAGCCCGGCTCTTCCTTGTATTTTATGTCCACCATTACGTCGGTGCCGCCGGCAATCACCTTAGCTTCGGCGCCGTGTTTACCGAGTAAAGATAAAGCCTCGTCGACCGACTTCGGTTCAAAATATTCCATCAGTTCCCCCGGATAATTTACTTGAGGTGATATAGTCAGCTTTCAATCTCTACAGCACTCAACAGATCAGCTCGTCACTCGGGCGATCTGTCAGTTTCATATTAGCCCAGCGGTGCAACTGTCAAGGGACAAGGTAAGAAAACCGATCAGGAATGCGAACGCAAACAGCTACAAAAGTCGGCCCGGAGAAGTGAGTGCCGAGTTCGGTCACTCACCGCCTGGCAACAGCACCGCTTCTTCTTCCCCTCTTGCCACATGGGCTTCAAACGGATGTAAATGGCTGCTGCGCCACAAACGGCTATTTCCTTGAGCTGCCTATTCCCCAGGGCTGCGCCCAGAGTTATTGCATGCGGTCAATGTAGGTATCAGAGATGACCGGGTGAAGAATTAGAGTAGCATCGTTTATTTTACTCCGCGAACCCTGGGAACGAAGTCTTCAGACCGAAGCCTCTGCAACAACGTCATGGCCATGAATCCATTGAACTTCGGACAACCTCAAAACTCTCACAACCCTCTAGATTGGACGATGCAGGTAGTTATTTGGCGCTATGACGCTCTCGCGGCGCTTTGCTCATGCTTGCGCTTGCCTTCAGCGAACGCTTCGATCATCTTTCGATTGAATGCCGGGATATCATCGGGCCTACGGCTCGTGACCAGTCCGTCGTCCGTGACCACCTCCTGATCGACCCATTTGGCGCCGGCATTGATCAAGTCGGTTTTCAGCGATGGCCAAGACGTCATCGTCCGGCCTCGCACAATGCCCGTCTCGATCAGCGGCCATGGACCATGACAGATCGCGGCAACAGGTTTATTGGCGGAAAAAAACTCTCGAACAAATTTGATGGCTTCCGGTATGATCCTTAACTGATCGGGATTGGCAACACCACCGGGCAAGAGCAGCGCATCAAAATCGCGCGCATCCGCCTCGCTGAGCGGCATATCCACTGTAAACCGGTCAGCCTTGTCAAAATGGTTCCACCCCTGAACCTTATCTTTGACTGGGGAAACAATCCGTGTCTGCGCGCCGGCGCTTTCAAGCGCCTTCTTGGGCTCGGTGAGTTCGACTTGCTCGAATCCTTCGGCAACAAGAATGGCAACCTTTAGTCCGTCCAGATTTTGTGTCATGGGCAATCCTCCTCAACGTAAATAGCTGCCTGACTGATCGTAGAACCTGACTCAAGTTTTTGTTTTTGCAAGCAGCGTGCCTCGCAATACCTCAACGTTTCAGGCATCGATGGGAGCTATGTAACTAAATCGCTAACCAAACACACGTACCATCCCAGCCGCGATACAGGAGATGTGAAGTACCGATCATCTCTGAGGCGAAACGCCTTGTAGCTCTCACCTTTGCTCCCCGATTTGGCCAGGCGATGCTCTCAGATCACCCGCATATGCTGCTCGCGAGTGTTTTCCCCCGCTTCTCCGATTCGAATTTCAGCTCCCAGCGACGGCATCCTCGCGTTCGTTGAAGCTTATTTCTCAATTAAGCTCTTCAGTTTGTTCAGATCCCTCCGGACGGATTCGGCATCATCGGCAAACTGTTGATCTGACATGTCGCC
>DASUVS010000037.1:0-11064 GCA_036378835.1 Binatia bacterium | reverse complement strand
TCTGACTGAGAGGAACATCTTTTTTTATCTTGAGCCGTTCCTTGGTTAACTCCAGATTAAGACCCAACCCTTTATCGGAGATCATGCCGTCGTCTGTAAAAGATCGAATCGAGGCGTTATAGGCTCGGTCCGCTTGCGCGGGCGTGATGGCGAGAAAGTTGGCCATCATCTTGAGTGTTTCCTGACGATTCTCTTTCATGAACCGCGTGCCTCGAAGCACGGCTCGCAGCACCTTTTTGACCTGAGCTCGATCCGTGGCCAATTTTTTTTCCAGTACGGCGACGCCGGAGATCGGCAGATCGACGATATCGGCTAAGTTGATCAGGCGCTTCAATCCTTCTTCCTCTGCCTTAACGGCAAATGCGATGTCAATCGGTGTAGCGTCGATGAGATTTGCTTTTAGAGCAGCGACGCGATTGGGACTCGGGCCGGTAACCAGCACCTTGATGTCGCGATTGGGATCAAGCCCATAGTGCTTGGCCGCCACGCGGGACAGGTATTCCATCGTACCGGCAAATGAGTCGACGCCGATCCTTTTGTCCTTGAGATCTTTGCCGGATTGGATTTCCGGCCGCGCCATCAGGACATGAAGCGGTCGAGCGGCAATCCCGGCGACCACTCGCAACGGCACTCCGGTAATCGCCGCGCGAAGAGCCGATCCCCACGAAAGAGAATATTCGACGTCGCCGGCGACGAGCGCCATCACGGCGACTTGAGGCTGCATTTGAACTTTGACGACTTCGAGCCCTTCATCTTTGAAAAACCCGCGCATGGTGGCGATCTCGATGGGAAACTCAAATAGGCCGGGACTGAGACTGGCCATCACCACACGCTCAGCGGCTGCGGCGAACGTCAAGGGTAGACACGAGAACAGAACGGCTAGGAGATAGATCCGAAATAGATGGGTTTGAATAGCGATCATTGGGCGCCCGCTGCCGCGAGTACAAAATAATGGCGGCTACCTACGACACATATTGCCTATATCCTAGTTTTTTTACCGTGTCTCCTTTTGACAGACAGCATCTGCGCAGTATAAAAATCGGTGCTGTGGTGAAACTGCTTTTCTTTGTCCTCGCCGTCAGCGCCGCTCTCTTCAATTCCGCTTATACCTTCGGGCAGGCACTGGAAACCGTCCGAATCGGTATACCCAGTCCTTCTCTCTCTGTCCTCGCGCTTCGAACAGCTCAAGTGAAAAATCTTTTTCGCGAAGAAGGATTGGAGGTATCTCTTATCCAGCTGGCGACCAACGTCACGATTACGGCACTGACCACCAAGGAAGTCGACTACGCCACGGCGTCGGTCGCCGCCATGCGCAGCGCGATCTCGGGATTGCCGGTTAAAACGGTACTGTTCGTCGTGCGCCGACCGTTGCATGTTTTGGTAGCCCGACCAGAAATAAGCTCTCCCCAAGAACTGCGCGGCAAAATCGTCAGCATCGGCGCTTATAACGACCTCACCGACTTCGTCCTACGCGCCATTCTCGCGCGCTATAATGTAGATCGAGAAAAGGACATCAAAAATCTCGTCATTTCCGGAAGCGGCTCACGATTGACCGCGCTCCTCACCGGAACGATCGATGGAGCGATATTGCCGCCGCCTTTCAATATCGAGGCCGAAAAGAAGGGATTCAAACGCTTGGCGTCCGGATCCGACGTTTACGAGGGCGGTATTACAGGTTTGAGCACGCATACCGATAAATTGAAGGACAACCCCGATCAGATCAGAAAAATGATTCGCGCATTACTGAAAAGCCACTCGTTTCTCAAAAGCAACAAAACGGAATCGATCAAATTGATTTCCGATTGGCTCAAGATGGATTCGTCTGTGGCCAGCGCTTCTTACGACATGTACTTGAACGCTTTAAGTGATGACGGACTGGTCAATGACCGTGCACTCATGTTCGATATCGCACGGGCACGCGAAGCGATGAAGATCAAAGAGGAAGTGCCGTTGTCTAGAGTTGTCGACTTCTCGCTGGTCAAAGAAAGCTCGGGGCGACCTTCCAACCGCTAACTCTCATTCGCTAAGCTCCCACGTGCTGGGAGTGAAAAGATCATATGGCGTGATCGGTCTTGCAGTTATTCCCTGCGCGTCACAGTACGAAAGGAACTTAGTCAGCGCAAAAAAATTCGCTTTCAATCCATAAGCCCAGGGATCACGCCCCTCGAAAAGCCCGCGCTCCTCATCGAGATACTGGTTCTTCCAGGCCAGATTCAAACTCGGAACCGACCGCATCCACTCGCGGCCGAGCTTTTTGGCCTGGCAAAAAAGCTCGAAGAGTTTTGCCGGCAGTTGCGGATACCCTTCGACCACTGAGCGGCGCGCAACCAGGACATGCATGATCGGAATGATTCCGGCCTTCTTATAGTAACTTATTTCCGCTTCTCGGACGTTGGGAAACAATGGCCTCACGCGCGGATCCGCCGCAAGCCAATCGTACTTTCGATTTTCCGTAGTCATGAGCACATCGATCTTTCCATCGACGAGAGCGCGACAACTCGTCTCGTACTCGTCGCTCCCTTCTCCTGTCAGAATCTTTGCGACCGAACCGTCACGCGGCGTGATCTTTTCTTCGGGACCTTTGTCATGCCAGTGATGAAGAGCCGAGACATACCAATCCGTGTCTTTTGCTGACAGGTTATGCTCGTCGACCAACATGCCACGAAGCCAGATGAAAGCGGTTTGGACCCAGCGAAGACCGCCAATCTTTTTGCCGGTTAAATCTCCCGGCCCGCATATGCCCGCCATCCGGTTGGAGAGCATAAAGCTATGCCGAAATAGTCTCGACGGAAAGACGGGGATGCCGATAAAATCACATCGATCTCGGGTCAGATAATAGATCATTTCGGCAAGCGACATCTCAGCGACGTCGTACTCGCCCCGGAACATGCCTGAAAACATCTTGACGACGTCGTTGACTTCTTTGACCTGCAGGTCCATGCCTTGAGGTCTGAGCGCCCCACGGATGATGGCGTTGGTACCGTCGTAGTTGCGGCAGGCGAGGGTTATGGAAGGATCAGCCATTCGATCTCAAGTGATCCAGCCTTCCTCGGAGAGCTCGACGATGTTGCCATCGGGATCTTTTAGATAGAGTGATTTTCCGGAATCCTCTGAACGAGCCGCCATGACCTTAACCTCCGGCTCACCTGGATAAAGATACGGAGGCGCGTTACGCAGTCTTCGCTCAATTGCATCAACGCTACTAACCTGAAAACCTAGTCTTTCGATGCCATTTTTGCTGGCGCTCGTTTTCTTTAGTAATCCTAAAGAGGTCTTGCCCGCTGAGAGAAAGATGGCCCCTGCTGCGCCGATTCGGTCGGTCACTCTGCTGGTTTCCCTGATCGGCAGGGCCGATTGATAGAAGCTGGCAAGTCTCTCCGGATCCTCGCTGCGAATACCAACATACCTGATCGCAGGGAGTCTTTTCTCGCCTCCTGCTTCCCAGCCTCCCTCGGCAATTTCGAAAACAATCCCGTCCGGATCCGTGATGCGCCACTCTTCATAGCGCCCATCCTGCGGACTGGCGACAAGTTTCACCGGAGGGTCTAGCGATGCCAGTCTCCGCTCAATCTCATTGACGCTCTTGACGGTGAAGCCGATGTGGTTGATGCCCACATCCGGCATGATCTCCTGTCCGTCAACGATGCGGTTGTACGATGAGCCGGATCGAATTTGCAGGCAATTGAGATTTAGATATCCATCGCTCATGTAAAAAGCGTAAGGGCTGTTCTGGAAACGATTCCAAGACTCTTCGAGTCCAAATATCAGCTGATAGAATCTCGCCAGGCGCCGATTGTTCTTAGTACAAATCGCCAAATGCTGAATCTCAGCCATAAAAGCTCCTCCAAATCACCAGCTGCGGACGACCAAGCAAAAGTTCAGAAACCCACGCTCTCGCGTGTGAATAGAGGCTACCGCTTCACACGTGGCATCGATTGTTTGAAATACGCGAGATATCCACACAGCACGTTCGGTGCAGTCACAGCCAAACTATTTTTTTCTAGGTACAACAGCCCAGGCTTCGATCTCGATCCGCATATCCGGCAGATCGATCCCTACGTCTCTGAGCAATGTCGCCGGTCTGGGATGCTGCCTGAGATCAGGCTCATGCTCTTCAAAAAACTTGTACATCTCATCACGCATGTCGAAAACGTCTTCTCGCCTGCGTAGGAAGTAACGGAACATGACGATATTTTTCAGAGTAGCGCCCATCTGCTCTAAACTAGCCTTGATGTCTTCGAGTGTCGCTCGGGTCTGTTCCTTGATGCCGCCCACCACCTTGCCTTTGCCTGATCGTTCCTCCTCAGGCGTTCTACACGGGCCATCTTCGAACGGATCTCTACCCGTCGACCCTGAGAGGAAAAGAATGTCAACGTCGCCTTTGGTCCTAAACCCCGTCGCCCAATTCATCTTCTCTTTATGGTATTTGGGCCAGAGCGTGCCCCAATCATATTCGACTTTTTCTTGTTCTTGCCTTTCGAATGCCTTCGAGTTTATAGCCATGGTGAAGATCCCCTTTTCTGGTAGATAATTTATCGATCTACTAAATCCTGGAAATCGGCAGAATTGCAAATTGGACAGAGTTGTTACGGATCTTAGATCCAACTAAGCCCGCTTTACGGTTACAGCTGCAGCAACGAGTTGATTCGTCGCCGAGGAATATGAATCAGTTCGTGCCGTCATAATCGGGTTCGACTTTTCGAATCAAGAAGCAAGTGAGTCCTCACACTGCATTCTCACCAATAGCGAAAAGCGCCTTTGGATTATGATAGGTGATTTTCTCGTATTGAGTTGCGCTGATCATGCCGGCCGTCTTCAAATTGCGCAAAGCTTCGACCTCGGTGGATTGATCATTGTGGCCGTAGTCGGTGCCGATCGTAAGATTATCTTCTCCTGAGTACTTCATGACATAATCGACATCGTCATCGGTTTGGCACGATACGAATTGACGATATTCCCTCAGCGGGTTTTCCGGCAGTTCCTTCCCCTGCGTTGCCCAGCGGCGCTGCAAATCCTTGACAACGTACGGTATCCATTGGGCGGCGGCTTCGGCCCAATGAAAACGGAGCTGCGGAAACAAAGTCGGCACCTCGCTCATCATTACCGAATGAAATGCGCCGATGACGGGTATGCGAAATTTCCAGAAACTGCCGCCGCCGTTATATTGCGCTACCAAATCCAGCATCTGCGGGTTGCCATTACCGACGTGCACTCCCACCGCCATGTTGAGACGGCTCATCTCCTCGTACAGCGGATAGAAATAGGGATCAGTGATAAGCCGATGGCCTTCGATGCCACGCATAAACACGCCACAGGCGCCGTTCTGCTGGCAAAATTTAAGTTCGACCAGTGAAGCGTTGATATCGAGCAGGGGCAAGACACAGATCCAGCGCAGCCGTCCTCGACCTTGCCGGTAAATATCGGCTAACCAGCGATTGTAGCCCTTGCAAATAGCGATTTCCCATTCGGGCTTATCGGTGATTTGCTCGATAAAAATCGTCGGATAAAGCACCTGAACATCGATTCCCAGCTCGTCCATATGATCGAGTCGGGCCTGAACGTTCTCCATCTCGCGGGTCTCGCGCGGCGTCCGCATATCACGGCCGGTTCGAGACGAAACCTCCGCCATCTCCTGCGCCGTCATCACGATGCGCACCAGGCCGCGTATCTTCCCATCGATAAACCAGTATTCTCCACCGTTTTCACCGCGAGGCCGGACTATCATCGGTCGATATTTCTGGTCGGCCGACTCCATGAAGTCCCAGGTATGCTCTGACTCAACTACATGAGCGTCAGAATCGATGGTCGGCATGACAGATACCTCACCTTTTAGAAACGAATCAACCACAAACGAACCGGCAGAGTCTTACATTAACGCCTGCTCTCTCGCGGGGCTTCCCCGCCGTTCGGCATCGCTTAGATGCACCCTTATTCTTTGATTTACATGGAGTCAAGAAACAATCAGAGCTAAACAGCAACTGGACGCCTACATGAGGTTCGGCCCCTCTAGTGCCATCGATAGGCTGTTAACGAGAGCTGGAAAACCAGCTTTCAGTTACGCGATCTGCGGCGGCTCATGCAAAGCGACTCATTTCCTCCGGCGTTCTCCTCCGGTATTCATCGAAAAAGAAGTTAAGAGCACACTCGTTAAAAAAGGTGATGGCGAATTACTCGGAGGGAATTCATGCAGCCATTTGGCCAGCCAGGTGAGCCCGTTTTACGAATGAAGTGAGAGATAGCCGTCGACAAGACCACTGCTAAAAGATCTCCAAGCCTTGTCGGTCCTAAAGGCAGTGACCGGTTAATCAGCTTCCAAGTCTACGGTGACTTTCTATTACGGTCGAGGAAGAACAAACGTGAGCAGTAAGAGTAGTGATTGGAGAGTTTGGCCATTTGTGGGAGCGACTTCCTGGCATTCTTAAGACAATCGTCGTTATTCCGGCGGGATATGTACTTGACCTGCTTGACACGCCGACTTCGTGGATGGTTCGGCCCATGATCGCCGTTGCAACGTTGAATTTGATCGGTGTACGACTGCACTCGCCCCATATGCCCGTCATCCGAGGTCAAGTAATTCTTGGTTCAGCAGTGTCGCTCTATTTTACTCTTACTGTCGCCGCTGCGCTGGCGGGTTACTTCCTCGCGATCGTTGCCGCGAACATCGCGATTTTTTTTTGATAGGCGCGCTGGGCGCATTGATGCGGGGCCAGGTATTCGATGATTAACGGATATAGGGATATATCTGCTCAGTTATCGAGGCGGAATTGGTCAGAGCGCGGGCATTGCGAACCGTACCTGCCCTGCAATCTCGACATTGCAGCAACAGCTTTGGTTGGCCGCCGCACCGTTGGCTGCTGACGCGTCGTGATTTCACGACCTTGGATCTTAGCCTTCTTCCAAAGGACCAACCCTTGGCGCAGATAATCAGGTGAGAACTTCAAGGTTTCGCAGATGCTTTCGAAGGAGAAGAACCAGTCACTGTCCTTGTCCCACAACCACTCCTCCACCTCACGAAGCAACGCTTTCCCCTTGGGATCTTCAGCCAGGGCATACTCCTGGAACTGTTCAATCGCATTTTCCAACACCGCGAGCATAAGCTTTTCTTCTGCACTTGGGGCTCTGGTGAACTGACTCTGCGCCAG
Organism: Binatia bacterium; assembly: GCA_036378835.1. Taxonomy (GTDB): domain Bacteria; phylum Desulfobacterota; class Binatia; order UBA9968; family UBA9968; genus WHTF01. The sequence continues at coordinate 3,922 of DASUVS010000037.1, read as the reverse complement.
GCCGGTATCCACCGGATCGCTCGCAACAAGGGACTTCCAGTGTTGAAGAATCATGTACTAGGTCCTCAAGCGGCAGTGCCGCAAATTTATAATGCTCTCGTCTCGAATGTGTCTTCAGGCGGGCAGGAGAGACTCGATCGCTGGAGAGCTCGCCCGATGTAATGTTACGGGTGCTCTGCCTGCCCATGCCTGTGAGTGAAAACCTGGTCAGGAAATTTCCTGGATCAAGCCTTCGTTCGGAGCTAGCGCAACCGATGTGCCGCGCAGCTTACTCTCCTACTCATGAAAAAAGAGAACTCGGTATGACAAAAGTCACCGGCATATTTGCCTCATATGCCCGATGCAAGTTATTGAAGAATTTCGAGGGACTACGGCGCCCTCTTCCAGAGTGAAGATTTAAGGAAGGTACGCCGTTATGGTCCAGGTCGGTCTGTCAGGTGGAGGTCATCGCTGCCAATGTTAGATGAATGAGGTTGGTTTTGTCAGTCTTATCGTGAGAAGTCACAGGAATTTGCTTTTCCTGAGCCGCAGCCTACAAGAAAGGTTTAACGCGGCCTCAACAGATCGTTGACTCCGAAGTTCACCCAACCTATATATTTAGCTTTAATGCTGGTTTCACTTGGAGGAATCGTAATTCATGGATCGCTACTCAATGAAATTCGGGGCGCATTATTTACCTACCTATGTTCCCGATCTCGATGGTTCTCTTCCCGAATATTATCGAACAATGTTCAGCCAAATGGAGGAAATGGATCAGCTGGGTTACGATCAAGTTTGGATGACCGAACATCATTTTGCATATTATGGAGGTACGGTGCCTCATCCTCCAACGTTCATGGCGGCAGTTGCGCGCACAACCAAGCAGATTCGCCTCGGAGTGGCGATTAACGTCCTGCCGCTGCATAATCCGATTGACATTGCCGAGTCCTACGCCATGGTCGATGTTATCTCAAACGGGCGATTGGATTTTGGCGTGGGCAAGGGCAGCGAATCCCATGAATATCGAAAATTCGGCGTCGACCAACAAGAAGCAACGGGACGCATGTATGAAGGAACCGAGGTCATTCTTCAGGCGTGGTCCGACAAACCAGTTAGTTTTCGCGGCGAATTTTTTAAATACGAGAATGTGCCGGTTTTCCCAAAGCCGGTGCAGCGTCCCTATCCAAGATTCTGGGTAGGTTGCGCCCGCAGCGAAGATTCATTCCGTTGGGCGGGTGAGAAAAACTTTCACTTGATGACGCTACCTTATATCTATCGCGAGCCCGATGTGTTGCCGAAGTTCGTCAAAAGTTATCGCGATGCACAGGCGCAAGCCGGGCATGACTTCACCCAAACCGATGTACTGGGGAAGTTTCATATTTATGTGTCGGGCAGCCTGGATCAAGCGATTCGCGAGGCAGAGCCCTATCTCAATAACTATTTTGACGTTCATGCGGTAGCGGACCCGGATCGGAAGGAGCAAGGCCTGTTAACTCAGCGGGATGCGAGGACTCAACTGGCCGAAGGCTTTGTGCTGGCGGGGGATCCGCAGCGGGTAGTGGATACGATTCGCAAATGGCGCGACGAAGTTGGCCTGACGACCATTTCCGGCACGTTTCATTTCGGCGGCATGCCGCAAGAACTTGCCTTGAAAAATATCCGCCTCTTTGCTGAAAAGGTCATGCCCGAGTTGAAGTAGAAATCAGTCGTGTCTCAGGCCCGTTATTCAACGCTCGAGCTCCCGCCCTGAGCTTTGTTTTTTCAATATCCGCTCAGCAGTCGACTTGAATGCTGTCATGAGCTCCTGCGGCAGTTAACGGTGCAGCCTTTGGTGAGGCCCATCATTGGACTTTGCTGGGACCTTCAGATATGAGACGTTGAAGCTGCAAGCGGATCTACCGCGCATCGCGGATCGGAGGATCGGATGAAAATCTGTCACTACGATAACAATCAAGCCGGCGTTATCGTCGAAGACAAAGTCTACAATATTGGCGATGCCTTGATTAAGGCTGGACTTGCTCGTAACGGTTACACGATGCTCGAAATCATCGATGCATTGGCCAATAATTCTAAAGCGATGCAGGTAACACGAGAGGCTTCGGAAAACGGCTCAGGGATTCCAGTCAATTCGGTGAAGCTTTTGGCGCCCATTACCAACCCAGGATCATTGTGGGCTGCGGCAGCAAATTACCGGGCGCACCAAAAAGAGATGATCGAGCGTATGGGCAGCGCAGACCGAGTCACCAAAAGCAAAGACGAGCTGATGGCCGAGTTTTTTCTGAAGACGACGTCGTCCATCATCGGTCCTGGTGACACGGTAATTTTGCCGAAAATTTCCAAGCTCGTTGATTTTGAGTGCGAGCTCTGCGCCGTCATCGGTAAGCACGCACGTAAAGTGACCGAAGAACAGGCGCTCGATTATATCTTTGGTTATACAATCTGCTGGGACATCAGCCAGCGCGATCCTTGGGGCAAGGGCGTGCAGAACACCCGCAATATCCGCAAAGGTTTCGATACATTCAGCGCTTTGGGTCCATGGATCGTGACCCGGGATGATATCGATGAACCGCAAAATCTGACAATAAAAGTTTTACAAAACGGCAAAGAAGCGATGACGGCGCATACCAGCGATATGATTTGCGGGTTGCGCGATCATATCCGTTTTCTCACCAGCTGTCTCACGCTCCGCCCGGGTGATCTGATCACCACCGGCACACCTGCCGGCGTCAGCAAGCTCAACGATGGGGACCATCTCCACGGCACGATTGAGAAAATCGGCTCAATGGAACTCCATGTAAAGGCGGAGGAGTAAGCGCAGATTGCAAGGTAATTATGTCTTTACCACCGAAACTTAATCCCCCCACTCGCACATTGCTTGGACCCGGTCCCAGTCCAGTTTCTTCGAGAGTCCTGAAAGCGCTTGCATTACCGGTCGTGGGACATCTCGATCCGGAGTTCTTAAAGATCATGGATCAAAACATGGCAATGCTCCGGGAGGTGTTTCAAACCAAAAATCGCCTCGCGCTGCCCATGTCCGGTACGGGCAGCGCGGGTATGGAAACTTGCTTCGTCAATGTCGTCGAGCCAGGCGATTCGGTTTTGATCGGAGTCAACGGCGTTTTCGGCACGCGCATGGTCGATGTTGCTGAACGTTGCGGCGCCCAAGTGGAGACGGTCCAAGCTGAGTGGGGCTCACCCCTTGACCCACAACAATTCCGCGATGCATTAGCGAAGAAGAAGTACAAACTGACGGCGGTGGTTCACGCCGAAACATCAACCGGAGTTCTGCAACCGCTGGATGAAATCGCAAGACTGGTGCATGAGAACGGCAGCTTGCTGCTAGTTGATACTGTAACTTCTCTGGGCGGCGCTCCAGTGCGCGTCGATGAGTTAGGTATTGATATCTGCTACAGCGGCACACAAAAATGCCTGGGTTGCCCGCCCGGACTGTCACCGGTCACTTTCAACGAGCGCGCCATCGAAGTAATTCATAATCGGAAACGTAAGGTTCAAAGCTGGTATCTCGATCTATCGATGATTGAGAAATACTGGGGCAGCGAGCGAGTCTATCATCATACTGCGCCCATCTCGATGAATTATGCATTGCATGAAGCGCTTCGTATTCTCCTCGAAGAAGGTCTCGACGCAAGTTGGCAGCGTCATCGGCAAGTGCATGAAACGTTTGTTCGAGAAATGCACAAGCTGGAACTTGAACCGGCAGTAGCCGAATCGTTTCGGGCGCCAATGATCAATACGGTAAAAATTCCAGAGCGCATCGATGATGCTAAAGTGCGTCAGCGTTTGTACGATGAATTCAATATCGAGATCGGCGCGGGCCTTGGACCGCTCAAAGGCAAAGTCTGGCGTGTGGGTTTGATGGGGCATGGCTCGCGAGTGGAAAATGTCGAGTTATTGGCGAAGGCGCTGAAACAGTTAATCTAAT
>DASUVS010000036.1:0-4571 GCA_036378835.1 Binatia bacterium | reverse complement strand
GCTCATCAGCGTCGGGATGATTTTTGCCGAGCTGTTTTTGAAGCATGGCGCCGACGATGCAGTGCGAGCGGGCGAATTGTTGACCAAAGGAGCGCTGCGAAAATCATTTTGGGTATTCGTGATCGGGCTCGGCACCATCCTGCCGATACTGGTGATCCTATTGCCCATAGGTTCGGTGTTCCCAAATGTGATCGCCGCGATTTTGGCGCTGTTTGGCTTGTGGATGTACGAGCATCTGTGGATCAAGGCGGGCCAGGCGCTACCATTAAGCTAAGAAGGATTTCAAATGAATGACACTCGGACCCCACTTCATCCGGCTGCAGCCAACCTCGAACGCGCAAGCGGCGGACTGGCCCATTTTCCCGCTGTCGAGAAATGGGATGATTGGGTGGAATACGACACCGCTCAATGGCCGCGCAAGATTGAGAAACATTGCCGGATCATTCCGACCATCTGTTTCAATTGTGAGGCGGCTTGTGGTCTAGTCGCCATCGTCGAGAAAGACAGCCATCGTATTCGACGCTTCGAAGGCAACCCCGAACATCCGGGCAGCAGAGGACGCAACTGCGCCAAAGGCCCGGCAACGCTTAACCAAGTGACCGATCCGGAGCGCATCAAGTATCCGCTCAGGCGGGTCGGCAAACGGGGCGAAGGCAAATGGGAACGGGTCTCATGGGACGAGGTTCTCGATGACATTGCGACTCGCGTGCGCAAAGCGCTTCACGAAGAGCGCCGCAACGAAATTATGTACCACGTCGGCAGACCGGGACACGAATTGCTCTACCATCAGAGGATCTTACATTCGTGGGGCATCGACGGCCATAACAGCCACACCAACGTCTGCTCAGCCGGCGCTCGCGCCGGCTATGCCTTGTGGTCGGGCATCGACCGGCCTTCGCCGGATCACGCCAATGCTCGCTTTATGCTGTTGCTCAGCTCTCATCTTGAAACCGGACATTATTTCAATCCGCACGCCCAGCGTATCATCGAAGGCAAGGAGCGTGGCGCCAAGATCTGTGTGATCGATACACGCCTATCCAATACGGCGTCGAAAGCAGATTACTGGCTGTCATCATGGCCGGGCAGCGAGGCGGCGATTCTTCTCGCGCTGTGCAATGTTCTCCTGCAGGAAGATCTCTTCGATCGTGACTTTGTCAGGAGATGGATTAATTGGGAAGAGTATTTGCGCCATGAGCATCCTGACAAGCCGCAGACGTTTCTGTCGTTTACATCGGTCTTGAAGCATCTCTACGCAGACTATACCCCCGAGTTTGCCGCTAAAGAAGCTGGTGTCGATCCGCGAGTTCTCGTCGAAGTAGCCCATGAAGTCGCTCGGGCGGGCTCGGCTTTTTCGGCGCATGTGTGGCGCAATGCCGCTGCCGGCAACCTCGGCGGTTGGCAGGTGGCGCGCGCGCTACAATTTTTGGTGGTGCTCGTCGGGGCTGTCGGAACACCCGGTGGTACAGCGCCAAACGCCGCCAACAAGTACATCCCGGCGCCGCCGCTGATGCCGCCGCCGGCAAAAGTCTGGAATGAGCTGCTATTGCCGCGGGAGTATCCTCTGGCGTTTTTCGAAATGAGTTTTCTCCTGCCCCATTTCATCAAAGAAGGTCGCGGCAAACTGGCGATGTACTTTACCCGCGTCTACAATCCGGTTTGGACCAATCCCGACGGCATGAGTTGGATCGAGATGCTTACCGATGAAAATAAAGTCGAACGTCATGCATGTCTGACGCCAACGTGGAGCGAGACTGCCTGGTTTGCCGATTACGTTCTGCCCATGGGCCATGGATCCGAACGCCATGATTTGATGTCCCAGGAAACCCAGGCCGCCCGCTGGATTGGTTTTCGCCAACCTGTGTTAAGAGTGGCTTTAGAAAAAGAAGGCAAAAAATTTGATCTGACTTACCAGGCGCACGCCGAAGCCGGCCTCGGTGAGGTTTGGGAAGAAGACGAATTTTGGATCGAACTCTCATGGCGGGTTGATCCCGACGGATCTCTCGGTATTCGAAAATATTTCGAATCACCGTACGAGCCGGGTAAAAAGATGACGCTGGACGATTACTATCGGTGGATTTTTGAGAACAGCATTCCCGGCCTTCCGGCGGCCGCCGCAGAACAAGGGTTGACGCCGCTCGAGTACATGCGTAAATTCGGCGCCTTCTTGATCGAAGACAATGTTTATAATGTTCACGAGACAGGGCTCAAACCGCAAGACATGGAAGGAGCAACCGTCGATCCGGCAACCAGCATTGTCGCAAAGAATGGCGTTGCTCTGGGCGTAGAAGTAGACGGCAAGGCGTACGCCGGTTTCCCGACGCCTTCGCGAAAATTGGAGTTCTATTCGAAAACATTAAAAGATTGGAGCTGGCCGGAATATGCAATACCGGGTTATATCAAAAGCCACGTTCACCCCGACAATATCGATTTTAACGCCGGTGAGATGTTGCTGTTGCCGACATTCCGGTTGCCGACCCTGATCCATACCCGTTCCGGTAACGCCAAATGGTTGTACGAGATTTCCCATCGCAACCCGATCTGGCTCAATTCCAAAGATGCGGAAGTTCTTGATGTTAAGACCGGCGATCTTCTTAAGATCAACACCGAAATTGGCTACTTTGTCGACAAAGTCTGGGTGACGGAAGGAATCAAGCCCGGCGTAATCGCGTGCTCGCATCATCTCGGCCGCTGGCGACTGCAAGAAAAATCCGGCGGCGAACGCTGGTCCACCGCGTTAGTCGATCTGAAGCAAACAGAACCGGGCAAATGGTTGATGCGCCACGTTCACGGCGTCCAACCTTTCACAAGCGAGGATCCCGATTCGGAAAGAATTTTTTGGCAAGACGGCGGCGTGCATCAGAATCTGACCTTTCCGGTACAGCCGGACTTCATCAGCGGCCAGCACTGCTGGCATCAAAAGGTGCGCGTGACGAAACCTGGCGCCGGTGACAAGTACGGCGATGTTTTCGTCGACACCAACAAATCCCATGAGGTCTACAAAAAGTGGCTGCTGAAAACCCGCCCGGCACCGGGACCGGACAACCTGCGGCGCCCTTACTGGCTGCCCCGCTCATACAAGCCGGCGTTAGAGGCCTATTATTTAAAAAAGGATGAAGGATGAACAGCAAAAAATTTCGCACCAAAGCGCGCAAAGATCACAAAGTCCGGCTGTGTCCATGACACAGTTTCGCGTTCGGCTTAACATCTCAGGCTCTTGGGTTAATTTATTTCAGTGGGTAATTATTGAAGGTTGTACCCTATTCATATATTTGTGAGCGCGCCTAAATCTCCGTTAAACGTGTCGAGAGGAAATAAGCAAATGAATGCGAACGTGGGTGCCATTGTGAGATTAAGCCTTCAGCGAATCCGTTGTGCCGCCGTAACGCTGGCGGTCCTACTGCTGGCTAATCTAGCCCCGCTCCAGGCCGAAGCTCAGGAAAAAGACTGGAATGCCGTGATCGCTGCAGCCAAAAAGGAAGGCAAAGTGGTTGTTTACGGAACCAGCTCGTTCCGGGAGATTCTCGATAAGGCAAAACCTATTTTTGAAGAGCGCTATGGAATCAAAGTCGAAGCTCTCACCGGCCGCGCCAGAGAAGTCGGAGAGCGGGTACAAACAGAAGTCCGGACCAAACGGCAGAACGCCGACTTGCTTCAGGCGGGGGCTGACATCACACTGCCCAATGTGTTCCGTGCCGATGCTCTGGATCGATGGCTGCCGCCGTCCCTTAAGGTCGTGCATCCGGATATCTTGAAGATGATCGGCGCGCCGCAGTTACCGTTTACACCGCATTACGTGAACTTAAGATCGATACTGATAAATCGGAACCGTGTCTCTGCCAAAGACGAGCCAAAGTCTTGGAAGGACCTTGCTAATCCCAAATGGAAGGGCGCAATCCTGATGGACGATCCGCGCTCCGCCGGCGCAGGTCACGCGCTATTTGTCGGCACACTACTTCACCCGGAACTCGGGGAAGATTTCCACCGCAAGCTCGCTCAAAACAAGCCGGTGTTTCTCGGCGCCGGCACCTATCAACAGATCGCTTCGCGCGTGGCCCAAGGCGAATTTGCCATCGGCTTTCCGGTGGATGCCGAAGCTGTAGTGGAGTACGCGGGTTCTCCAGTGAAATGGCTACCCCTGCCTGAAGGAGCGACGCACAGCATTATGGCCACTTCTTTGGTAAAGAATGCTCCCAGGCCAAACGCCGCAAAGTTGCTTCTGGAGTTCACGCTCTCGGAAGAGTTTCAGAGCATTGCCGCCGCGCAGAATGTTACTCCCGCCAGGAAAGGCGTGAAAGCGGCCCGCGAGGAATGGTCAATTGACAAGGTCCGATTGCTCCCCTTCGCGGGCACCGACTCTCGAGAAGAACGAGACAAATTGTATCGCTTGTCCGAAGCCATTTACGGCGTCCGCTAAATCGGCGTTCTCAGGACCGTGTGATCAACAGAGTAGTTTTTTGAATTCTGTTGATGCCGGTACTTTTTGAAAAACTTCGTGATTCGCCTGAGAACCGTACTGGCTACCGGTCTCTTGATCTTGGTTGCCTTTCTAGTCTTGCCGCCTTTTCTGATGT
>DASUVS010000035.1:0-4042 GCA_036378835.1 Binatia bacterium | reverse complement strand
ATCGATGCTGATGCTCATGTAGTTGAGAGCGAACGAACTTGGGACTATTTGGAAGGTGGCGACCGGCGCTACCGGCCGGTGCCTGTTACCGTCGAAATGCCTTTGGATAAGAAGAGAAACTTCTGGATTATCGGCGGCCGCCTAATTGGCGGGCGCGATAACATCGGTAAGGATACGTCTCAAGAGTCTCGGGAGATGGCCGACATCGAGGCGCGCCTAAAGCACATGGACGAGATCGGCACGGGGATTCAGGTGCTCTACCCGACTCTCTTTTTACGCCCGTGGACGGACCAACCGGAGATCGAGCAAGCGCTGAGCCGCTCTTATAATCGCTGGCTTTCTGACATCTGGCATAAAGCCAAGGATCGGTTGCGTTGGGCAGTGCATCTACCGTTGATGACAATGGACAAAGCGCTCGACGAGCTTCGCTGGGCCTCCGGAAACGGCGCCTGCGCTGTTTTCATGCGCGGACTCGAAACAAGGCATAGGTTGCACGATCCCTATTTCTTTCCGCTGTACGAGGAAGCAAGCCGGCTCAACATGCCGGTTGGCGTTCACTCAGGGGTGGGAAACTTCGCGGTCTCCGAAGCTTTCGGCGGTGATCCTTTTCGCGAAGCCAAGCTCGGAGTGATTGGCGCCTTTCACGCTATGATCATGCGCGGCATCCCGGAACGTTTCCCCCGTCTTCGCATCGGCGCCATCGAAGTTTCCGCGCAATGGATTCCGTACTTGGTTCATGACATCAGCCTGCGGTTGCCGAAATTTCTCGGAAAAGAACCCAATCCCGATGTGCTGCGCGATAGCAGCCAGCTGTTCGTTGCCTGCCAGACCGATGATGATCTGCCGTACGTGCTGAAGTATTCCGGTGAAAACAGTCTGATGATCGGCTCTGACTACGGCCATGCCGACAATGCCAGTGAACTGCTGGCTTTGAATAGGCTTAAAGCGAACGGCGAAATCGATTCCTCTGTGATCGATAAAATTCTCTACGACAACCCAGCGCGGTTCTATGGTTTGTCGATTGCTTGAGCCTCAGTAGAAGAACCGCTGCAGCTATCCGGGGCAACAACTCAACGCATCGGGCGAAATTTGGCAATGTGTAGCCTTCGTGGTCCTCGTAAGCCACTTCCACCGGCATACCGATTGTCACTTGATTCGGCGTGCCCTCGATGACGTTGCTGACAAGCGCGGTCCTTCGTCGAGATCCACCAACGAAACGTTGTAAGGCACCTTGTCCTCGTGGGACGGGTGCCGGGCCCGGCAATAGGTGACGAACGAATAGACTTTCCCTTTGCCGCTGAGCCGAACCCACTCGTACTCCGGAGAAAGGCCGTGCAGGGCAAGAACCCTGCGGTGGGTAGCTAAAAAGTGCCGCACGCGCCGCAGCGCCCGGCAATGGCGTACCGGCCGCTGATTTCACGCATGGGTACCCTCAACAAAGAACAGTCAAGATTTATGGATCGAAAAACGTACTCATGATCCCAGTACTCCATGACTTCATACTCTAGCCAGTTAGTTTTCCACTGGTTTTGCGTACAATCACATTTCGTAAAAAGCTAACATCGCGTGCTGATCGACGATCGAAAGTATCAAAGAATGTGATTACTTCGGCCGGCTGCTTACCGATTGATGGATCGGGAGGTTCTCAAAGATGATTATGAAACTTTAAAGCAGCGCGCGCGTCGCAAATCTTAAGCCCTGCTCGACAGCGTGATCCATTTCCTGCGTCTCGAACAAACACCGCATGGCTCACGCAGCCGATCGCCGATTAAGCGTTGCGCTCCGGAGCCTCTTTCTTTTTCCTGAAATACTCTCGCTTAGCAAGTCGAGCCGCATGCCGCTTGCGGCGTTGCAAGTTGCGTTTCGCATTCTGCTTCATTGATGCCTCCATCCTCATGCGTGATTCTTTTATTTTGCGTATCTAAAAATCGGCTCTCGATGGCTGTCGAAATCGTTTGTCACGAAGATCATTCGGCCGCAGCGGTTCACCATAGCTGGTAAAGCAATCGGTCACAAACGGACGCCTCACAGGATTCGGTAGTGTGCCTTAGAAGAATTCGAGCCGCTACCGGATGGGCTTAGACAAGCCGTAACTGCGCATCCGATATCGGAATGATGCAATCCGCAGAGTCGAACTCAGGCTTATTAACCAATGGCGAGACATCATGAGATTCCATTAGCTCGGAAGGAAACGGTGCAAGCACCGCAGCAATATCCCCGGCGCGGGTACTGAGACGCGGATCCAGCCACTGCTTTCCCTGAAGCGGATCAAACATCACCGGCATTCGGTTGTGAATGCCGCGCAACAACGTGTTTGGCACGGTCGTGATAATTGTAAAACTGTGCAGCATCTCCCCTTTGACGTCGCGCGATATATCCCAAAGGCCGGCAAACGCGAACGGCTCCTTTTTCTTCAGGTGAAACCAAACCGGAATTTTGTTATTTCCCTCGCGGCGCCATTCATAAAAGCCATCCGCCGGAATCAGACAGCGCCGGCGTTCGATTAGCCGGCGCAAGCTAGACTTTTCGCTAATCGTTTCGGCACGCACATTGATCATGCGGTTGGCAATCGATCGATCTGAAGCCCATGACCGAACCAGGCCCCAGCGCATGCGCTTAAGCTCGTTCACACCGCCGTTCTGAACTATGAGGGGCACTTCCTGCGATGGCGCGATATTATAGCGGCGGGCAAAGGAAGGCAGATCGCTCTGGAGCCTAAATCGGATTTTGATTTCACGAAACTCGAATGAAGCGGTAAAGCGTGCACACATAATGGCAGTCATCTATAGCATGCATGGCGATACCTTTCATCAGTGCAGGAGATTGTTTAACCTCTACACAGTAGTTCGGCTATCAACGAAGGAGAACTCAGATGGTTACAGCAGATAGTAAGTGTCCAAAATGCGGCAATGGCATCATGAAACTGTTTCCCGAGACAAAGCCTCTGATTCCGGAACCGGGCGAGAGCGAGTTGCGCGCCCGCTGCACCGCTTGCAGTTACGAGGATACGGTGACGATCCGCTCGGACGATTAGACGCGACCACTCCTACATTAAGATTTGTGCTTAGCGATGGTGAGACCATCCTGCAGAACACGAGAACAACAGGGCGGTCCGTCGCAGCAGTATTGAATGTCAACGAGCATCTCAGCCGAAATCCCGATAGGACCGTCCATTTTGGGTTAATCGCGCTATTCACCTCATCAACAACATGCTTGGAATCCGATTAAACGACTACGTCTTTACGCCGCAGCAGCCTGAACCTCCAGAGGCCCAAAAATGCCAAAATCGTGAACCAACGCGCTCAGCGGAATCATCAGATCGGATTCGCTTGTCGGTAAATCATCCGTGCGATCGCCAGTACCAAAATCCCAATCCATCGTGGTGTGGTCGTTAGGTGCTTCGGCGATGCCGCATCATATGAAGCGCCGCCGGTTCTTCGAGGCAAGTTTCACAATGCAAAATGTGCAGAATTTAGGCGCAGGCATGTACCTGTGGAGATCGAGTCGACAACTTACACGTTGGGATCCGCTCTCCGCGTGAGAGCTGTAGACTTAACAGCCAGTGATCCTGCCGGAGCCAAGCACCGATTTAATCTCCGAGTTTAACAGATCCAGCCTAAACGGCTTATTCAGGACTGGCACCCGGAGTTCTGATAGGGATTTGATATCTTCTCCCGCGTAAGCAGTCATCACTAACACGGGCGTACTGGGCAATCTCGAAAGGATGTGGCGCGTAAGAGCTAGACCATCCATCCTGGGCATTCTGAGATCAGACAGGACAATATCAACTCTGAACTGACGCATTAGCTCCATAGCTTCCAAGCCATCTCGCGCCTGGAGCACAAAATAACCTTGCTGCTCTAAAAAATAAGAGATTAATCGTAGATTAGGAGCCTCATCTTCGACGACCAGAATCGTTTGTAGCATTTTTCTCCACGCCTGAACCGCAGTTGATATAGCACGTCAGTAGATTCCGGCTCGGCGAATATGTGCTTGGGATGCCCAACGCTTATCGCCAAATCTGGAGTTAAGCAATAAAAAA
>DASUVS010000034.1:0-7679 GCA_036378835.1 Binatia bacterium | reverse complement strand
ATTTTTATTGTGGGGGTCGATTCAGAAACGCTGAATTGGTTCTAACGTCACCCATCCTATTGGAAACCAGCTTGCTTGTCAACCCCGATCGATCGGACGACGCCATTTCTCTGCTTCATTTATGACTTCGTATATGTCGTTGTAGAGAGCCGCTTTGAACTGGATGCGGTAACCAGTGGTAGGATGGGTAATTTCAAGTTTTTCCGCGTGCAGCGCCTGACGAGGAAAATCATACAACAACGCCAAGGTCGTACTATTCTTCACGTCAGGCTTGGCAAGCCGCCCGTAAACCTTATCGCCGATCACGGGATGACCAAGTTCCGCCAGGTGGACGCGAATCTGGTGTGTCCGTCCAGTTTTGGGTCTGAGTCGACATAAGCTGACCCATCTGGTGCTTCTCGAATCGGCTCTTAGTTCCAAGCATCTTTCAACATTCCACTCGGTTAAGGCTTCGCGCTTTCTTGAATCGGCGAAACGGCAGGACATCTTCTTCCGCTGGTATCGATGGCGACCGATTGGGCGATCAATGATGCCGCTGTCACTATTAAACTTACCCCAAACCAGGGCAAGGTACTCCTTCTGAACCGTCCGGTCTTTGAACTGCTGCGCCAAGATCTGTAACGATCGATGATTTTTCGCAACGACCATTACTCCAGAAGTATCTTTGTCCAGTCGATGAACAATTCCCGGGCGGCCATCGGCGCCGATTTCTTTTAGCTCAGGACAATGATGCAATAGCGCGTTAACCAGAGTTCCACTTATCCTCCCAGAAGCTGGATGCACCACCATCCCGGGCGCCTTATTGATAACAATGCAGTCGCGATCTTCATAAATAACGTCGAGGACCACATCTTCCGGCCTCAATTTTGTTTCTATATTATTTGGAATTGTACGTACCTCGACCGAATCGCTGGGTCTGAGGCGCCTACTCGATCTCGTTGGCGCCCCATTAACGGTTATGGTCCCATCTTCGATCAACTTCTGCATCCGCGAGCGAGTCAAGCCAAGACGCTCAGCTTCATTAATCAGATGCTGCCTGAGAAAGAGGTCCAGACGCATGCCGGATGCTTTCTCCCCAACCATAGTCTGTTGAACAGCAATCGATGAATCCATCAATTCTCGTACCCGAGATTCATCTGATCGAAGATCGCACGTGCCGCGAGGACATCCTGGTGTATCTGAGTCACAAGATCTTCTATTTGAGCGAATTTCCGCTCTTCCCTAATCCTCTGAACAAAACTAAGCTTTACCGGTTCGCCGTAGATGTCCTGTGCAAAGTCAAAAATATAAGCCTCTATAGTATGCAACCCTTCCCCAAATGTAGGATTATGACCCACGCTGCTCACGCTCAACCGGCGCCGCCCTTGAAATTGCAGGATGGTTGCGTAGATACCATCTTGAGGAAGAAGCTCGGTAGCGGCCGACAAATTAGCTGTTGGGAAACCAATGTTTCGGCCACGGCGCTGACCCCTAACAACCCTGCCGGAAATAAAGTGGTAGCGGCCGAGCATCGGCCGGACCTCATCCACGCGACCTTCTTGGATCAATTGCCGGATTCGCGAACTGCTTATCCGTTTTCCCTGAATGAGAATGGGCTCAACGATACCGACACCAAAACCAAGTTCACGACCCCAACGAATCAGGTCCTCCGCGTCTCCCTTACGAGCACGGCCGAATCTTAAGTCTCTCCCCAACCAGATCTTGGACAGATTAAGATGTTCAACAAGATAGCGTCGCACAAAATCTTTAGCTTCAATATTCGCGAAATCGCGATCAAACGTCTGCACGACAACGGCATCGACGCCGAGCGCCTCTAGCATGTCCATCTTGTCCTGATGGTTTACAATCATCTGCGGGGCACGGTCGGGCGCGAGCAATTTCAATGGGTGCGGCTCGAAAGTAAAAACCATACATTCGGTGCGCCATCGTCTGGCTTCTGTCACGGCATTGCTAACGAGGGCCTGATGACCGAGATGGATGCCGTCAAAATTCCCCATAGTGACGACGGTCTTCAAATCAGATCGATGAAAATCATCGATGTCGCGGAAAACTTCCATATCTCTCGAGTTCCGGTCTCGCCGAATAGGTGCGTAAATATCGATTGCTTCGCAGTCAACCGAAAACAAGAGGGTGCATCACCAGGGCGGTCGAATTATGACTCGAGTGATCTTAGTTTTTGCTTCGCTTGCACCGCTTCCGGCGATTGTGCGTACTTCTCGACCACTTCCTGCAGGATCAATCGAGCATTTACCTTTTCACCCAGTTCCGCGAATGCGAAGCCTTGTTTCAGAAGAGCGGCGGGCACCTTGTCCGCTTGCGGGTATCGGCTGCGGACCGCGTCAAACTCAAGAATCGCTTGGTCGAATTCCCGCAAAGCATAGTGACTTTCGCCGATCCAGTATTGAGCCTGATTCGCCAACTTGCTTTTCGGATGCTTTTGGAGAAATTCCTTGAAGCGGGTAATCGCAAGCCGGTAATCCTTTTTCTCCAAAGCTCGCCACGCGACTTCGTAGTCGCTTCTCACTGTCTCGTTTTCTGCAGCTGAGATTCCCGATTTTTCCGCAGAAGTATCGCCTGCCACAGGCTGCTGCTGCCGAGTATTTTTTTGAAGCTCCCTTAGTTCTTCCTCGCGCGCTTTTAGCTGGCCGTCCTGTTCTTTGAATGCTTCGGTTAATTTTGCGACACGCGCTTCCAAGTCTTTGACGCGCTGATCGCCATCTCGGCTGGATTGCCCAATCTGCCGACCCACTTGATAGCGTGTCTCTTCGATTCTTTCTTTGAGCGCGCTAAACTCACGTTGTAGCTGCTGCATATTCGCTCTGGTATCGGCCAGGCTTGAGCGCATAGACTCCACGTCGTTGTGAATTGTGGCATGATCGCTGCGAATTCGCCGTTGTTCACGCTCCAGCAACTCAATTTGCTGCGGTTGGGCACAAGCAGTTACGCCGACAGAAAAAAAAGCTATTAAGGCGATTCGATGAATTAGCATCTTGTCTGACCTCGCGAACGTGACTAGCCGCAGCTATTAGGATGCTGGTCGACTCGGGACCACGACGAAACGCGCACGCCGATTCTGGCGCCAGCAGTTTTCATTGTGTTCCGTGCACACCGGAATCTCTTCGCCATAACTGATCGTCGATACGCGCTCGGGAGAAATGCCTAGGCTCACGAGATAATCTTTCGCGGTTTGGGACCGTTTAGCTCCAAGCGCCAGGTTATATTCGCTTGTCCCTCGTTCATCGCAATGCCCTTCCACCTCAATGCGAGCCGACGGATTGCTCTTAAGCCAATCTGCATTACTCCTGAGTACATCTCGAGCATTTCCCCTGAGATCGTAGCTGTCGAATTCGAATAGGACATCTTTTAATGGGCTTGAAGCAGAGGTGACGGGGGGTTTCCCCGCCTTCAGCTGATCTAGACTCGACGAAGTAGAAGGAACATTGGATTCCTTTGTAGCGCCAGCTCGCCCATCTCCGGCACTCTGGCCATCAGATCCCGAAGGAGTAACAGATGATGATCCTGTGGAACCGACACTTCCATCGTCAGGCTTAACAGCAGATGGAGCGCATCCTCCGCTCAGTAAAATAAAAGCAGCAACGATACCGTAGCACAGCATTCTAAAATCGCCCATCGTAACTCCTTTTCTGAGAACTTGCGCAGAATCGATTTGAAATTGAAGAGGTTATTCTAACCGAGGAGACCAGCTCGGCTTTGTATCATCTCCCCCAGAACCTGTCAATCTACGTTGATTTTCACCCGTGGCTTGCATCACGTATAAGTGATACCGGCCAGCACGGTTTGAGGAGAATACAATGAAGCGCCCATCGGGTGACCAGGCCGGATCCTCATTATCGAATGCATTCGTGGTAAGTCGCGTCGGTTCCCCGCCACCGACGGGGATGCTAAAAATTGAAAACCGACCGCCGACCCGGCTTATAAAGGCGATCCGATCGCCCGCCGGGGACCAGTCCGGTGAAGTATTGTAACTCCCGCCGTAGGTCAAGCGCCGGGATTTGCCGCTGGCAACATCCATAATATAGAGTTGCGGCGACCCGCTGCGGTCCGACACGAAAACGAGTTGCCGACCGTCTGGCGACCATGAGGGCGAAACATCGATAGAGGTATCTTCTGTGAGCCGGCGCAGAATATCGCCACTCTTTTCCAACAGGTAAATATCGGTATTTCCGCCGCGCTCGAGTGAAACCGCCACATGTTGACCATCGGGCGACCATTTGCCACCGAGATTGAGTCCGGTTCGGCTGGAAAATTTTAAGTCTTTGCCGCTAAACAGTTCGAACAGATAAAGACTCGGATTTCTCTCCTTGTAAGAGGTGTAGAGGATGGATTTTCCGTCCGGTGTCCACGACGGCGACAAATTGATCGTGCGATTGTTAGTAACCTGATACTTCTCGCTGCCGTCGAGATGGGCAAGGTGAATCTCCTTGAAACGACCACCACCGGTGGATGTATAAGCGATACGTGTATTAAAGATGCCCGGCACGCCGGTGAACTGGTTAATGATTTCGTCGGCAAATTTGTGCGCGATGCGGCGAAAATCCCGTGCGCGCCCGGTGTACCTCTTGCCAATCGTTTGTCTGGCTTGAGTAACGTCGAACAGCCGAAGCTCTACGGTAACTTCATCGCCTTGGACAGAAAAGTTGCCTTTTACCAGTCCCACAGCGCCAATCGTTGACCAGTCTTTGAAATCAATTGTTTCCAGCGTGTCACCACTGCGCTGCGGATGTTCGATGTAAGTTGCTCGATCTAAAACTCGAAACCAACCGGAGAGATCAAGATCATAAACAATAGCGTCGGCAACCCCTTCCGATATACGGCCTGGATCGGCACCATTGCCGGCATTTTTGAGCGGCGAAATGGCTATCGGATACTTCGGCATCCCCGGACCAATGACGTCTAGACGCACTTGCGCATAGCTGGCTGAGGCCATGAGCAGATAGAAAATAACCGCTGAAGTAATTTTTTGCTTCACATCATCCCTCAAACTACGGCTGGAAATTCATTTCTACCTGCGCGAAGTCCTTCCGGTACGATTCAGGTGGCGGAGGGAGGGGACTGGATTTTCTCAAGGCGCGCAAGATCGACTCGTCGAACGAAGCGTCGCCAGATGGTTCAGCTATTTTTAACCCGGTAATTTCCCCATTGTCCTTGATGCTGAATCTGACCAAGGCCTTTAAACTTCCCTTCTGCCCCGGCCATGCCCAGTTTTCCTTGATCGTGTTAACGATTTTACCTTGGTACATGAAAAATTCAGCACCTCTAACCGCCGTCCCACCGCCCCGACCACCTTGCCCCAATCCGGTGGCGCCGTCCCCTTCTCCTGGACCGACACTGAGAACCTCTCCCGCTTTGGAAGTGCCAGCGGCTTTCTGTGTGCTTTCAGCACGGCTTTTCACTCGATCGAGCGCGGACTGAATGAGTCTTTCACGAACTTTATCCATAGCGCCTCCTTCCGGCGCCGCGGTATTTTTGATCTCCTTAGACTCTTTGGCCGGCTCACTTCTAGGTTCGGGCTTTTTAAGTTCTTCCTTTTTAGGTTCTTCCTTTTTCACCGGCGTCTTCTTTAGCGCTACCTGGTCCTCGTGAGCAGGCGCCTTCTCAGTGGGTTTGACTACTTTCTCAGGCTTTTCCAGTTTCTCACTTTTTTCCGGCTTGGGGGTCTCAGCTTTCACAGCCTTCTCCGATTTTTCCTGCACCTTCGGTTTGGACTGCTTGATTTCAGGAGCCGGGGCTGGGGGTTCGGATCTAACCTTTTTAGGAAAATCTTTAGGGCTCGCGGCAGGATTAAGTTCGGTGCCGGATCGGTTGCCGCCGATCTTTTCTCCTCCGACTAAGTCGACGGTATAAACCGGTGTCGCGGGACGCGTATTGGAAGGGAAATAGGGCGAGAAAATCAGCGCGATCAGAATCGCCCCATGTAACAGGAACGAGAAAAGCAACCAGTTAGACAGCCGATCGTCTGTAAGCGGCTCATGTCCTGACGCAGTACTTGTGCTGTTGGACTCACCTGCCATTGCTATCCGTCTTCTAACGTCGGACGAGTCACCATTCCCACTCGTTCGATACCGGCTTGCTTTAACTCCGCTATGGTTTGCATGACGAGACCATAGCGAACGTCCTGGTCCGCCCTGACGTAAACTTGCCTATCGGCGAAATTGGTACGAATCGCGCGCATCTTAGCGCCCAATTCATCCAAGGTCATGACGTTATCATTTAAATAGATCCTACCATTCTTAGCAATGCTGACGACGAGCAGGTCATCGGTTCCCGGAATGGCAGCCGCTTTAGCTTGCGGCAAATTAACCTGTACTCCTTGTTGAATAATGGGTGCGGTCACCATGAAAATGACCAGCAGCACCAACATAACGTCAACAAGCGGTGTAACGTTAATCTGCGAAATCGTCGTGCTGTCACGCGACGAGGAGGTATCCATTGCCATCTGAACCTCTTTTATTACTTGAAGAAGTGGCGCTCAGCTATATTGAGAAACTCATGAGAAAAATTGTCCATCTCAACAGCCAGCACCTTGATCTGTTGGACGAAGTAGTTGTAGGCCATGAGGGCCGGAATGGCAGCAGCCAAACCTACCGCTGTGGCGATCAAAGCCTCGGCGATGCCGGGCGCCACCGCTTGAATGCTCGATGAATGTGTCGTGCTCAGGCCCATGAACGCATTCATAATCCCCCATACGGTGCCAAAAAGTCCTATGAACGGCGCTGCGCTGGCGGTTGTGGCAAGAAACGTGCAGTGTTTTTCGAGTTTGGTTATTTCGACACTGGTCGCCCGTTTCATAGCCCTGGAAACATTATCAACGCCGCCCAACTCGGTCGTCAAGTTATCGCCGGCAGGGGAATCCTTCTTTGAGCGTGATACACGGACGAGTTCTTCATAACCTGAGCGAAAGACCTGGCCTACAGGACTGGATTTCAATTCGCGACTGGCGTCGTGTATTGAGGACAAGTTGCGTCTTTCCCAGAAAATTTCGATGAATTTCTGTGACTCTTTCTTAGCTCTGCGCATCTGCCGGAACTTGAATGCGATAATACCCCACCCGACAACCGAGAATAGAACCAGCAGGTAAAGAATCGTTTGAACGACAATCCCTGACCCCCGGACGAGATCGAGAATCCCATGCGATTGCGGCACAAACGAGCCATTTTGGGCTAAAAGATGGAGCGACCAGAAAGAAAACATGTTGGATTTTGAAATGCTATTTGAAAAAATATTATAACCTCTGTTATTAGTCAATTAGTAAATACGGATTTCTCGACATTAAACGGTCAATCAGGGGCATCATTATGATTTGCGGCATTGATCAAATCGACATCTCAGGAAAGAAAGTATTCTTACGCGTCGATTTTAATGTGCCTCTCGCCAACGGCAAAATCACCGAGCCACATCGGATCGAAAGTGCGGTGCCGACCATCCGATTGATCATGGAGAAGTCGAAGAAAGTAATCATCGCCTCGCATCTGGGCCGTCCAAGCGGTAGAAAGGATCCGAAATTCAGCCTCGCACCTGTGCGAGCGTATCTGGAACAGAGTCTGGGACAAACAGTAGTTCTGGCACCCGATTCTATTGGCTCAGAGGTTGAGAAACTCGCCCTCGATCCAAGCTCGCGAGTTATTCTACTTGAAAATCTGCGCTTCCATGCCGAGGAG
>DASUVS010000033.1:0-5444 GCA_036378835.1 Binatia bacterium | reverse complement strand
TCAACCGGCAGTGGTCGCCTGATTAAGAATGCGACCGAAGAGCAATAGTAAAGACCTGACCCCTCATGTCTCATTGCGTTGAAACAACCTGTGAAGAAATTAAAGCCGTGCAGCGGCATCGACGCTCGCCAGCACGGATATCGCTGCATTTCTATATGCCGAAATGGAAAACTAACCTTGATGATCCATAGCAGATGTGGATGGCCACAGGATCGATCCAAAGCAGATGGAACGGTGGTCCAGTAGTTCAATCGGCTGGCGGTGCAACAAGTCGTCGAGGAGTAGTGTCAATCTCTTTGGGCTGACGCTAGGCAAAAATCCACTGCGGTGCAGGAACGATCTATTCTTGCAGCACCCACTCGCGCCACAGTTTTCCGTAACGTTCAATGCCGTCGTTGTATTTCGCGGGATCGATCACGATAAAATTGAATCCCTCACGCAATCGAGGAGGATTAGGTAAAACCTCTGGATGCGTGGGAATGCGATTCACGTCGCGAAGAATCTGCTGAGCGCCGTCTTTGCTCAACATGAAATCAAGAAAAAGCATCGCCGCATTGGGATGGGGCGCGTTTCTCGCCAACGCGGCGACGTTGTTGGCCGCCACGACGGGCTCGAGATTCAGCCACTCGACCGGCGCGCCAGCACGGCGCGCGGCGGCAATTCCGCCGCTGTGTGTGTCGGGGGAAAGAGCGTCTTCACCGGCCGCTATAAGCTGCGCCTGGAGCGTGTGGCCAGTGCGAATTCGTGGATTCTGTCCGCGCAGCCTGTGAAAGAACGCCTTGGCCTTCTGTTCGCCCCAATGTTCAAACAGCGCCATGAACCATTGGGAATCTTCGCGCTCTAATGAAATCTTGTCCTTCCACTTGGGATCGAGCACGTCTTCATAGCGAGCCGGTGCTTCCGCAGGTTTGACGAGACGCGTGTTGTAGCCGAGCACCGTCATTGTCGCCCGGTTCGCAACCCAGAAATTTTCGTTTTGCACAAATCGCTTATCGAACTTCTCTGCCAACGGCGAGTAGTACGGCTGGAGCATTCCCTTGCGGCGAAAAAATTCAATGGTGGTATCGCCGGTGTCGAGAACGTCCGCCAGGTAAGTCCCAGCCTGATATTCGGCGCCGTAGCGCTGTGCCATTCTGGATGAATTCGAGCGAACGAGATTGACCTTGATAGATGGATAGCGCTTCTCGAACGATTCGACATAGCGCGATGATTCGCCCAATGCGATGGAAGTGTACCAAACGATCGAC
The DNA here is from genome assembly GCA_036378835.1 of Binatia bacterium. Taxonomy (GTDB): domain Bacteria; phylum Desulfobacterota; class Binatia; order UBA9968; family UBA9968; genus WHTF01. The sequence goes on along the minus strand of DASUVS010000033.1, from coordinate 4,197 downwards.
CCTTCAGCGTGCGCCGCCTTTTCCAGTCTGGCCTGCCGATCGGCGCCGCGATAGAGAGCAATCGATCCGATCTCTGCCGCGCGTGTAGGCATGGGTAAAAACCACATGGCGACGGCAGCGATAATTCTGATGGCGATGAGCGTCATGATCGTTTGCGTCCTCACTCTCTGGATTTCGCTTGCGCGCGCGGCCACGCGATTGACGATGTCAAAACCGATGTGCTTTGTGGATGTGGCGTAAGATAAGGCTAGGAGCTGTCTTGCGTCCACTACTTTTTTGTCATGACGTAGCTATAGATGTTTGTATATTGATCGGGAAGGCACCGGCTGATAATGATCGCGTAAACGCGCGCTTTACTACGAGAAGCGAACGCCATGACCTTGCATCAACTAAAAATTTTCCAGGTGGTGTCCCGGCACCGCAACATCACGAAAGCTTCGAAAGAGCTGCGTATCAGCCAACCCTCCGTGTTCAAACAAGTAAAGTTGCTGGAGGAGTCCTACAGGACCAAACTCTACAAAAAGATCGGTCGAGGCATAGAGCTGACCGAACAGGGTCAGCTTTTCGAGCGCGAAGTCGAAGAGATTCTCCGCCGCATTGACAGCCTGGAAAAGAACTTCGGAGTACGCTCCGCGGCGCCTGCGGCAGGCCGGTTGATGATCGGCGCCTCGCATGGACCATCGGCCTCTTTGATACCTTCGCTACTGGCAAATTTTAAAAAGATGCATCCGCTAGTTCAGGTAACGCTTAGAACCAAAGACAGTCTCGGCATCGAGCGCCTTGTTGCCGAGTCCGGCGGGATCGAGCTTGGAGTGGTAACCAATCTCTCTCGAATGGCGGATTCGGCCCGGCTTCACATTGAGCCCTGCCGAGCCGAGGAGATTGTGTTTTTTGTCTCCGCCAAGCATGTGCCGGTCAAAAGAAAAAAGTTGACGTTGGCCGAATTGGCGCGACTGCCCTTGATCGTCAAGCAGAGAAGCCAGTCCAAGACTCTCGACCTGCTCAAGCAGATCGAGCAGCAGGGGTTTGAGCTAAACGTTTTTATGGAATGTGAGTCTGCGGAGGCCGTTAAACTCGCCGTCATGAAAAATCTGGGCGTGGGAGTGCTTTACCGCGATCACTTGAAAGCGGAGATTAGAAGAGGCGATCTCAAAGTCCTGAGCATTTCCGATCTTAAACCGACCGCCATCGAATCGTTCATCATCTACAACCGAAACCGACCGATCTCCCCGAATGCCCAGGAATTTCTTGAGCTGCTGAGAAAATCGCAACACCATTAGCGGTAACCTGTCTCGCTTCAACTGCATCGGGTCAAGCCACATCCGACCGCCAAAATAGACGAACGTCTATAGTTTCTGCTGACAAAAAAGTATTGGACAGGGCCGGTGCCCGCATCTATTTTTGCAGGCGAGAACTAGCGAAGGAGATGCCCTATGTGGAAATCATTCAAGGTTATCGATGCCGACGCGCATATGCACGAACCCAAGGACATGTGGGAGCGTTATGTCGAGGCCAAATACAAAGACCGGGTTCCCAAAGTAGCGTACATGGACGGCACATTTATGGTTTATGAGCCCGATGGGAAGATCATTCCCAAGGGCCAAATTGAAAGCCGCCCTCCGCAGACGGCATGGAATGCATTGGAAGAGAAATACGGCGAAGCCTATCACAAATGGTGGTCGCCCGAGATTCGTCTTAAAGACATGGATCGCCACGGGTGGGATATTCAGGTTCTCCTACCCACGGGAAGCAATGGCAACTTCGGCCCGCGCGCGGCGCTGAAGGACAGTGAAATTGGCGCAGCGTTGTGCCGCGCCTACAATAACTGGGCTTACGATTATTGCAGCGCCTCCCCGCAACGGCTCAAGTTCATTGCGGTCATCATCTCAACCAATATCGATGAGATGCTCGCAGAGGGCCGAAGGGCGGTCGAGAAGCTCGGAGCGGTTTCGTTAAGAAACATTCTTTTGCCCAAAGGCAGGTGGCTGCATGAGCCCGAGTACGATGCTCTGTGGTCGCTCGCATCGGACTTGGACGTGCCGGTCGCGGTTCATGGCGAAACTCGCAACCAACGGTTTCAGCCGTTTCGCGAGTTAGTCATCGAAGAGGAAAACACTAGTCAAAAGACGCCGCACCACGATGCGATGACACTGCGCGGACTCAATCATGCGATGGGATTTCCTTATGACAACATGGCAACACTTGGTCAGTTTATCTTCACCGGTATTCTAGAGCGCTTTCCCAAGCTCAGGCTGGCGATCCTTGAATCCAATGCCGGCTGGGCACCCTTTTGGCTCGGTCGTATGGATGTCCACACGCACGGTCGCCACGGCGTAATGGGAAAACCTGAGCATCTGTCGATGCTGCCGAGCGAATATTTCAAGCGGCAATGCACGGTGGCTTGCGATAGCGACGAAGCGGCGCTCAAGTACGTCGCGGACTTTTTGAACGGCGAAAACATCGTATGGAATACCGACTATCCGCACGCGGATGGAATGGAACCAGCGAGGGCGCTGCCGGATTTCGACGCACATCCAATTTCGCAAGAACACAAACGCAAGATTCTCTGGGACAATGCGGTGAAGCTCTACGGACGGCGCTTGATAAGCTAACTTGATTGAATCGGGAGGGCTGCCAAATGGCGGATTACAAACTGATCTCCGCAGATTCCCACGTCAACGAAGTCGCTGCGACTTGGGAGCGGGTGCGCCGGCAATACGGCGAACGGGCCCCCGAGCTCGTGTGGAACCCGAGCGCAAAAGAATACGGCCCGTATTTAAAGATTCGCGATTGGGAAACAAGCCTCGAGGGTAAAGACCGTGAGTCCTGCGCGATGGAGTTCGTCGGGATGGCGATTGGCGGTCTAGGCGTTGGCAGCGTCGTTGGGCGAAGTTCGGAGCGCGCAAGCGAATTTCTCAAGAACTTTCGCTTCGAAGATTGGCCGGGGCCATGGGAACCGAACGCGCGACTCAAAGATATGGACCGGGACGGTGTTGAAGTCGATATTTTGTATGCGAGTCACCTGCGCCACGTTTACGGTTTGAGCATAAAAGATGAGCCGTTTTTCCGCGCCATCGCGCAATCCTATAACGACTGGCTGATGGAATATTGCAGCGTGGCGCCGAACCGGCTCGTCGGTCTGCCGGTACTTTCCATTCTGAACATCGACGGTGCGGTTGAGGACCTGGCGTTTTACGCGAAGCAAGGAGCGAAGGGTTTCATGATCGCATCGTCAACGCCCATCGGAATGACTTACAGTGAAAGAAAGTTTGATCGGTTGTGGGCCTCGGCCCAGGATGCCGATGTGCCGCTCTGTCTTCATACAACCACGGGCGCGTGGAAGAAAGCGAAGTTTCATCATCCGAGAATTCGCACCTTCATTCGCGGCGAAGGTGAAATTCAGACCTCGCTTCTCGAGATGATCTACGGCGGTGTTTTCGATCGGTTCCCGCGCTTGAAAATTGTCGCTGCCGAATGGGACATCGGCTGGGTCGCTCACATGGTCGCCAAACTCAAGGACCACGATCCGAAAACTGGACTGAAACTGGCGCCCGCGGATTACTTTCGCAGAAACATCTGGTTCACGTTTGAGAACGACCGGGCCGGGGTTCTGACCACGCCTCTCTATGGCGCCGATCGGTTTTTGTGGGCGAGCGACTATCCGCACGGCGCTACAACTTGGCCGGATTCACAAGCGATTGTGGATCAACAATTCGAGGGCATCTCAGAAGAGACGAAGCGTAAAGTAACGCGGCAGAACGCCATCGACTTGTACAAATTATCGCTCTGATACAAGCCGCGTCTGCTTTGATCTCCCCGCGCAGCGCTGTCCCCCATGACATCACTGGGGCACTCTTTGGGCGCTCAGCTCGGTCCAAAAGCTAGGTCAAGGGGGGACCGACAGGCGTCAAATCTTACTTTTGACATTTCCGGTCGCGTCACTTAGTTTTAGCTCGCCTTTCGCGCTGGCCAAACTCACGAGAGATTGGTAGCTCACACTGCCGCGCCGTAGGAGCAACTGATCCGAAGCTGTGAAGGTCGCGGTAAGAACTTCGATACCGATTGGAACGGGCTCGACGCACTGCCGGGAATCAAAGGGGCATCGTCATGGCAGCAGGCTCCCGCTCTCTTCGATACTTTTTCTCACCCTTGCCGGCAGCGCCTTCTCAGCGTTACTCAGGTCGTAGGTTATTTGCA
>DASUVS010000032.1:0-6599 GCA_036378835.1 Binatia bacterium | reverse complement strand
GTTGGCTGGGGATGCTCGCGCTGGCGCTAGTCGTGATACAAGGCGTTCTCGGCGGTTTACGGGTGACGTTGGTAGAGCACTCCCTGGCGATTGTTCACGCTTCATTGGCTCAAGCTTTCTTCGCGCTTACGGTCAGCCTGGCTCTGTTTACCTCTCCAGAATGGCGCGAGAAGGTTGCCGAACCGCCGCTAGCCGATTACGGACGCTTGCGCCGGCTTGCTGCCGTGACAACCGGACTCATCTACTTCCAGGTGTTCTTCGGCGCCGTGCTGCGGCATACCGGCCTGCGCCTCGATGCCCATTTGTTGTTTGCCGTGCTGGTAACGTTGCACGTTGTGCTTCTTGCCGTACGGATTTTCAAAGAACACACGGGCGACGGCCGGCTTACCCGCCCCGCGCTCCTGCTCAGCGCAATGTTGTTGTTGCAATTATTTTTGGGTACCGTTTCGTATCTGAGCAAATTTACCACTCTTCTAAGCATACCCATCGATGCGACGGTGTTTCTTACCACGACGCATTTAGCCGTTGGCGCTCTGATGCTCGTGACAAGTCTGATAGTGACGTTGCAACTTTACCGGTATCCGACTCTATCGAACTCCGCCGGGCAAGAAGTTTTTACAGAGCAATATTCACTATGAACTCGGACACCCAAACATTCGAGTTGCCAACCACGCGTGTGATTCGCCGGGTCGCCGATTTCTGCGAGCTTGCTAAGCCGCGGGTTGTGCTGATGGTGCTGATCACGGCGTTTGTCGGATTTTATGTCGGCTCGGCTGATCTGCCGCAGTACTCCAAGCTACTTAAGATGCTGCTCGGCACCGCGCTGGCGGCGGGTGGTACATTGGCGCTGAACCAGTTTATCGAGCGGCGAAGCGACGCTTTGATGGCCCGGACGCGCCATCGACCGATTCCGGACGGGCGGCTCACGCCGGCAGAGGCTTTTTGGTTCGGCTTCGCGGGAACGATTGCGGGGCTTGCCTACCTGGCCATAGCCGTCAATCTCATCAGCGCAGGAATTACCGCGCTGATCACGGTTACTTATCTGTTCTTGTATACACCGATGAAGCGGAAAAGCCCGCTGTGCTTGATTATCGGCGCGGTGCCCGGCGCACTGCCCCCGGTGATCGGCTGGGTCGCCGCGCGAGGCACTCTGGATATCGATGCCTGGGTATTGTTTGCGATTCTATTTCTCTGGCAGGTGCCCCATACACTTGCGATTGCTTGGCTGTACCGTGAAGACTATGCCAAGGCAGGGATTCAATTTTTGCCGGTCATTGAGCCTGGAGGCTCCAGCACTAATCGGCAGATCATTTCTCACTGCGCCGCCTTGCTGGCCGTCAGTCTATTGCCGACCCTTTTAGGTCTGGCGGGCGCAGTTTATTTTGTGGTTGCTTTCGTTCTGGGCATTGGATTTCTTGTTAGTGGGGTCCGTTTGGCAATGGAATCGAATTTGGTGGGCGCTCGCCGGCTACTCTACGCCTCATTGATTTATCTGCCGGTGCTTTTGTTGATGATGGCGTTGGACCGGGTGCCGCTATGACTAAGACCATGAATAGTATTTTTTCAATTCGTGAAAATCAGGCTAAGAACCGGCGTCTCGGGTTTGTCTTGGCGGCGGCAGTGGTTCTCTATATCGGCGCGATTATCGCCTTCATCATTGTCTATTGAGAAAGGTAAGCGCCAGGAGCTGGTTGGAAACAGGAATCAACTCTTCCGGTTGTGATAGCTTACTGAGAAAGACCGTTGGCGACGCTTATGGCACGAAGTTCGACCGCACGACGGCTCGATGAAGCTCCGCCTGCTCCGGCAACCCGGCTCGAGTTTGGCGGCGGTGATCCGCCGGTTCCTCCGGTGCGGCCGAATGCGGCAATTGCCAGCAATGCCTGGCTGGCAACCGTCATGTTTCTTGGCGCTGAGGCGATGTTTTTCGCCGGGCTCATCGGCGCTTTCATCGTGTTTCGAATCGGCAGTGCGATATGGCCGCCACCATTTCAACCCAGGCTGCCGATCGGTATCACCGGTGTGAATACGATCATCCTGCTTGCCAGCGCGATAACCATGCATATGGCGCGTCGAGCGGTTCGTAACGGAGCCACCGGTCGCCTAAGGCGTCTGCTGGCAGTGACTGTCGCGCTCGGTGGTCTTTTCCTGCTGATCCAGGGATACGAGTGGGCTCGCATGATTCACTTCGGGTTGACGGTTTCGAGCAGCATCTACGGCGGTTTATTTTATACCTTGATAGGATTTCACGCCTTTCATGTGGCCGGCGCATTGGCTTGGTTAATTGTGGTGTTTGTGCGGGCCACACGGGGTCACTTCTCTAGTCAAAAAAACACCGGTTTGCAAATCTGCGCCATGTATTGGACGTTTGTTGTCGCCCTGTGGCCGATTCTTTATGGCTTGGTGTATTTGTATTGATCGCTTTTGTTGACAGCGAAGAAATGATCCGTTAGCTTCGGCTGTTAAATAGACGAGTGTATTGATGAAAAAAATTTTATCGGCTGCTTGCCTGGTGGTTTTGGCCCCTGCGCTGGCGCATGCTTGCGCAGTTTGCCTGACCGGCGCAGGTGATGACTCGGTCTCGGAAGCCTTCAACTTGAGCGTGTTGTTCTTGATGGCGGCGCCCTATACCGTTGTCGGCGGGATTGTCGGTGGCCTGATTTATATGAACCGAGCCAAGGCTCCGGATGTTCAAACCGAACCCGATGGCGACACCACAACACCTTTAGCAACGATTCAGAAGGAGAGTGCAACAAGATGAGTGAAGTTGCTGCGATGCATCCCGCGGTTGAGCCCGCTGAGTCGCCTCTGACTCCCGAGAGCTGGGGCAAACTCGGAATGTGGAATTTTCTAGCCGGCGATGCGATGTCTTTCGGTGGGTTGATCGTCGGCTACGGTATCCTCCGTTATACGAGTTCGAATTGGCCGCCGCCATCGGAAATTCTGGGCATTAATTTGACAGCGCTGATGACTTTGCTGCTGATTATCAGCAGTGTGACGATGGTCTTGGCGTTGGCCGCGATCCAGTCCGGCGACAAGCCCAGATTCAAAAAGTTTATGGGGTTTACAATTCTCGGCGGCGCGCTCTTTCTCGGCTGTCAAGCCTATGAGTGGACGCACTTGATCCATGAAACACTGCCTCACCATAAACTTTCTTTTTCGACTCACTTATTTGCCACGACATTTTTCGTTCTAACCGGTTTCCACGGGCTGCATGTAACCGGCGGCGTCATTTACAACTCCGTGGTGCTTGCGTTGGTGAGCAGCGGTCGATGGGGCCCCAATAACGTCGAGATTGCCGGTCTGTACTGGCACTTTGTCGACCTGGTGTGGATTCTAATCTTCACGTTTGTCTATCTGCTGTAAGTTCTAGGGGAAACACATGGCTACGACAACGCATACGCATCCCAATTACATGGGAATTTTTTGGGTGCTTCTGGTGCTCACGGTGGTGGAGGTAGGGCTTACCATGATAGGACTGCCGAAGCTTTTGTTGGGTTCGCTGCTCGTGATCCTGGCAATATGGAAAGCCGCGCTGGTGGCGATGTATTTCATGCATCTGAAGTTCGAACGAAGAACTCTCGCAATGATCGCAATCGTTCCGTTTGTCCTCTGTTTGTTTCTGATTTTGATGCTGCTGCCCGATCTCCGTCCCGTTTGATTGAAATAACTTCGTTGCCGGCGCTTAACGCCGCGCTAAATTCACTCAGTGCCGTTCTGTTGCTAACGGGCTATCGATTTATCAGAGCTGGAAACCGATCGGCGCACCGCGCCAGCATGCTCGCAGCGTGCGCCTCCTCGACCCTGTTTCTGATTTCCTATTTGACTTACCATTTCCATGCCGGTTCAGTGGCTTTCAAAGGACAAGGCTTGATCCGGGCCGTGTACTTTACGATCTTGATTTCGCATACCATCCTGGCCACCGCGGTTGTGCCGCTGGCGATCATCACCTTGATTCGAGGCCTGCAAGAAAACTTCATCAAGCATCGTCGGATCGCCCGCTGGACCTTTCCCATATGGATGTATGTTTCTGTGACAGGCGTAATCGTGTACTGGATGCTCTATTGGCTGGTGCCGTCACGCTGACGCCCTGCTCAGGCGGCGGTTGTATTCAGCGCGGCATCCGCAGTAGAGATGAGAGTCGAGAGATGATTCCGGCAACGCCTGAGAAGCGAACTTAAACCAAGCAGTTCATCTCTCTTTGATGGGTGGGCCGGGACACATTTCTAGGCTGAGATCGCCCTAACATTGAGGGCCGTTGCGTAGCAACGGAAGCTTACCGGCTGCTCAGATTGAACGTGATCGGCTTTGCGCAGGATTATTATGGGACGACGAGTCCTGTTCATCAGAAATCCGCATGCGCATTTCAGGTGAGCCGGCGCATCAAGATCCTTGATTCCGACATTGGGGAGGGTTTCGTGAAAACTATTGGAATTGTCGGTTGCGGCGCCATTGGTCGCGCGCTGGTTGCGGCCGCGGAAAGTGGTAGTTTACCTGTGCGCATTGCCGGGATTACCAGCCGAACGGAGCAGCATGCCGTTGAGTTTCTGTCGAGGTTCAAAAGCCCTCCACCGTACCTGTCCTTGCCCGAGTTGATCGGAGCTGCCGATTTGCTCGTCGAAGCCGCAGGCGGATCGGTCGTGCCTGCACTAGCCAAGGATGTATTTGCCGCTGGTAAGGATCTCATGGTGATCAGTGTTGGCGCTCTACTCGATCATCCGGAGATCATCGAAAGCTCCCGCCGCACCGGTTGCCGGCTGTATCTCCCCTCCGGAGCTATCGCCGGTCTGGACGGGATCAAATCCGCTTGTGTGGGGCGGATCGAGCACGTCACGATGACCACGCGCAAGCCGCCTGACGGGCTTGAAGGCGCGCCGCATCTTGTGCGAAACCACATCTCTCTTGCCGGACTTGCTGAAGAGATGGAAGTGTTCTCCGGCACGACGCGCGAGGCGTGCAAAGGCTTCCCCGCGAACGTGAACGTTTCGGCGGCGGTGAGCCTGGCCGGCATCGGTCCTGATCGAACGCGAATCCGCATCCTTGCCGTCCCCGGATTGAAGCGGAATTGCCATGATATCGAAATCGAAGGCGAGTTTGGCCGCTTGCTGATGCACATCGAAAATGTGCCCAGCGAGAATCCGAAAACCGGAAAATTAACCGTGATGTCCATCATTCGCGCGCTGCAGGACGTCGTCGATCCCGTGCGCATTGGAAATTAGATCCCCCATGAACAATAGCGATGTCATCGTCCGGATGCTCGAGCAAGCGGAGGTGCGCTGGGTTTTCGGAGTGCCCAGCGGTCCGGTTCTTCCGCTGATCGACTCGTTGCGGCGAAGTTCCATCGAATTCATCCTGACGGCGAGCGAAACGTCGGCAGGATTCATGGCATCCGTGATTGGATATCTGACCGGCCGCCCGGGCATCTGTGTTTCCACCGTGGGCCCCGGAGCCACCAATCTCACGACCGGCGTTGGTTGCGCCTGGCTCGACCGTGCGCCGGTGCTGGCGTTGACATGCAATGTTCCGAGCGCCTGGCTGGGCCGCCGCATTCAGATGCGCATCGATCATCAAGCCTTATTCAAGCCCATCACCAAGAGGACTTTTTCTTTTACAGACGGCAAGGTCAGCGAAATACTCGCCGATGCTCTGGCGATTGCCATCGCCGAACCGCCCGGACCGGTTCATCTGGATTTGCCCGAGGACACCGCTCTGATGAGTGGAGCCGAAAAGTGGGATCAACCGGATGAAGCGAAACTCCTTCCGGATCGTTCCGAAGCGCTCGCTCAAACGATTTCAGAGGCGCTCACTAAATCGCAGCGGCCGCTGGTGGTCACCGGACTTACTTTCGCTCGCCATGACAGTTCGGATAAGCTTTTGCAGTTTCTCCAACGACAAAAGATTCCGTTTGTGTCGACGCTTCATGGCAAAGGCTTTCTCCCGGAAAGTCATCCCGGTTGGGCGGGCGTGATCGGGCGCGCGCGCCGAACCGACATCAAACGTTTCACTGATCAGGCCGACCTGATCATCGCAGTGGGTTACGATCCGATCGAAATGAATTACGAGGAATGGGTTGGCGAAACTCCGGTCATGCACATCAGTACCGAAGCAGCTGAGGATGATGGCGGTATCGCGTTTGTCTGGAATCAGGCTTGTAATCTCAATGCGGCAGTTGCGGCGATCGCAAAGGTTCCGCCGGTTGCCAACCTGTGGTCTGTCGAGGATTGGCGCGAGCATCGCGTCTCGTTCGATCGGGCGCTGCGTCCCGCCGGCAGCCAGTTTGCCGCGCATCATGTGTTGGATATCTTGCGTGAGAACCTCTCACCGAATGCCATTCTCGCCTACGACGTTGGCGCGCACACGCATCAGATCGCCAGTCAATGGCGCACCGATTGTCCCAAGTCGTTGCTTGCGACCAATGGCTGGTCCTCCATGGGCTACGGCATGCCCGCGGCGTACGCGGCCAAGCTGATATTCCCTGACCGAGAAGTTGTTGCGGTGGTAGGCGACGGCGGCTTTCAGATGACCGCGGGCGAACTATCGCTTGCTCGCCGCTTGCGCTTGCGGGTGCCGGTGATCGTTCTGAACGACGGCTGGCTAGG
>DASUVS010000031.1:0-72982 GCA_036378835.1 Binatia bacterium | reverse complement strand
CTGCGCATACCCGGGTGCGTACGCAATCGTAAGCACAATGACCAGAGTCAGAAGCGCCGGACGAATGCTCCCTAACATAATACCCCCCGTGGCATGTCGTTTTGTTAGAATGAAGCCGAGGCTCTTTGGGAAGGAGATGTGCAAGTCCTGACTAGCCGACAACTCCACTTCTTCGCATCGGAAATACTTTGGAGAAACCCCTCAGCTACCCGGTCCTGATCCGGCCGACAACCACCTATCCGGCCGTGCACTTTGCAGCGCAGAGCCGACGATCGCGCCTACAACGGCCGCGCTCAAGATCGGTCCCATGGCGGGGACGTTGCACGAGTTCAAGCTCCACGCTCTGAATATGATCATCCTTCTTGAGCACGACAGACGCGCTCTGTGGCTCGATACGCATACGTCCATGAGCGTGCTCGCCTGCGCCTAGCGCTCAGTTTGCCAGCCGCTGGATAACCCTTTCTGTCTCCGTTGCCAGCGTTTCCACAAGTAGCGCCGCCGCTTGGCGCTGCGCCAGACGGACGCCTTGTCCGGCCCACAGCGACAGAAATTCCGCGCGCCCTTGCTTCGCGGCCGCGTTGCGCAAGGGCCGCGTCAGCTGATTCTGCAATGGAAACGGTAGAATTGCGTCAGCGCTAGCGCTACTTTCTACTTCCAACATGAAGCGGTTGACAATACCTCGCGCAGGGCGGCCGGAGAAAGCACGCGTCAGCCTGGTCTGGTCCTCGCGCGCACCCAGGATTGCTTTCTTATAGACCTCCGGCACGCCGGCCTCATCACAGGTCAGAAAAGCGGTGCCGAGTTGAACCGCGCTTGCGCCAAGAGCCAGTGCTGCGGCGATGCCGCGGCCGTCCATGATGCCGCCCGACGCGATCACCGGCACGGTTACGGCGTCGACCACCTGAGGCACAAGCGAAATCGTGCCAACTAGACCGGCATCGAAATCGGCGCCGAACGTTGCCCGGTGACCGCCGGCTTCGCTCCCTTGGGTCACGATTGCATCGACGCCCGCCTTCTCAAGCACGATCGCCTCCTCGACCGTTGTCGCCGTACCAATCAGAAACATGCCACGCCGCTTTATCGCGTCCATGGCACCTTTCGGCAGAATGCCGACGGTGAAACTGAACACGGCAGCGCCGCTTTCGAGAGCAGCTATCAGTTGTTGGTTGAATGAATCGCGCGCCGGCGCGGGAACAACCGGAGGCTCCAAGCCCAGCTCGGCGAAGAACGGCGCGACACGCTCGAGGGACGGGCGCGGATTTTCAGGTGGATCCGGCATCGGCACCGGGGCAAATAGGTTTATGCCAAAGGGTCTTGACGTTTGCGTCCGTACCTTATGTGCAGCTTCACCGATCTGTTCTGGGGTCAGATAGGCCGCGCCGATGAAACCTAGCGCGCCCGCCTCGCAAACAGCGGCTACCAGCGCCGGCGTATCGCCGCCACCGGCAAGCGGCGCCTGGAAAATCGGATAAGTCATTCCTAATCTTTTGGTCAAAGCCGTTCGGATCGACATGCGACACCTCCAACAGAATTTCTAGGAGAACTATTCTCGCTATCGTCGCTTCTCTTAATTGATGTAAATCGGCTCGGAGGAAAATCAAAATGATTTGTTGTGATGACTGCTATCTGCAGCAGTGATATCGAGCGCCGGTTTGATCGTGTTATAGTCGGATCAAGAGGCATGCATGGAAAGCAGCGATCTCAGGGTGTTTGAAGCCGTCGCCCGCCTGGGCAGCATTACCGCAGCGGCCGACGAGCTGCACACGGTGCAATCAAACGTCACGGCACGAATCCGCGCGCTCGAAGACCAGCTCGGCACCCTCCTTTTTCGCCGCCACAGCCGCGGAGTCGTCCTGACGCGGGCGGGCGAGCGGCTCCTGCCCTATGCCGTCCAAATTTCCCAGCTGCTAAAAGACGCAGTCCACGTCGTGGGGGAGAGCGGTCCGCCCCACGGCAATCTTCAGATCGGCTCGCTTGAATCCACCGCGGGCGTTCGCTTGCCTCCGATCTTATCTGCCTACCGGCGAAAATATCCCGATGTGAATCTCATGCTCACTATCGGCACGACCGGCGATCTCATCGAAGAAGTGCTTGCGTGCCGATTGGAAGGAGCTTTCGTGGCTGGCCCGGTGAAGCGCGATGAAATCGTTGAGACACAAGTCTTTACCGAAGAAATGGTGCTGGTGACGTCGGCGAAATTCCGCTCGTTCTATGAGGCGCTCCGATCTCCGCAGGGAGTAAACATCCTGGTCTTGCGGGCGGGATGTTCTTACCGAAGCCGTCTTGAGCGGCTGTTGAAGGAGGCAGGCGTCACCTCTTTCGGCCAACTCGAATTCGGCACGATCGACGGCGTCTTTGGCTGCGCCAGAGAAGGTCTAGGCATCACCATGATGCCCCGTTCGGTGTCGGAACACGCGTCGCAAAACGCCGAGTTGGGTATCCATCCGTTGCCTCGGCGCGACGCTCTCGTGCCGACGATGTTCATTCGCCGCAAAGACGCGGTACTATCTGCTGCCTTGGGTCGATTTGTCGAGTGCGCGCTCGCATGCGCGACTGCCGCAGCGGCTAGAACACGATCGAAACGAAAGACCAAAAGACCAGCGAAACTGTTCAAGATCGCTTGATGCCGTGCACGATGCCGAGGCCTTCTCCAGATGCTCAGTTCTAATCATTCATCCGATCTGGATGAGGAGACGGCGAGGTTGTGCCTAGCTAGTCATCTGCGACAATGCCCTGAGGACTGCTGATCCACTGAGTCAAGGACGTCCTTATTTCTTCTCCCTACTGCCTGACATGCTCATTCGCCCTACCCAGATGAAGGCAACGGCGAAAAGCAGATGAATCATCGCGAACACCTTTGTTAATGGCCGCGCGCCGCTGGCCAATCCCCCATAGATCCAACGCAGCTATAGCGGCGAATCCGACAATGTTGCCAACGATGATGGCATTGCGCGCCGTGGAGGGCACCCGCGCTCCGCGCCATCCAGTTAAGAACCGCAATCCCGAGAAAGGGGCTGCCGAAAAGCCGCAGATAGGCGATCAGCGCGGCAGACGGGTCGGTGGGAACGGCGCCGACGTCAAAGCGCTGAGGCGCAAAGATTAATCCGAGCCCGACACAAGCCATGTAGATCGAGGCGATGCTGAGCAGATCGTGAGTGTCATGGGAAAAGCTTCCTCCGGTAATCAAATCGTCTGAAGTATCCACAGGCACAGGAGGGGCTTTCCGTTGAATAATGGGATGATGGATGGGGACGTTGTTCGGTAGCTGGAAAACTCCACTGCTTCCCAAGCGAACCCAGGCCGGGATGGTCCACCTACTTCTTGGCTGCTCCTCGAGTAGCCTCAAGACTCGCCTGATCGCCATGGATGCCGACGATCGTTGCGACATCGAGATTGAGCTTGTCGAACTGTTGGACAAATTCCTTGACCCGGGGGCCCGGTCTCACATCGCCGTTTCGCGGGCTGATGTGGTCGGCTTCGATAAGCAATTTCTCCTTGGGCAGATAGACCACGACCAGGTCTTCTGCATGGGACGTCGGGAGCGGATACACCGCGATCTGGCGCTCGCCGTCGGTGAGAACTCTGTGGCCGCCGCCGAACGCTTCAATGATCACAGCCCGTTTGTTGCGCTCCAGACTGTCGGGGTTGCGCGTATGCGCGGAGCGCGCGACCTTCTCATAAAACGCCCGGGCGTTGAACGGCACGACTATCGCCGCCCCCTCGGCCATAAACGCGCGAATGCCGCCAGCGTGGTCGAGATGATGATGGGTCGGGATCGCATAACGGATCGGCTTACCTGGGAACCGCTCTTTGATCGACTTGACCACCGGCGCGGTGCGGGCCTCGTACAGCGGCCCTTCGACAGCGACCAAATAATCGCGCATCTCGACCAGGATCGTCGCATGGGAGCTGCCCTGGATCTTGTGCACGCCGGGCGCGAGTTGCGCCCATTCCACTACGGCAGGGCGGCCCATATCCTGATAACTGACGTTGCCCGCGACGCGACGCAGAATCCATTGCGAGGCGATCGGCATGGCATCGGTTTTTTCGCGGCGCACGGAGTCCGGAACGGCGAACATGTCGGCGGGAATTGCCGCATTGTGCCTAATCGATTTAATCTGCTCCTCCTGCAGCGTGTTGCCGTTGAGCTCGTAGCGCAAACTAAACGGCAGCATCACGCCGTCGACTTTACGCCAATCGCCGTAGCGCAATGTATAGCTGCTGTCGCCTTCGAGCGGATCGTCCTCGAGAATTTCGGTTTGCGCAGGCAGCCGCGTCTCGCGATCGACGTAGACGCGAAACTCCTCGTCGTTTTCAGTAAAGGACAAAACCGCCTGGCGTTTGCCGTCGAGCAGGGCGTCGCCGCGGTGCCGCAAACTCTTGTTGTTCAACCCGATCAGGACGAGCTTTGCCGGATTGCGGTGCTCCTCGCGTACGCGCGTTGCCAAGCGCCCGGGATGCAGGCGGGTTTGCTTGGCGCCGTTTCCACCTTCCTGCAGCATCCCAATGGAGCCGTCGATGATTTCAACAAAGCGGCTGCTTTGCTTGCTGCCCAGGCTTTGCCCCTCCCAAACAAGCCGCAACCGAGGTCGGGTGAGATCGCGAGTCAGGGTGTAGCGAAACGTGGTGATTTGCCGGGTCGGACCGAGTGGTCGGGCCGTGGAAGAAGCATCGAACTGTTTGCCTTCGCTTTCAATCACTTGGGTCTTTAGCGCGCCCAGCGCTGATAACCCGCCCATGGCGTCGGCCGCCTGCTGGAGCAGCGCGGCCGGGGACTGCGCATACGCGGGTGCGTACGCAATCGTAAGCACAATGACCAGAGTCAGAAGCGCCGGACGAATGCTCCCTAACATAATACCCCCCGTGGCATGTCGGTTTATTAGAATGAAGCCGAGACTCTTTGGGAAGGAGATGTGCAAGTCCTGACCAGCCGACAAATTCCACTTCTTCGCATCGGAAATACTTTGGAGAAACCGCTCAGCTACCCGGTCCTGATCTGGCCGACAACCACCTATTCGGCCGTGCACTTTGCAGCGCCGAGCCGACAATCGCGCCTACAACGGCCGCGCTCAAGATGGTTCCCAACGGCCGGGGACGTTGCACGAGTTCAAACTCGACGCTTTGAATTTGATCATCCTTCTTGAGCACGACAGAGAAGCTCTGCGGCTCGATAGTGCGAGAGCCAAAAAACAAAACCGGGTTGGCGGGCCGGCTCCAGGTGCCTTTCAGAGTCGGCGTGATTCGATATCGCCCGTCGGGAAAAGCATTCAAATGGACGCCCCAGACTTGAAAGCTGAGCTTGTGGTAATCGCCTTCATCCGCTAACTCACGGCAAGAAACGGCATCCACCACATCTTTCCAGATACCCGTGCCGGGAATCGGCTCGTACTTCCCACCGCCAACAGCACGGAACTGAGTGGCCGTATGCTCTTCCACACGAATATTGAAACCGCTGCAAAGATCACCTTGTGGTCTGCCGATGTATTTCTTCCATCGGATGACGCCAAAGATCGTCGGCGGTAGCGCCACGAGATCCTCAATCGATACTGTATCAAGCACTTGCATCGTCTTCCCTCCTCTGAGCCCAGAATATTTCACATCTTCAAACAATCAGGCAACAAGAATTTACAGATCGTATAAACGACAACTGCTCATCAAACATACCACCCGCGCGGCTGCCGGTGATCAAGCGGTCATCCAGGCATGAAGTTCTTCGCGCCCGAGCGCGCAGCGCACAGTGATTGCGCCGGTAGACAACATTTTTTGCTTGCGATAAAGGAAGCTGTATCCAGCGTTCGCGCGCCTGCCGGTTATCCCAGTTGCGAGGGCGGGCAGCAGAATCGCATCGATGTCTCGTTATCGGAAAAAATTCAACAACCATCATTCAAATAGGCATTAGACAGAGGGTAAAATCCCAATAAGAGTCGATTTCGACGAGACAGAATCCGCTCAGAATAGGTCAAAGAATGCGATCGAACCGAACAAGGAGAAACAAATGATTGTATTAAGTCCGGAAGGAAAAGCGCGAACATCATCGGAACGGATTGCCGCGCTGCCACGCTTTGCAGATCTTAACGGCAAGACGGTGGGTTTGTTGGACAACAGCAAGCCCAACAACGATATGCTTCAAGCACGTTTTGAGCAGTTACTCAGACAGAATTGCGATGTGGCAGGCGTTGTAAGACGCCGCAAACTTACCGCCCAGCAAGGCGCGCCCAAAGCGTACCTCGACGATCTCGCCGCTCACGCCGACTTCGTCATCAGCGGATTGGGAGATTGAGGGTCCTGCACATCGTGGAGTATCCACGATTCCATTGAACTACAAAAACGCGGCCGGCTCGCCGTCACCGTTATCTCTCATCCCTTTGAGGCGCTGGCGAAGTCGGAGCGCGAAGCTTTCGGTGCTCCCGATTCGCCGATTGTGATCGTGCAGCATCCGATCGGCACGGTCAAAGCCGAAGAAGTCAAAAAGCGTGCTGACGCCGTCTTCGAGAAGCTGCTCGAAGCCTTACTCGATGCGCGCCAAGCCTCAAATGGAGACTCTCGAGCGCTTTCGTAATTCTAGTTCGCATACGTTGGGAATAAGGAACATGAAACAACAAGCATTTCAGTCGGAGCGGATTGAAATTGACGATGAACTCTGGGCTGCCAACGATTTTTTTGAAGCGAAGGGTTGGAGTGACGGACTGCCCATCGTTCCGCCGACGGAAGATCGCGTCGCGCGGATGCTCTCCGCTACCAAGCGCAAAGCGGACGAGGTCATCGGCACAGTGCCGCCGAAGTGGGCCTCGGCCACCGTGGAGAAAATTGCCATCAACGCTGTCATGGCGGGTTGCAAGCCCGAATACATGCCCGTCCTCATCGCTGCAGTGGAAGCGATCACCGACCCGAAGTTGAACCTCTATGCACTTCAAGCAACGACCGGCGGGCCGGCGGTGATGCTGATCATCAACGGACCCGTGCGGCATCGGATCCAGGTCAACGGCGGCTACAATGCGCTCGGCGAGGGCTGGCGGGCCAACGCAACCATTGGCCGTTGCATTCGTCTGATCCAGCGGAACATCGGCGGCTCGTATCCAGAGACGACCTGCAAGGCGACCCTAGGTTGGCCTGGCAAGTACTCCATCTGCATGGGTGAGAACGAAGAGGCTAGTCCGTGGGAGCCGCTGCATGTCGAACGCGGTTTTGACAGGAATTCGAGCACGGTCACGGCGATCAGCGCCGACGGCTCCGTGCGCGCTTCCGATCTCGACAGCACCACCGCAGAGGGCGTGCTGACTAATTTTGCTCAAAAGATGGACGGACCTTCGGGGCCTGAAGCGATCATGGTGATCTGCCCGGAGCACGCAAAAATCATTGCCAATGACGGCTTCAGTAAGAAAGATGTGCAGCAGTTTGTTTGGCAGCGAGCAGCCTACCGCATGAAGGATTTGCCTGAGGAAACGTTTAATCAAAGAGTCAAGCGTTGGTCGCACCGAAATCTTACCCGTGAGAGTATCATTCCTGTCACCGATCACCCTGAGGATATTATCGTGGTCGTAGCGGGCGGAGACGGCTCTCAATCGCAGTATATCCACGTGTGGGGTCAGAGCACTCCCGAAGGCGGCTCGACACGCTCGGTGACCAAGGCCGTCGGTGAATAGCCGAGATTGTGTGAAGGCTACAGATCGCTATCGTTGCTGAACTTTAGTTCGATTGACCGCGCGTTCGTAGGTGTCGTTCGCGTTATGCATATCGACCAACGTACAACGATATCTGTCAAATAGCTGGCACGCCGATTGTTGTTTGTTCAGAGTCATGCCCAGCTTTTACCTCTGGCGCTAAGCCGCAACATTATCAGCCTTGGCATCATTCAATTCCGCAGCGACCTTCAGCCGTGGTTGCGAACCGGGGAGCTATCGAGTTTATGATCACCGCCAAAAGAAGGATTGTTTTTCCATTCATATTTGTCCTGCTCTTCTTGAGCGACACAAGCCTCGCCGCCGACAGGCTTCGTATCAGTTATTCAGGACCCTCGATCAGCAACGCCCTTCTTTGGGTAAGCAAGGAAGGGAAACTCTTCGAGAAAAACGGATTGGATGTGGAGGTTATCTATCTCGCGGGTTCCTTGGGACAAAGCGCGTTGATTGCCGGAGAAACTCAATTCGCCGTGTACACCGGACTGCTGATGACACCGGCTCGGCTGCAAGGAGCGGATGTTACCATGGTCGTAAGTTTCCTGGACCATTTGTTGTCCCGCCTCGTTGTCCGGCCCGACATCAGGTCGGTCGCGGATCTCAGGGGAAAACGACTTGGCATCACTCGTTTCGGCACAGCCTCGGATTTTGGCATGCGGTTAATGGTTTCGAAACTAGGCCTGAATCCTGACAAGGACGTTTCCATTCTCCAAATTGGCGACAATCCGACTCGCCTAGTTGCCCTTCAAGCCAAGAGCATCGATGGCGCGATCTTCGATCCGCCGGAATATAGAAAGGCCGTCGAAGCCGGTGGCCGTGTCATGTTTAATCTTGAAGAAACGATCATTCCCTACCAACATGCCGGCCTCGTAACCACCGGAAAATATATCAGCAGCCGACCGGATATCACCCGGCGCGTTGTAAAATCCATAGTGGAAGGCGCAGCGCTGCTGCGGAAAGAACCCCTCATAGCCAAACGCGCCTTGTCTGCACGTCTGCACAGCAAGAACGAAAGCGAATTGGCAGAGACGTACCAATTGTTGAATGGATTCACCCGACCGAAACCCTATCCCAGCCTGGACGGATTCCGCGCGATCCTGAGCAGTCTGATGAACAGAATGCCTGCCGCGAAAACGGCCGATCCCAAGGATTTTTCCGAGCCAAAATTCATCGAGGAGCTTGATCAAAGTGGTTATATCGACAGTCTTTACAAGTAAACGCGGCATCGGCGTACTATCTTTGATTCTGCTGGCTGCGCTGGTGTGCGGAGTAGCACATGCCGCCGACAGGATCCGCATTGGCTATTCCGGCGTGACGGTCAGCAACGCGATGCTATGGGTCACCGACGAGGGCAAGCTATTTCACAAAAACGGTATCGACCCGCAAATCCTCTACCTGCGGACGACACTTGGCCAGACGGCAATGATTGCAGGTGAAGTGGACATGTGCGTGTACTCCGGCAGTTTACTTTCATCCGCTAGGCTGCAGGGTGCCGACGTAGTCATGGTGACCAGCTTTCTCGACAAGCCCCTCTACCGGCTGGTAGTGCGCCCGGAGATCAAGACTGTTGCGGATCTCAAGGGTAAGAGACTCGGGATCACGCGTTTCGGCACCGTTACGGATTCGATGACCCGGCTCCTGGTTGGGAAACTAGGATTGGATCCGGATAAGGACGTCTCCTATATTCAGGTCGGCGATGTCCCGATCCTTCTAGCGTCTCTCACCGCGGGCAAGACCATAGACGGAGCGATCATTCAGCCGCCTTATTATCTAAAAGCCCTTGCGTCCGGTATGCGAGTTTTGGTGAATATGCAGGAGATGGATATCCCTGTACAGCAAACCGGCCTGAACACGACTGATAAATTTATCTCGAAAAATCCTGACCTCGTGCGCCGCGTTGTGAAGTCGCTGATCGAAGGGATTCATCTGATGCGTACTGATCCAACTGTGGCAAAGCGTGCGTTGTCGAGGCGCATGCAGATCAAAGATGAAAAAGAGATCGACGATACGTACTTGCTGCTCAAGAGTTTCGTGCCGATCAAGCCCTATCCGACGCTCGATGGTTTTAAGACGATCTTCGACGACCTGTCGAAAAGAGTTCCCGCGGCAAAAACCGCTAATCCGAAGGAATTTGTCAACACGCGGTTTATCGAAGAGCTTGACCGCTCCGGCTACATCGACAGCCTCTACAAGTAGCGTCATGAATCCGTATGACATCGTCATTCCCGGCGGCGCATGGCCGGGCTGAGTGCAGCCCTGTATGCCGGAGGGCTCGGTTCAAAGGCAAGATTCGCCGAGCGACAAATGTTGGCGAACAAATCGTGAACGCCGATCAGGTCGAGGATCATCCCGGGTTCCTGAGGCATACTCGGCGCTGACCTGGTCTCATGAAGTATGGCGCTAAAATTCAGTATCTCGAGCTCGAAGATTTAGGTGTTTCCCGCTGCACGATTGTGATGGCACATTCTTCGCGGCAAATGTACAGCCGCCATCGTTAACATTTCGCAATAGAAGTCGGAAACTCGCCTGATCTTAACGATCGTGCTTGGCCTGGCGGTGGAAAACAATTCTCGATTGCGATAGATGAATCGCTTGAGCTTGAAATTTTTAAAACGCGCATGATTTCTGGAGCCTTGGAAGGTTTTGTTTGTATCGATGTTAGCGGTCACGTGGCCGGGCCCTATGCCGGAAGCCTCTTGGGCGATCTCGGCTGTGACGTCATCAAAGTCGAACTGCCTGGCGGCGGCGATACCCACCGCGGGCGCAATCCAAAATACGAAGGCTATGGGCCGAGCTTTCGCGCGCTTAATCGGAACAAGAAAAGCGTCACACTGGATCTGGGGCAGAAAAAAGGCCGCGAGATTTTGTTTAAGCTGCTCACCACGGCTGACATCTTTCTGGAAAATTTCCGCCCGCCAACGAGAACTAAACTAGGGCTCGACTATCAAGACCTGGCGAAGATCAATCCCAAACTGGTTCATTGTTCGATCTCCGGCTACGGCCAGAGCGGTCCCTATCGCGACAAGCCCGGATTCGACACAATCGGTCAGGCGCTCAGCGGCATGATGAGCTTGGTCACGGATCTCGATGATCCGAAAGTCGCCGGCATCTCGTTCGTGGACCACTGCGCCGGCATCTTCTCTGTTCACGGCATTACGGCCGCCCTTCTGGCACGCGTGAAAACCGGCATAGGCCAGTTCATCGACGTGTCGCTTCTGCAGGTGGCCACCGCTTTCATCGAATCGCACGTGGCCGATTATCTAAACGGCGGCGAAGCGGTCTCGCGTGAGAATTTTCCCAAGGGGCGGATCTATAGTCTGCTGGACTGCGACAAGAAGCCCTTCATGGTTCACCTCTCGGGGCACAACCAGGCGTGGGAAGGATTGCTCGAAGCGGCGGAGCTGGATTCATTGATCGGCGATCCGCGCTTTGCTTCCCGCAAGCAGCGCACCGACCGGCACGAGGAGATCGTCAAGATTCTCCGCCAGCAGTTTGCCGGGAAAGCGCGCGATCACTGGTTGCGGCGATTGGACGCCAACAGCATTCCCAACGCGCCGATCAACACCATCCAGGAGGTATTCGAGAATCCGCAGGTGAAGCACCTGGGTATTCCCCGGCAGATTACGCACCCGCAAATGGGCGTGACCCAGCTGGTCGGCAGCCCGATCAATCTATCCGGAACGCCGGCGCGATTTTATCGACCCGCGCCGCTGCTCGGCGAACACACCGAAGAAGTGCTGGGACAATTGGGATATGACAAGACAGCTCTCAAAGAGCTCCGCAATGATCGAGTGATTTAATTGGTTTTGCTCGGGTGAAAATATACTAGGGCGTTCAAAAACGTCCAGATGCGCGGCGCGCGACGGACCGTGAGCGGAAGCGTACTCTGGAGGTACGCTGAAGCGAACGGGACGAGCGCAACAAAGCAGGTGGGCGTTTTGGGACGCCCTAAAAAAGGAGAAATATATGGATTTTAATGTCTCTGCCGATCCACCCCACGTCGTTGAATTCAGAAAAGAAGTTGCCGCCTGGATGGCCGAACAGTTTGCCGGCCACGAGCAGCTGCGCTGGTCGGCCTCGTGGTCGACCCGCGAGGACCAAGACGAATATAAGTTTCGCCGCGGGCTGGCCGAAAAGCTCGGCGCCAAAGGATGGTTGTTTCCGATCTATCCCAAAAAATACGGCGGCGCCGACCTGACCATCGATCATCAGATGGTGCTCGAGACCGAGCTGTTCAAGTATGGGCTCAATCTCTCGCACGTATTCTACACCTTGGCGCGTATTGTCGCGCCGGTGCTGATCCGCTGGGGAACCGAAGAGCAAAAAAGCGAATTTCTCGAGCCGATCACCCGGGCGCAAATTTGCGTCTGGCAGGTGCTCACCGAGCCGCACGGCGGCAGCGACATCGCCAATTGCCAGACCAAGGCGATTCGCGACGGCGATGTTTATGTCGTCAACGGCCAGAAAGTCATGGTCGGCCATCATCTGCCGCCGGATTATCTCTGGACGCTGGTCTGCACCACGCCCGGTGGCAAGCGCCATGAAAACCTTGCCTGGCTCCACGTCCCGGCAAATCTTCCGGGTATCACGATCCAGCACATGCATATGATGATGGGCATCAAGAACTCTGTCTTCTTCGACAATGTCCGGGTGCCGGCGAAATATTTGATCGGTGGCGAGAACAACGGCTGGAAAGTCGCCAGCACCCACATGGAGCTCGAACATGGGGGCGACGGCCGGATCGCCGCGGATCCTCTGATCGAAAGAGTGGTCGAATACTGCCGCAATACGCATATCGACGGCAAACCGATCATGGAAGATCCGCGCGTGCGCGATCTGATTGCCGAGATGACCATCGAGTTGAACACGCTCAGGCGCTTCAACCAGCTCATCTATTGGCGCCGCTTCGCAAAGAAACCGCATCCCTACGGCGGGCCACAGCAGCGTTACTACCAGCGTATGCTGCGCCTGCGTAACGGCGAACGCCTGCAAGCGATCATGGGCGCAGACGCGTTGGAGCAAAATTTATCGGTCAACGAAGTCGTCGATTTCGAATACGCCGTGCGCACGGGCCCGGGACAGTTGCACGGCGGCGGCACATTGGATACCGACCGCTTGATCTTCGCCCGCCGTCTCGGCCTGGGCCGGCCGACCACGGAGAAGGCGCCGGAAACGGATTAAACCACATGCAAAACTGTTCGTACCCACATGTCGAACGTTTGGAACGACTGGAACGGCTGGAGCAAAACAGCAACTGCTCGTTCCAAAAGTTCCAATCGTTCCATTTGTTCCAATAGGAGACAGACGATGGACTTATCATTGACCGAAGATCAAGAAATGTTGAAAAAGGTTGCGGCGGATTTTGTCAAGGCCGAAGTGCCGGCGCACCAGATGACCCAATGGTACAAGAACAAAAACACCTTTCAGCCGCAGCTGATCAAAAAAGCCGCCGAGATGGGCTGGCTCGGCATGATGCTGCCGGAAGAACATGGCGGCGCCGGCTTGTCGGTGATGGATTGCGCCGTGGTTTTCGAAGAGCTCGGGCGCGGCCCGGTGCCGGGGCCGCTTTTCACATCCGGCATTCTCAGCGCGCAGATGATTTTTGAAGCGTGCACCGACGAGCAAAGAAAATCCTTGTTGCCATCGCTATGCAAAGGCGAAGCGATCGTCGTGCCGGCGATTACCGATAAAGCGGCTTACTGGGGACCGGAAGCCGTCGAAACGCGCCTCACCAAGCTTTCCGACCGCTACATCATGAGCGGGACCAAACGCTTTGTCTTCGATGCCGAAGCCGCAACCTCATTTCTTTGCGCCGCCCGCAGCGAAGAAGGAAAAGTCGTTTTCGTGCTGGTCGATGCGAAGAGCCCCGGAATCACGATCACGCCTCACGTGGGCTTTTTTATCTCGGTCGCCGAGGTGCGTTTCGACCGAGTGATCGTATCGCCGAGCCATTTGCTCGGGTCGAGCGGCGCGAGTTGGGCTATCTTGGAAGCGGCCCTCGAGAAAACCTTGCCGGTTCTATCCGCCTATCAAGTGGGGGCCACGCAAGAAGTTTTCGACATGACCTGCGAGTATACCCGCACCCGGGTGGTTTTCGGCCAACCGATCGGGCGCTTCCAGCGGGTGCAAGACCATTGCGTCGATATTTCAATTCATCTCGATCAGGCGCGCTGGGCGACTTACGAAGCAATCTGGCGCATCGATAGCGGCATGCCGGCGCGCGCCGCGGTTCACGAGTCCAAGGCCGTTGCGAGCGATGGCTATTATCACGGCACCAACTATGCGCACATGGTGTGGGCCGGACCGGGAACCGATTATGGCCATCCGATGATGGCGCATAGCGTGCTAGCCCACACGCTTTACCAGTATCTCGGCACTCCCGGGCACCACAAACGATTGATGATGGATGCGTTGTATCCAAGAGGCTAAGCCGTCTGAATTCTTCAATCTGAGCCTGTGGGTTTGAATATAGCCGAGCGGTACAATCGAAGAGCATCTCATCTGCCATTTTGAGGGCTCGTTTAGTCTTTCTGACTGCTGTCGAAGGATTCCGCTGCTGTTCGTCATGACCAATGGAAAATAATTTCCACCACGCGGGCCGGCGTGTTCCAATGCGATCACTGGCAAGAATGGTTAGCTTCCCAATCAAGTTTGGATGAGTAAACTGCTCTCGCCCTCGTGAGGTTCAGCAGCAAGCCGAATAATGACCGCCGGCTGTCCCTTGATCACCTCAACAAAAGAGATAGACAACCCGAAGCCGGTTGCGGTAGTAATGCGGGCAAGAAATTTAGAGGTATTCAGGCGATAAAATCATACCAGCTCTATAGCCGTACCTTGTTGTGAACATTAGCGCTCTTGTGGATCAACTCATCACGAAAGGAATCGCAGTGAGAACGAATAACTTGCGACTGTTCTTCCGGCTTATCGGCTGCTCTTTTTTCATTGCGGCATGGACCCAAGCATTCGCGGCTGAAAAGGCGCCCTATTATCAGGGAAAGACTTTAACCATCGTGATCAACTTTGCCGCCGGCGGCCCTACGGATATCGAAGGGCGAGTTTTCGGCAAGCATCTGGGCAGACATATCCCGGGGCAGCCCGCAGTCGTGATTCAAAACATGGGCGGTGGCGGCGGCATCACAGGAGTCAATTATATCGGAGAAGTCGCCAAACCGGATGGGCTGACGGCCGGCTACTTCACCGGCAGCCTGTTTCACCAGCAAACGAAGGACCCGGGGCTCCGTGTCGATCTCGGCAAGTTCGGGTTTATCACCGGTGTGCACGGCGTTACGGTGTCTTATATACGAGCTGACACACCGCCGGGAATCAAGAAACCGGCAGACTTCGTGAAAGCGGAACGGTTTAGGGCCGCGGGGCTGGGCGCGAGCAGCTCGAAAGACGTGCGCTTCCGGCTCTCGTTCGACCTGCTCGGGCTCAAGTATGATTATGTGACGGGTTACAGTTCCAGCTCAACCGCTCGATTGGCCGTTCAACGCAATGAGGCCCAATATCACGACGAAACTCTTCCCGCTTACCGGGCCACCGTCGAACCGCAGATGGTTAAAACCGGTGAAGTGACCCCGCTTTACTACACCGATTTGGTTTCGCCCGATGGAGAAGTCATCGTCAGCCCGGACGTGCCGGAGTTGTTGCCCTTCACCCACTATTACCGGCAAGTGTTTGGTAAAATGCCCTCGGGAATAAAGTATGAAGCGCTCAAAGCGGCCAACATGTCGAGCACGAACATGACGCGCCTGATCATGTTGCCGCCAAACTCGCCCGCCGAAACCATCGCGATCCTCAGGCAGGCTATTGTGTCCCTCTCCAAAGATTCCGACTTCAATGCCGAGGCGATGAAGGCGATGCGTTTTCAACCGCGTTTCGAAGTCGGCGAGCAGGGCGAGCGGTTGTTTCAAAAAGTTTCACAAACACCGCCTGAGATCGTCAGTTTCATCCGGCAGTACATAGACCAGGTGAACAAGTAATCTTCAATTCCTCGACAGCAGGCGCAAATTCACCTATGCCCGGCAAAGATCTGTTCTTTGCCGAACATAGGTCCGACCGCCGCCCTTGCCATCCGTCCGGCCCTCACCGAGCAGTATTGCATTCACCCTCGATGGGCCGTAGATTTGGCAGCCGCAGATTGGCTGGAAGCTTCGGCCCAGTTCTGTTAGGCGCGAGCAATCACGCCGCTGGCAGGGACTCGGAAGCATACCGAGCTTACGACAATTCATAGGAACACAGCGCATGGCGCTTGTCAGTTTGGCAAGTGAGAGGTAAGAACCGTAAGGGGAGGCAAGTAGGGTCAATGAAAATACTGGGTGTTTTGCTGTTGGTTTTTATGCTGTTTCCCGCGACACTGCGCGCACAAGCCCGCAAGCCGGCGACGATTTCGGAGCTGGTGACTTACAACGGCGCGGATCGTGAACAGGTTTTGTACGACGGCGCAAAAAACGAGGGCAAGCTGACCTGGTATACCTCACTGGCAGGTGACTCTTACAAAGCGATGGTCAAAGCATTCGAAAGCAAGTATTCCGGCGTCAAGATCGAAGCCTATCGAGTCTCGGGCTCGGACATCACTACAAGAATGTTCGAGGAATCGAAAGCGAAAAGATTCATTGCCGACACGGTGGAAACCACCGAAGGCAATCTTATGTTCCTGCGCGATGCTTTTCTCCTGCGGCCCTATCATTCGCCCCATTTTGCCTCGTATCCGGAAGAAGCCAAAGAGAAGGGTGAGCGGGGTCTGTATTTTTGGGCGATCGCCCGTGAATCGTATATCGGCTTTGCCTATAACAAGAACCTGCTCTCCAAGGGAGCAGTGCCGAAAAATTTCGAAGGGCTGCTTCATCCTGACCTCAAAGGGCGCATGGGTGTATCGCTGAGCGATCCGATCTACAAAGTGATCGGCGCCATGCTAAAGACCAAGGGCCAGGAGTTTGTCCGGAAACTCAAGGTCCAGGAGATCGCGCTGCATACGATTATTCCGCCGGCCTTGCTCGACCTGATCGCCTCGGGCGAAGTATTAGCCTCGCCGGGTATCTTTCGTAATCACGTGCTGGTTGCGGTCGCCAAAGGCGCGCCGGTGGAGTGGGTGCCGTTGGATCTCGTGCCAACTAATGTGGGCGGCGCCGCAATTGCCGCGCAACCGCCGCATCCTCACGCCGCGCTGCTGATGGCGGATTATCTCTTGGGAGCCGAAGGGCAAGCGCTTCTGGCAAAGTACCAGTATGGCAGCGCCACCAAGGATCTCGGTTTCAAACGCTGGCGGCCGGACCATGGAATCAGCACCGAGAAGTACGAAAAAGAACTCGAGCGTTGGGAGAAACTGCTCAAAGAAGTCAGCCGCAGGTAATGCGCTCAGCGGTTCCACTTCAATTAGCGAGGAGAGACGCAAAGCAGTGGTCGTTAACTCAAGTTGCTCCTTCTCAACCATTGAAATAGGAAGAAGGAAAAAGAAACTCTAGGAGCCTAAGAGGGCCTGCCTATGTTTGCCATGATGATGCGCAATCCAGCCCAGTGGCTGTTTCTTTTAACCAGCGTGACCTTAGCCTACCTGGTGCTGCCGCCGTTCTTCTTCATTTTGCACACCAGCCTGGTGACGGACCGCGGCCTGCAAGCGGGTAGTTTCACTATCCAGCATTTTACCAATATCATCGATTCCTTGGGCGACGTTAAAACTCTGCTGGCCAATTCGATGATCTTCTCGGTCGGCAGCGCCGGCATCGCTCTGGTTTATGGAACGGTATTGGCTTGGCTGGCCGAGCGCAGCAATGCGCCGTTTCGCAAGCTCGCCTACGTTTCCGCCTACGTATCGTTTGCCATTCCGGGCATCATCAAAGTCGTCGGCTGGATCATGCTCCTGGGGCCCAAGGCGGGAATTCTCAATGCTCCGGCCGTTGCCTGGACCGGCCAACCTTTGTTCAATATATTCTCAATGAGTGGAATGATCCTGGTCGAAAGTTTTCTGTGGATTCCGATCGTGTTCCTGCTGATGTCGACGCCGTTTCGTTCCATGGATCCATCGCTGGAAGAAGCCGCCACCACGGCAGGTAGCAGCGGCTGGCAGGTTTTCCGGCGGGTGACTTTTCCGCTGGCATTGCCCAGCGTCTTGGCAGTTCTGATACTGACTTTCATCCGCTCGCTCGAAGCTTTCGAGATCCCGGCGCTGATCGGTATTCCCGCCGGCGTCGAAGTGCTCACGACGAAAATCTATTTGCAAATAAAAGGCGGGCTCATTCCCAAGTATGGCGAAGCCAGCGCCTATTCCATCATTCTCATCGTTCTAGTGGGCCTGGGCCTGATCCCCTATTACCGCATCACCAGTAAGACTTATAAATTCACCACCATCAGCGGCAAAAACTTTCGCCCGAACCGTATCGAGCTCGGCAAATGGCGCTGGTTGGGCGGCTTCTTGATGCTGGCTTTACCGTTGCTCCAGTTCGTGCCCATCGCGGCCATCGCCTGGTCCTCGTTCCTGCCGTTCGCTCAAGTGCCGTCGCGCAAAGCATTCTCGATGTTGACGCTCAACAATTATGCCACCGCGTTTGCCGATAGCAGTATCATTCACTCGGTGCTGAACAGCTTGACGGTGAGCATCAGCTCGGCGACGGTTGCCGTGCTCATTACCTTCTTTGCCGCCTGGTTGATCGTCCGCGCGTCAATCAAATGGCGTTGGCTACTGGACCAGATGGCCATGCTGCCGCTGGTTTTCCCCGGCATTGTCATGGGCATAGCGATTCTTAAGATGTATCTCATCCTGCCGGTGCCGGTTTATGGCACGATCTGGATCCTGGTGCTGGCATTCATCGCGCGCTATCTGCCTTATGGAATCCGCTTCAGCCATTCGGCGCTTTTAAGCCTGCATAAAGAACTCGAGGAGGGCGCCACTACCAGCGGGGCCAGCTGGTTCCAAATGGTCCGGCACGTGGTCGTGCCGCTGATTATGCCCGCGCTGCTCGCCGGCTGGATTTATATCTTTCTAATTACGTTTAAGGAATTATCCATTGCACTGTTGCTCTACTCGCCCGGATCGCAAGTGGTTGCGGTCACCATCTGGGAGCTATGGGACAACGGCCATGTCGGCGAGTTGGCGGCCTTCAGCCTAATCATCACCATCGGCACTGTGATCGTCGGTTCGATCTTTCTCAACATCGCGCATCGCTATGGGCTGCAGGATTAAAAGATAAGACCGTTCAAGCGTTCAATCTCAGAGAGTCCAAGGCACCCCGGGATGGTCAAGGCCTAAGGTTTTGAACGGTTTGAAACAATTTGACATTTTGAACAGCCGATAGTTTAGGAGGTTAATTGGTGGACTTTACTGTGATCGACGCCGATGCGCATCACCTCGATGGGCCCGCTTATAAGAACTATTTGCCGGAACGTTTTCGCATAAGAAGCGGGCCGTATTTCCCTGCCTTCGGCTGGGATATCTTTCTTAACGATACAACCGGCAGGAAGCCGGCCACGCCCCAGGAGTACTGCAAGGATCTGGATGTGGAGAAGATCGGCGATGCCGTCGCTTATCCTAGCAACGCGCTGTCCATCGGCCTGGTACGCGAGCTCGACTTGGTGATTGAGTTGGCCAAGGCATACAACAACTGGGCTTGCGATTTCTGCAAGCAGAGCGGCAATCGAGTTAAATACGCTGCCGTGATCGCGCCGCAAGTTGTGCCTGAAGCGGTGAAGGAGATCCGCCGCAGTGTGCAAGAACTCGGTGCGGTAGCCGTGATGGTGCCGACTTACGTGCAATCGGGTATGGACCTGGGCCAACCGGAGTTCGATCCCATCTATGCGGAAGCTCAGGAGCTCGGTGTGCCTATCGGCTTTCACGCCACCGCGCAGGTCTCGCAAGGCAACTGGCGCTTTCACAAATATCTTGGCGTGCACATGACCTCCCATCCGTTCGAGCAGATGCTGACGATTGTGGCGATCATTTCCAATGGCGTGCTGGACCGCTTTCCGAAATTGAAAGTCGCGTTTCTCGAAGCCGGCGTCGGCTGGCTCCCCTATTGGATGGAGCGCTTCGATGAAAAATATCTCAGACGCAAATCCGAGATGGAGCCGCTCAAGATGTTGCCCAGCGAGTACGTTAAAAACAACCGCTGCTATTTCACCTGCGAAGGCGAGGAGTCGGCATTGCCGTTGGTAATCGAACAGTTTGGCGATCAGTGCATGATGTATGCCTCGGATTATCCGCACTGGGACATGGAATGGCCGCACAGCGTCAGCCAAGTAGTCCGGCGTAAAGACATTTCGGACGGAACCAAACAAAGAATCCTTGCGGATAACGCGAAAGCCTTTTACCGCCTCTCTTGAGTCCGGCCGAACGGGCGAACATCTTGAACGGCTTGAACGTTTTGAACGACCTAACCGTTGACATTGAACGTTGAACGATCTTACGAAGGAGTTTTTATGTCCGACAACAAACTGATCATCGCCGACATTAACGAAACCGAGGGCATTGCCTGGTTGACTCTCAACCGGCCGGAGAAAAAAAACGCGCTGAGCATCGTTCTACTGAGCGAGCTTGCCGGCATTCTTCGCTCTCTGGCCAACAACGACAAGATCCGCTGCATCGTCACCAGCGGTGCCGGTGGCACGTACTCTTCGGGTCGCGATCTTTACGATATGAGAGGCCAGGAAAACCGTCGCCGTACTCGCGGCATCGGTGGGGTTGCGGAAATCGTCGACATCATGCGCAAACTGCCGCAGGTAACGATCGCCGTAGTCAGAGGCTGGTGTCTTGGCGGCGGCCTAGCGATGATCAATGGCCACGATATCGTTATCGCCGCCGATACCGCCCAGTTCGGCATGCCGGAAGTCATCCGCGGCAGCTACGGCGCCACCGCCACCCCGACATTGTTCCACGCAGGCATTCCGTTCAAGAAAGCCTTCTTCATTTCACTTACCGGGCGAAATCTAAACGGGATCGAAGCCGAACGGATCGGCTTGATATCTCAGGTCGTGCCGGAAAAAGAGCTCGACTCATACATCGACACCTTGGTGAAGGAAATGGCCAGCCGCAACGGCGCAACTTTAGAGAACGCCAAGATCGCAGCCTATATGCAGAAAGATCTTTCTTTTGAAATGGCTTTGAAAGCGGATGATTTGGTGTCGCACCGCATGCGCTACTACACCAATCCATTGAGCGACGTCGAAGGTTATCTGCATTCGCAAAAAGGCGGCGGCACAGTCAAATACGTCAAGCCGGAAGATAAACACTGATGCACGGCGATGCGGCCGAGGGGTTCCGACACGAGTGCGATAAGACGCCATAGCCGCGGCATTTCTGGACAGGCGTGATTGACGTTGGCAAGTAACACGGTTTGGGGCACAGTAATTATTTGAAATCCACAAAGAACTGTCGAGCATAAGCTGCCGATAACCCGTGGTCGCTACAACTAGTAGTCAGATAGTGTCGAGCGTCTTGACGTTTCGACGTCAGAACGCCGGAATGTCACTACGGATAATCAAAAAACGCGCTACTGTTTACTTCGAGCCCGACGTTTAACGCGCCCTACGTTTGAAGGCCGCGGCATCGGATCGTTCAATCTCCGATATGGTCAACGACTGGTTTGATTACAAGCTTGAGAACGATCCGCGCTTCCTTGAGCGAGTCGAACAAGCTCGAAGAAGCTTAAAAGCCGGGCGTATCCGATTAGAAGACCTGCCAGAGCAAACGCGTGAGCTAACAAGGGGTTTGAGAAAGCCGCTTCGCGCTTCTCAGCGCGCGCGTCTTAAGCCGTCGCCTTAGATGACGCTGCGAATCCCCTACACTTGGATTCGCACATCGTCCAAATCACATTGCTGCTTATCTTGAGCACGGATTCGAGCATTAGGTCCGAGAACTATTTTCTTCAGTGTATTACCAGTAAGTTCCCCCCAGATTCGCATTGAACAGGATGCATATGGCGAACGCGCCACGCCGGCTTGAGACGCGCATTTCGAAATCAGGCAAGCGGAGTAGGTGGGTAACCATAATGCAATAGTGGACGCATTTTCCGCGGAGTGATAAGACCGCCTACGGGTCACAGGGTAGAGCGTGATTTAATGCGGAGGTGACGATCATGACTCATGTGCTCTTTAAATCTCTCGCGGGTGTCAGCACCGCAGGACTCATCCTGTCGTGCTGGCTTTTAAGCCCCGCGGTGGCTGCCGATCGCCTGCGCATCGGCTTGAGCTCGTTTACTCCGATCAACGCTGCCGTGTGGATCGCCGAAGAGAAGGGGCTATTCAAGAAGTACGGCATCGATCCCGAAGTGATCGTCGTCGGCGGCGCTTCCGCGGGTGGCGTCAGCTCATTGATTGCCGGAGACATTCAATTTCTGACCGGCGGCGGCGGCGCTGTTATCAATGCCGCGCTCAACGGCGCCGATGTCGTAATGGTTGCCTCCATTGTCAATAAAGGCGTTCAGAGAGTGATGGCGCGCGCTGATCTGAAGCGCCCCGAAGATCTCAAAGGCAAACGCATCGGCGTCACCCGATTAGGCGCATCGTCGCATATGGTTCTGCTGCTGATGTTGCGTGCCTGGAAAATGAATTCCACTGACGTGCAAGCCATTCAAGTTGGCTCGTCTCCGGCGATGATGGCGGCTCTGGAGAAGGGCGGCATCGATGCGGCGGTCCTGACAGAGCCGACTTTTTTCATCGCCGAAGATCTTGGTTACCGCGTGCTCGCCGACCTCGCCGATATGGATATCTATTACCTGCACAGCATGATCGACACGACCCGCTCCTACCTGCGATCACACCACGACCTCGCCACTCGCTTCATCAAGGCGTATGTCGAGGGGATTGCCTACTTCAAGAAAAATCGGGCCGAATCGGTCGAGGTCATGAAGAAGAAACTTCGCACTGCGCCGGCGCAGACAAAATATCTGGAACGCTCGTACGCGCTTTATGCTTCCGGCTACTTCGAGAATGCGCCGTACCCTTCGCTTAAAGGAGCCAGCAGCGTCCTCGAATTTCTCGCCAAGGACAATCCGCGCGCCCGGAGCGCCGATCCAAAGTCGGTGATTGACGCCAGCATCGTCAAGGAACTGGACGACAGCGGTTTTATCAAGAAGCTCTACGAATAGGAGGTGGAAATGGCAATGTCCCTTGAAGATCGCATCGATTCAACTCACGGCATGCTGATTGTCGTCGATATGCAGAATGACTTCTGTCATCGTCAAGGTGCCGCCTGCAAGCGGGGGCGCGACATGGATTTCGTGCAGAATATGATTCCCCGGCTCATTCGACTGGTGGAGCAAGCCCGCGCGCACAACTTTCCAATTTGCTTCGTGCGCACATCCGGCAATCAATGGACTAACTCACCGATCTGGACCGAGTTCAAAAACCCAGACTTGCTCGCTTGCGCCGAAGGCAGTTGGGGCGCCGAATTTCACGCCGGTTTAGAACCGCGACCGGGCGAGATGATCGTGACGAAACACCGTTACAGCGCGTTTATTGGCACCGATCTGGACATGCTCTTGCGCGCTCGCGGAGTGAAGAGTTTGCTGGTGACCGGAGTCGGCACCGGCATGTGCGTGTTTCATACCCTAACGATCGGCTTCATGCTGGATTATTACATCACCCTGGTTGAAGACTGCTCCGCCACCACCTACGGGCCAGGAGCGCATAATGAGGCGGTCGCGCTGGTGCGGAAACACTATGGGCGTATCGCTTCATCTGACGAGATCATCGCGCACTGGCGGGATTAATCGCCAACCTTAGAGCCGTAGAACGGCTTGATCACAGCGCCTGGCCATATCTTTCTTATACCGGTAGAAACTGCTTCGAAAAACCAGCGCGCGCGACGGCACACACATATAAATCTCTTGCGTCATCGCCTTGGCTTGAGTATAGCAAAGCAGGAATTGCCGTATGCATGGACGCTGGCTTCTTGGGATCGTTGTTCTCCTAACCTTCCATCACCAATTCGCCTTGCTCGTACCCGTCGCCGCGCAAGAACTGCGGCGCGTCCGCGTCGCGGTGACTTCGCCGGGGATGACCAATCTGAGTCTTTACATTGCCGATCGGCGCGGTTTCTTCAAAGAACAACAGATCTTCAACGAGATCATAGTCATGCGTTCAGCGGCGCGGCAGATTCAAGCTTTGGTCGCCGGTTCTATCGAACTCAGCGCGCAGGCTCCCGATCCGCTGATTCGCGCGGTCGAGCGCGGCGCTGACTTGACAATGCTGTCCGGCCTGGCCAACTCGGCAGCGTACGATCTGGTCGCCGATAAAAAAATTCGCTCAATCGAAGAGCTGCGCGGCACGACATTGGGAGTTTCCGGAATTAATTCCTCGAGCACACTTCTACTGCAGAAGATGCTAAGCGCCCATGGCCTTAGTTATCCGCGCGACTATACACTCGTGGAAGTCGGCGGCACCAGCGATCGCCTGGCAGCCATCAAGACCGGAGCCACCTCGGCGGGGGTGCTCAATCCGCCGATCAGCTACGTCGCAGTCGAGCAGGGCTTCAAGATCCTGGGTGAGCTGAGAGATTATATTCCAGCCGTGCAGTTCACCGCCCTGTCGGCTCGACGGCCATGGATCTATCAAAATCCCAAACTCACCGAGGACTACTTACTTGCTCTGCTGCGCGCCAACCGCTATGTGTACGAAAACCGCTCCGGAACGTTGACGATCATCCGCGATTTTTTCAAAGTTCAATCCGATCATGCGGAACGAGTTTATGAGTATTGGGTGCGCGATAAAGTGATCCCCGCGGATGGCGCAATGACGGTTCCCGGGACCGAAGTCGTACTCGACATCCTCGAGCAGTTAGGTGATTTCAAAGGCAAGATCAGGCCCAAAGCCGAGAAATACATCGACGTCGAGCTACTCAACCGAGCACGCAAACGAATGCAGTAGGAGGAAGATATGAAACGAGAAGTAGCGGCGGAGATCGTCGATTCTCTTAAAGAAGCCGGAATCGACTTCGTCGCAACCTTAACCGAAGCAAATTTGCATGACCTGGTGATGGCTTTGGGCGAGGATACGGAAATCCATCATGTGCCGGTCACTCGCGAGGAAGAAGGGATCGGCATTTGCGCGGGCGCTTATCTGGGCGGCAAAAAACCGGCGATGGTGATGATGAACGCCGGCTTCCTCTTGTCCGCCAATGCTTTGGCGACGGTCTGTATTCATCCAGGCATCCCAGTATTGATGCTGATCGGTCACAGCGGCGGCGTCGGCGAAGAAAACGCCGGTCATGCAACCGTCGGAAGTTTAACCGAGCCAGTGTTGCAAGCGATGCATATTCTCTATGAAAAAGTCGGCTGCTTTGACGATATCCGTCCAACGATTCGCGATAGTCAGATCCTGGCGCGCTCCTCGCGGCGACCCACCGCCATTGTGCTCAACAAACAAGCTCTGAGGTAGTCTGATGAAACGATACGATTGTCTTCGCGCCATCGCGCCGCAATTCGGCGAAGAACTGGTGGTCACCAATATCGGCGCTGTGCGCCACGAATGGCAAGCGCTGAGGCCCCATCCGGCCAACTACCATCTACAAAACCTCGGACTCACCTCCTCCATGGCACTCGGTCTGGCTTTGGCGCTGCCGCACCGCAAGGTCATCGCCTTCGATGGCGACGGCTCTTTGCTGCTAAACCTTGGTGCCCTAGCAACCATGGCCAATCAGCATCCGAAGAATTTGATTCACGTGGTCTTCGACAATGAATGTTACGAATCCTCGCGCGGCGCCCCGACCGCAACAGCCGGGCAGGCTGACCTGGCGGCAATTGCGCGCGGCGCCGGCTTTGCCAATGTGATTACCGCCAGAACCATGGATGAATTCGAAAAAGGATTCTTACGCGCCTTGAAGAGCAATGATCTTTACTTCATCCTGGCAAAAGTCGAAGCGGGCGCGGGCGACGTCCCGGCGGCGGCTTTGGATTCGCAGGAAAACAAGTACCTGTTCGTGCGCTACATCGAGAAAAGCGAAAACCTGAAAATTCTCACTTCGACCTTGTCGCGCGCCAGCGATCCAGCCCCGAAGTCAAAATAATTTCGCTAATTCCGCCAGTGCGCGTTCTCAACCCTGCCGGATGACATTGGGCTTCACTGCCATGCTAGAATGACTAGCTTTCCACGGCATCCCGCCTCGCGGGCTTTCATCCACAAAAAACTCGCTTGACTCCAACACCCACAATCAAATAGCCTTGCGGCGGTTAAAGGACAGGGTAGAAACCCTGAGATGACCGCCGGAAAAGTTTACGGGAAAGCAAACGTTGGAGGAAACTCTATGAGATACCATAAGGCATTGAGAGCTCTCACCTGTTTGAGTTGGTTGGTGGTCTGCGTCGCGCCGGCGGCGGGTCAAGCCAACTTCTACGAGGGAAAAACAATCAATGTTGTGATCGGCGCCAAGAGCGGCAGCCTTGCCATCGCGGCCCAAATCGTCGCGCACCATCTGGGCAAGCATATTCCCGGCAAACCGGCCGTCATCGTTCAGCAGATGCCCGGCGCGGCGCACCTGCTGGCAACCAACAGCGTCTTCAACAGCGCCAAGCCCGACGGTCTGACTATCCTTGCCGCCAATCCCAACGTGGCGATCGCGCAACTGTCGAAAGTGGAACAGGTTCGCTTTGATGTGCGGAAGTTTCAGTGGCTCGGTTCTTCCGGGGCGGACGGGAGTGCTTTTTCGATCCGATCGGATCTCCCTTACAAGACTTTCGATGAGTTGAAAAAGGCTGACCGGGAGTTGGTTGCCGGCACCACCGGACCCGGATCCAACGCCCACGATATTCCGTTGCTGCTAAAAGAATTCGCCGGGGTCAAGCTAAAACTCGTCTCCGGCTACCCAGCCAACAGCGATGTGTTATTAGCCATCGAGCGCAAGGAGGTCGACTCATGGTCGGCGTTGGCGACAACCATCAAACTTGCCGCCGACCGCGGCGTAGTTCGGCCGCTGGTGCGCGGCAGGGTAGCGATCAAGGGGTTTGAGAATCTGCCAGTGGACGAAGATCTGGCTACCAGCCCGCTGGGAAAATCCTTAATGGCGATCAAATCGATACCCCAGTCCATCGGCCGCGCCTTTGCCGCAGCTCCCGGTACTCCGGCCGATCGGGTGGCGACATTGCGCGACGCTCTTCAGAAGGCAGTCAACGATCCGGAACTTATCGCCGAAGCGCAGAAGGCGAAGATCGACGTCAGTTTCATATCGCACGAGCAAGTGATCAAAGATTTCACCGCGCTACTCAACCAAACGCCTGAAACTTTGAAAGAAATGGGCAAGTATATCAAGGCGGAAAGCTGACGGCGCGAATCACGATCTCTGTTCTAAGGTATTGAACGGCTTGAACGGTTTTAACTTTTGAGCGAAGCGTTGCCGTGTGCTGCAAGGTTCACCGGTTCAGGCCGTTCGGACAAGCTACGCTAAATGAGTTTATTTGTTGATGAATCGCTGCACCGGCATATTGCCCAGTTCGAAGCGCGGATCGTAAGGCATGCCTTCGCGGATGCGCTCTAGATAGTTATCGCGGTTTACGCCGAAGAGCTGGTAGCGATAGAGATGATTGAGAAGAAAGGTATGAACCCCCATCTGGTAAAGTTTCCCCACCGCGCCTGAAGTCAACGCATCACGTTCCTCCGCCGTCAATCGGAACTCCCTCAGGACCGCTTCCGGATCCGCTAACATGCGTTTGCGAAGCTCCGGGTCGTTGTCGGTCAGATATAAAAGTTTGTTGACTTGAAAGACGCTCATCGTAATGCTCTTTCTTCAGTCTGGCACCCTGCTGCTGGCTTCGTCTTACACCGCTGTTCGAGCGCATAGGTTACCATGACAAGCCTATCCTTAACTCACACCTCATTCCTCCCCCTGCCGCGCAAGGAATCGAGTGATCGAGAAACGCGAAGTCACCGACGACGAAATTAACAATAATCAACCTCACTCGAACTTCCACACCGCATAACCGTTGCCCTCGTCGCCTTCCAAAAACAGCGGCCGGGTCCTGCCGACCGCGCCGCTAACGGTGATCCAGTTGAGCAGCTCGCCGCTATTGTTGCCGGCGGCGTTGATGCGATCTTCGGTGGCGCGATGAGCCAAGGTTCGGTAACGTCCTTTGAGCAGCAGCGAGGAAATCGTTTCCGCCCATTCTGTATCGGTCCAGCCGCGCAGCGGCCCGCCCACATCCATAGCGAAACAGCCGCTGGCGATGAGCGCGATCCGCTCTTTGCCTTCCCACGCTTCGATAAACTTCCGCAGCATGCGGCCCAGAGCCAAGCATCGACTCGCCAACGGCAAGGGCGATGCAAAGCCGTTGGTATAGATCGGCACCACCGGGAGCTCCATCCCTGGATTGAGAAAGTGCAGCGGCACCACCAACGAGTGATCCAGACGCAGCTCGTGGGCGGCGGCAAGATCGAATCGATTATGGACCCCGTATTTAAACAGTGCCTTGGCCAACGGCACGTTGCCGCGCACCGTATAACGAGGCATCGGGCACCAAGTCTCCTGCGGGCCTTCGGCTTCCTCCGCCATGCCCACACAAAACGATGGTAAGTTGTTATAGAAAAAGTTCACGAAATGATCGCTGTCAACCTCGATGATCAAATCGGGCTCGGCCTTTTCCACCTGTTCGCGAACCTGCTTCATGAGCGCTTCTCCGCGCGTTTTTCCCGGCGCTTGCGCCATCTCGTAGACCAGCCGCGGCGGATGCGGAACTCCCGCTGCTAAAACCAGTTTTGCCATGGTGTGCTCCTCTTCCGAGTCTTAACATTCGCGTGAGATCGGGGTCAATAATTTTGATAACTCCGGTGTGATTTTGGCTGACACGTATTTCGATTGTATCCTAAGCGACCTCTCCTGCTTGAACCGTTCAAACTTAGGTTTTGTTTGACGTGTCGTTGGTCATTCACTATAGTCGCGCCGCAAGTTGTGCCTGAAGCAAACGTTTGCGCTTTAGGCTAGTAAGTGCGCTCTGGTAAGAGAATTGGAGTAGCTGAACCATGTTCGAGGCTCTCATCGACGGTCTGTCCCTCGTGCTGCAGTGGAAAGCTTTCAGCTTGATGCTCCTCGGTATGGGCCTCGGATTTTGCGTCGGCCTGCTGCCCGGTATTGGCGGCGCGGCGACTTTGGCGTTGATGATTCCGTTCGTATTTAAAATGAGCCCGGCCGAGGCGTTCGCATTTCTACTCGGCATGCATTCTGTCGCGGCCACGACTGGCGATATCACGTCGATTCTTTTTGGTGTTCCGGGCGAAGGTCTCTCGGCGGCCACTGTAGTCGATGGTTACCCAATGGCGAAAAACGGCGAAGCCGGCCGGGCGCTGGGCGCCGCGCTGATGAGTTCTCTGGTAGGCGCGCTCATCGGCGCCGTTGCTCTGGCATTAGCCATCCCCGTCGTCCGCCCGTTGGTTCTGACATTCGGTTCTCCGGAGCTGTTCTTCCTCTCGATGATCGGCATCGCCTGCATCACGTCGCTCAGCGGTTTGGGTTTGCGCGGGCAGATTCGCGGCTTCGCGATGGGGCTTTTCGGTCTTCTGCTTTCCACCATAGGTCAGGAGCGACAGTCCGGCTCGCTCCGTTTTGACATGGGATTGATGTATCTCTGGGAAGGTCTCGATCTGGTGCCGGTGCTGGTGGGAATTTTTGCGATTCCGGAGCTCGTCGATCTGGCCGTGCGCGGCACTTCGATTGCCGGGGATCGACCCGCGGAAAACCTCGGGCGTGGAGTCATGGAAGGCATCAAAGATACCTTTCGGCATTTTTGGCTCGTGGTTCGTTGTTCCGCAGTGGGAGTTTTCGTCGGCGTGATGCCCGGAGCGGGCGGCGGTGTGGCGCAGTGGATGGCCTACGCTCACGCCGTGCAGAGCGCGAAAGATTCCAAGGATCGGGAACGCTTCGGCAAAGGCGATGTACGCGGCGTGCTCGGGCCGGGAGCGGCGAACAACTCGAAAGAAGGCGGCGATCTCGTGCCGACCATCGCATTCGGCGTGCCCGGCAGCGGAGCCATGGCAATCCTGCTCGGCGCATTTATGATCATGGGGCTGGTGCCCGGGCCCGATATGTTGAGCAAACATCTCGCGGTAACCTACTCGATGGTCTGGACATTAGCGATCGCCAATATCATCACCGTCCTCCTGTCGCTGGCTGTTCTCAACCAACTCGCCAAGGTAACTTACATAAGAGGCGGTGTCATCATCCCGTTTGTATTATTACTGGTCTTCGTCGGCAGCTACACCGCCAATGGACAACTCTCCGATTTGATCGTGACTTTCTGCTTCGGCGTGCTCGGCTATCTGATGGTCATTTGGGGCTGGCCGCGCCCGCCACTCGTTTTGGGACTTGTTCTGGGAAAACTGGTGGAAACTTATCTATTCATTTCGGTGGCGCGCTACGGATTTGACTGGCTGACCCATCCGCTCGTGATAGTTTTGATGGCGCTGATGGTGTTGGTGATCGTTTATCCCTTTCTGCGCGAGAAGCCTGCTTGGTCCGGCGATGGTGATTGATGAAGTCCAAAGGTCATTTTTATTTTGGCACTTTCCTTATTTTGGTCTCGGGGTACGCCATTTATGCCGCATCGCAGTGGTCGTTTAAAACTGGTTTCTTCCCCTTAGCCGTAGCCATCCCGCTCCTCGGCTTAACCCTTCTGCATTGCTATTTGGAACTGTTTGGCGCGCCTGAAAGGAACAAAGGCCCCGCGGTCGAGGCGGAGTTTTCCAATGAAGTCCCGCCCGAAGTTGCGCGCCGGCGGGTTATTACGATGTTCTCCTGGATGGCCGCGTTTATCCTGGCGGTCTATCTAGTAGGATTCCCGTGGACTGTTCCGCTGTTTGTGTTCTTTTTTCTAAAATTCCAAAGCGAAGTGAGCTGGACCAAGTCGATCGCTCTGACGGGAATCACCGGGATGCTTTTTTATGGGCTCTTTCAATGGCTCGTGCGAATACAGTTTGAGGCCGGCGCAATTCAGAGCTGGCTCGGCATGTGATCGCATTGGAAAAGTGACGGTGCGATAGCGGCGATGCGATGGGCAGATCCAGATTGGGCACGACATTGGCCGGCGGCCTGTTCGCCGCGCGGTTTTGTAGACTCCGCTAAGCCGGAATCCGCTTGATAGATGCGCACGGGTGAGTTTCACTGAAGTGATGCGGGTAGATTTGCACACAAGATCATCTCGGGAGGAGCAGGGATGCGATTTGGGACATTTAGTTATAATCAGGCACGGCCATGGGTTTCGGAGAAACAAGCGTTTGAAGAACTGCTCGAACAAATTCTCTTGACCGAACGGCTCGGCTTTGATGAAGCATGGTTTGCCGAACACCACCACTCGGACTACGGCCTGATTGCGTCACCCAACCTGATGATCGCCTCATTGGCGCACCGGACCAAACGACTGCGGCTCGGCAATCTGGTTAACGTCCTGCCGCTATACGATCCCATGCGCCTCGCGGAAGAGTGCGGCATGTTGGACATCCTCACGGGCGGAAGGTTGAATGTCGGGTTGGGACGGGGGGTGCCCCGTGATGACTTAAAGCATGGACTCGACCGTGACACGGCGCAGGCGCGCTTCGAAGAAGGAATCGAGATCATGATGCGCTCCTGGACCGAAGAGACTTTCAGTTACAGCGGTAAGGCTTGGAATTACGTCGATATCGTTTGCCGCCCCCGACCTCTGCAGCGTCCGCATCCGCCGATCTATTATGGCGCCACTTCGCCCGACAGCCCTGCCATGGTGGCGCGGCGCGGTTGGAACCTGGCGCTTTCACGCCAACCGCTCGCCAACTGTGCCCAGGCCATCCGATCCTATCGGGACGAACGGACCAAACATAAAAATTTATCGGGCAACGGCGATGCCATCATGGTGCGCGATATCTACGTTGCGGAAACCGACGAACAGGCGTGGGAAGAAGCGGTGCCGCAACTCGTTCGTTTTTGGCAGCTGGCTACCGATAATGTCTGGCGCGGTGATTCGGTTTCAGCGGACGACTTGCCGAAGTTTACCGAACGGTTTCCCTATTTTCCCGGCGGGCTGACGGTCAAGCGCCTGGATCAATGGGGCACGTCACTGATCGGCAGTCCGCAGACGGTGCTAGCCAAAGCGCGGGCAATGATTGAAACCGCAAAGCCCGACAGCCTAGTGGGAATGTTCAGCTTCGGCGGCTTAAGTCATGATCAAGTGACCCGGTCCATCGAGCTGTTTGCGACCAAGGTGAGACCGGCGCTAGGATTGTAAGGGCAAAAAACGGCCATGCTGGCGCATCAGGTAAACGCTCGCTCCAATTGGCGCAAAATGCCATCCGGTTCACGCAAAGCGAGCTCGCGGATTTCCTCGGCGCGTGCTTGGGAGTCGCTGTTGGCATAGAGCCGTAGCTGTGGCGCGTTCCCCGATGGTCTCACGTGCGCAACATCGCCGTTGCGGAAGTAAATGCGCACGCCGTCGAGTACATTAATCCGAGCGATGTCATCGAAGCCCTGAGCGGGGGTGAAGAAACGGTTCAAGGTCATTTTGGCGTGCCGCCAATCTCTTGCCAGAGATGGGGCAAGCGGCGCAGCGGTGTTGGCGGCGGTGCTGCGATCGAAAACGTCTCCCGCGGCGTCGAATTCAACTTCGATCAATCCGCCGGGCGGAATCAGTTTTGTGAGAATTGCCTGGCTCGCCGCCAGAGGAAAATTGTCGACCAAACCGGCGCAGCCGAACCGAGCCGGCAGCAGGTTCCACAATTCGGCCAGGCTGATGTTTCGCTCGGCTGCGGCGAATAGATTGGCCAGGATCGGTAGTGTCGAATCGCGCGTCGGCAGCGCGCTCAGTGTGCCCGCGGCTAATCTAATATCGCTGCCGGTTAAAAACCCCCCATTGGCTTCCCAGCCGACAACTCGCCCGCGCTTTCCCGTTAGTCGGATTTCGTCAAGCGCCGCAACAACGTAGGGCGAGCCGATTTTTGTCTTACGCAGCAGAATGCCGCGCGCGTCCATTCTTCGCTCCACCGCGTCGTTGGCGCTGACCGGCACCGCCACCGCATCCGCTCCGAGATATTCGGCAGTGATGATGCCTACGAGATCGCCGGGCAAAAACCGCACCCGCCTACCGCCCCGAGGAACTTGGGCGGTAGGCAGCACGGCGACCACCAAGGGCCGATCCGAATCACCGTCTGTGGATAAAACAGCCTCAAATGGCTGGCCATCGGCTTCAACGCCGGAAATCATTTTTTCGAGATCATCCAACTGTTCGCCGCTGATGTTTTCGGTGTCTATGGGGATGAACCGATCGCTGCGGCCGGCGGCAATCACTGCGGCGCCTAGTTCGGTCAGTATACGAGGCAAAATGTCACGGCCAACGGCCGAGTGCTGATAAATAAGCACGCGCAGTCCTGACAGGCCGTTGTTGTTAAAGCTATCCGTGTAACGGCGGACGTAAGCTTCCTCCGCCCGGCGATCGAGTGGCGGTAAATTCGGCGCTTGCTTGAGCATCCCGTCGGCATTGAATGCTGATGTCGCCGCCGTCCGGTTATACTCTTCCTCCCGGACGCGCTCCACCTCACGAAGAATGCCCGGCTCGTCTGCTTTGAGT
Source organism: Binatia bacterium (assembly GCA_036378835.1). Lineage (GTDB taxonomy): Bacteria > Desulfobacterota > Binatia > UBA9968 > UBA9968 > WHTF01. The sequence continues at coordinate 39,804 of DASUVS010000031.1, read as the reverse complement.
ATTTCCCCAATGCTCTTGTTGATTTTAATGCCGTTACGATCGAATGGGATATGGCTGCCGCTTACCATCACCCCCGCACACCGGCTGGCCATCGCGCGTGAAATCAACGCCGGCGTCGGAATCTTGCCGGCATTCTCGACAGAACAACCGCAGTCAAGCATCGCCTGCATACAGGCTCTCATAATGCGATCGGTGCTCGGGCGCAGATCACCAGCCAGAACGACTTTGCGGGGTGCCGCCATGTCGCCAATGCTCAGGAGGTATCGCAGCGCACCTTTGACATTGATGTAAGCCTCGAGATCGGTAATGTCTTTGACCAGACCGCGTAAGCCGCTGGTGCCAAAGGCCAGCGGCACCGGCGTATAGTTGAGAAAGCTAGCTGGAGAAGCTTTTTCCTTTAGCGACATTGGTAGAATTCCCGCTCACCAGCGCACCCGTTCAGGCCGCGGCTGATTAGCCGTTTGCCTCACCTATTTTGCCTCACCTATTAGATAGACCTTTTTGCCGCTAAGATGAATCTCAGGAGTCCGGAGAACTCCGGATCGCTCATCGGCTCATATCAGGGAACCTAGTCTGCAGCAAAACGAAAGATGGAATTAAGAACAGGATTCAGAACGGAGGGAAGCTGGAGCTTTCTTGGTCTATCGAATCCGTATGATACCACGATCTCGCTGACTCAAACCCGAGGGCAAGGTCAAGCGCGTTTCTTTCCGATAAAAGCGAACAATCGCCGCGTCCATTCGCTATCGTTGCTGTTGGGCTGTTTGGACTTGGGCGGATATGAGATTGTGAGATAGATGGCGACCAATGCCAGGAGTAAAAATTCGTTCATAAACCACAACCTTTTTCGTTCGTTTGACAGTCGTGCAGTTTGACTCGATGACCTCTTACTGGCTCGTAAAAGCAACGCATGTGCCAGGAGCTGCAGGAAACAGGACTGCGAATTAACCGCATAAAATTTAGGATTTGTATCTAACGTGTTCGACCCGAATGGAACAAAAGTTGCCGTTCGTAGAAAATGTTTACGAACGATTGAACAAAAAGGTTCATATCAATCGAGCTGCGTCGGCTCCGTGCCCCGAGCGTCACGCAGATTGAGGTGGGTTTGAATCGCGCATCCGGCTATGCTGAAGCTCCTTTCACATGCATCGTAACTTCCTGTGAGCTTTGCTACGATGCCGATCAATGAAAACGCAAATCTACAAAGCTCTAACCATCGCCGGCTCCGACTCGGGAGCCGGCGCCGGAATCCAAGCTGATTTGAAAACGTTTGCCGCGCTGGGAGTTTATGGGACTTCGGCGATTACCGCGATTACCGCGCAAAATACTGTGGGAGTGACCGCCATTGTCGAGCTCAGTCCAAAAATTGTCGCGGCGCAAATCGATGCGGTCATCGATGACATCGGCGCCCACGCGGTAAAGACCGGCATGTTAGCCAATGCGGCGATCATTGAATGCATCGCGGAAAAGCTTCGCGCCCACAAGCTGGCCAACGTAGTGGTCGATCCGGTGATGGTGGCGACTTCGGGAGACCTGCTGCTCGAAAAAAACGCCGTCAGCGCGCTTCGTTCGCAACTGCTCCCGATCGCGACCGTGGTCACGCCGAACATCCTCGAGGCAAACCAATTGGCCGGCTTGACGATTGCCAATGCCAGAGACATCCGCCGGGCGGCGCAACGAATCGTCGACTCGGGCGCCCAGAGTGTCGTGATCAAGGGCGGCCACCGGCGCGGACCGGCCACCGATTTATTCTTCGATGGCAAAAAATTCCGCCAGTTTCGGACTCCGCGTATCCGAACGATTCATACCCACGGCACCGGTTGCACACTGTCAGCCGCTATTGCGGCCTATCTAGCCAAAGGTGAGAAGCTGGAGAGCGCTATCATGCATGCCAAAACCTACATCACCGCAGCCATCCGCAAAGGCTTTCCGGTCGGAAGCGGCCATGGTCCAGTGCATCACTTCTTTCGTTATTGGGGAAAATAATGTCGGGCGCAAATCCAGCAAGCGACGTGAATCGCTGACGAGATTCCAATCAGCTGACGCCGACAGGTTCCTTACTGGAGGATTTCATCTCGGTGACGATCGAGCGAGCGGCGGCAACTGGATCTTTGGCCTCGAGAATAGGACGTCCGACGACAATATAGTCGACGCTGGCTTTGACGGCAGCCGCAGGCGTCATGATGCGCTGCTGATCGTTTCGGCTACTGTCCGCCGGACGGATGCCGGGAGTAACGATGATAAAACGCCGGCCGCAGCAATCCCGAATAGCTCGGACCTCGTGCGGAGACGCAACCACGCCGTCCATCCCCGCTTCGTTGGTTAACAACGCCAAGCGCACCACCTGAGCAGCCACACGCCCGTCGATGCCTACCCGTTTGAGATCGTCTTGATTGAGGCTGGTCAACACCGTCACGGCCAGCATGATCGGCCTGCGTCGCTTTTCCTGCCGGCATACGCGCCGTACTTCTTTGACGGTCATGCGCATCATTTCGAGACTGCCGGAAGCATGAACGTTGAACATTTTGACGCCCATGCGAGTAGCCTCCACGGCCGCTTTGGCTACCGTATTGGGAATATCGTGAAATTTAAGATCGAGAAAAACCTCGCCGCCAAGCTCTTGAATCAGGCGCACCGCTTGCGGCCCAGCATGAGTGAACAGCTGCTTGCCGACTTTGAACATGCCCACTTCACTGGCAAGCGCTTGCACCAAGTCCTTGGCCTGATTGAGATCGTCGACATCGAGAGCGACAATCAGACGCTCGCGCGTCGGCCGCCGTGCGCGGAGCAGTTCCAGTTTGGAGGTCATGTCGTTTGCTGGAACGATTTGCTGAGATGGCTGTGAATCGTTTGTGCGGCTCCAGTAACCGGTATGTCTATCGATTTGCCTTCACGACGCCAGCGCAATTCGAGACTGCCTTTCTGCAATCCTTTGGCGCCGATGGTAATCCTCAAAGGGATTCCGATTAGATCACCGTCTTTGAATTTGACTCCGGGCCGTTCATCCCGGTCGTCGAGAAGCACTTCGAGCCCGCGCTGGCGCAATTCCCCATACAACACGTCGGCCGCTTCTCTCGTCGCATTGTCCGTATAGTTGATCGGCAGTAGTAAAACTTGGAACGGTGCAATCGATAACGGCCAGATAATGCCATTGTCATCATGATTCTGCTCGACAGCGGCGGCGACCAAGCGGCTGATGCCGATACCATAGCAACCCATTTCGATAGGACGCTCGCGGCCTTCGGCATCTAAATAAGTAGCGCCCATCAATTCGCTATACTTTTTTCCGAGATAAAACACCTGTCCCACTTCGATGCCGCGGTGGGCTTCGAGCCGGCCTTGGTCGCAGCGGGGGCAATGGTCTCCGGCTAGCGCCAGTCTGATATCGGCAAAAGTCGTCGGGGTAAAATCACGCTCCTGATCGACCTCGATATAGTGAGCGTCGGGTTCGTTGGCTCCCGTCACCGCGCCGCGCATCGACTGAACGGAAAGATCGGCAATGGTTCGCAGTTTCAAGCCGATGGGTCCTAGATAGCCCGGGGTGACACCGGTTGCCGCGACAACGGCTGTTTCACTGGCAAGCGCGATTTCACGGCAGCCCAGCGCCGCTTGTAGTTTGACCTGGTTGATCTCATGGTCGCCGCGCACCAGAGCCGCTACCAGTTCATCACCGTTGACTTGATAGATCATTGTCTTGATAAACTTCTCGGGCGCAAGCTTGAGGAATTCAGCGACCTCGGCAACGCTCTTTTTTCCCGGAGTCGAGACCTTCTGAAGACCAGGCGCCTCTATGTTAAGATCGCGCGCTGCCGCTCGCTGGGGCCTGACTGCGGCTTTTTCAAGGTTCGCTGCGTAGTCGCAATTATTACAGCTCACAATGGCGTCTTCGCCTGATTCTGCGAGGACTTGGAATTCATGGGACAGGCTGCCGCCGATAGCGCCGGTGTCGGCTTCCACAGGCCGGTACTTTAGCCCGCAGCGATCGAAAATGCGCCGGTAGGCCACAACCATGTTCTCGTATTCGCGCTTGCAGTCGTCAATGTCGGTGTGAAAGCTATAGGCGTCCTTCATGATGAACTCTCGTCCGCGCATAAGGCCGAAGCGCGGCCGCACTTCATCGCGAAATTTGGTTTGGATTTGATAAAGATTAAACGGCAACTCCCGATACGATCGCACGGCGCGGCGCACCAGGTCGGTAACAATTTCCTCGTGGGTCGGGCCCAAGCAAAAGTCTCGGTCGTTGCGATCTTTGAAGCGAATCAGTTCCTTGCCGTAAACGTCCCAGCGGCCGCTTTCTTGCCAGAGTTCGGCGGGCGAAGCGATCGGCATCAATAGCTCCTGCGCGCCGGCGCGATCCATTTCTTCTCTGACGATGTTTTCTATCTTGCGAATGACTTTTAAAGCGAGCGGGAAATAGTCGTAGATGCCGCGGCTGACTTGGCGGATAAAGCCGCCGCGCACGAGCAGCTTGTGGCTGATAACTTCCGCGTCGGACGGATCTTCCTTGAGGGTTGGAATGAGTATTTGACTCCAGCGCATATAATCCTTGGGACCAAAGGTGAGACTGTTGGACGAACCGGCTAATCGTCGGCCGGGGCAGACTGCTCAGCCTTTTTCTCTTCGGCGAACTTCTGCACTTCTTCCATGAGGGCATCGACAATGCGAGCTTCGGGCACCTTGCGGATTACCTGACCCTTCTTGAACAGCAGGCCGATGCCTTTGCCGCCGGCAACCCCCAGATCTGCAGCACGAGCTTCACCCGGGCCATTGACCTCGCAGCCCATGACCGCGACGTGGATATTCAGGTTGTTGTAAGGAATCATCCGTTCTTCAACTGCTTTGGCGAGGCCCACGAGATCGACATCCGCTCGACCGCAGGAAGGACAAGCGACGAAGGTCAAACCTTCTTTTTTCAGACCCAAGGATTTTAGAATCTCGGCGCCGACCCGCACTTCTTCGACGGGATCGGCCGCCAGGGAAACGCGTATCGTATCACCAATGCCCTCAGCGAGTAGAGTTCCTAAGCCCACCGCGGATTTGATGGTGCCAACCGTCGGCGTACCCGCTTCAGTCACACCCAAATGAAACGGATAATCCACTTTATCGGCGAGCATTCGGTAGGCTTCGATCATCATCAGCGGATCTGACGCTTTAAGTGAAATCTTGATCTGGGAGAAATTCAAATCCTCTAATATGCGGATATGGCGCAACCCGCTCTCGACCATGCCCTCGACGGTTGGACCGCCGGCTTTATCTAGTAAATCTTTTTCCAAAGACCCGGCATTGACCCCGATACGAATCGGAGTCTTGCGCTCGGCGGCCAGCTTGACCACCTCCTCGACATAGCGGCGCGCGCCAATATTGCCGGGGTTGAGGCGTAAACCATCGACACCCTGCTCCAAGGCAATCAGCGCTAGTTTATAGTTGAAGTGAATATCGGCCACTAGAGGAATGCGGATTTTCTTTTTAATCTCGGCGAGCTGTTCCGCTGCCGCGCGCACTGGCACGGCAACGCGGACGATATCGCAACCCGCCGCCTCCAGGGACCATATTTGGTGCACGGTGGCGCGGACATCGGACGTGTCCGTCTTGGTCATTGACTGCACGGTAATCGGCGCGTCTCCGCCCACCTTGACCTTACCAAGCTGAATCTGTCTTGTTGCGCGACGTTTGATCACGGGTTCACTATAGGAAACTGACACCGAGCGGTCAATCAAAGATTGAACGTTGCGGTGGCGAACAGAGGCAAGCGTGAGTCAGCGAACGTTTCAGGAGGTTCGGGCAGGGCCGGGCCTGTCAATGTTGCTCTGAGATCTCGAACCTTGTTTGTCGACCGACTTCAACTCTTCTTTCCGCTTACGATCCCCCTCCGGAATTATGAGCAGCCGTCGATAGGACCCTTGGCCAAGACTTTTGGTCGTAATCCATGGATCGTCCTGCAGCGCGGCATGAACAATGCGCCGATCAGCCGCGCTTAGAGCATCCACCGTTACCGTTTTTCGTTGTCGTTTGGCTTTTTCACCGAGGCGCAACGCCATGTCTTCGAGCGATTTTTTCCGGCGTTGCCGGTAATTTTCGATATCGACGAGGATGTGCGGCCCTTCGCTTCCTTGCCGGTCACCGGCGATGCGTGTCACTAGGTACTGCAAAGCTTCCAGAGTTTGACCTTTGCGACCGATCAGCAGGCCGCTATCATCAGAGATCACTTCCAGAACGATCTCGTCCGCTTTGTCCCCGGATTTTGTCTGCACCGCCGCCTCGATCCCCATTCGTTTCAAGATCTCACTCAGAACAACTTTGGCCTTTTCGCCAATGGCGGCTGTTTCCGCGTCACTTAAGGGCTCGGGCGATATACTGGCGACAACGTCAGGCTCGGCTGCTGGCTCGAGGTGGTTCGTTTCAACGGCCGGTCTTCTTAGCGACGCCCGAACCCGCGCCTTTTGGGTGCCAAAACCAAGAATACCGCGTTTTCCTTCCGACAATATCTCGATGCTGATTCTCTCACGCTCAACCCCGAGACTGGTCAGGGCGTTTTCTATTGCCTGGTCGATGCTGTCCCCTTCGGTTTCCACGTAATCCATACAATGTACCTCGCTAACGGCCTACTTCACGCTGCGATTAATCCACCATTGTTGGGCGATCGAAAGAACGTTGTTGACTAGCCAGTAGATAGTTAGCCCCGCCGGAAAAGTTACGAACATAAAGGTAAATATCAGCGGCATCATCAGCATCAGCTTTCGCTGATTCGGGTCTCCCGCTGATGGGGTCATCCACTGTTGCATGAACATGCTCGCCCCCATCAGTATCGTAAGCACGGGAACGCCCAGATGCCAACCGGCAAACTCGAATGGCAGCGATTGCCAGTCGGGCTTGGAAAGATCGTTGATCCACAGAAACGGCGCATGGCGCAGCTCGATGGGTATGTAGAGCGCGTTGTAGAGACCGATAAAAACTGGAAACTGAACGACCATCGGCAAGCAACCTCCGAGAGGGTTGACCCCGTTGCGCCGGTACAATTCCATGATCTCCTTGTTCAGCTTTTCCCGATCGTCCTTATATTTTTCTTTCAACCGTTCCATTTGTGGCTGAAGCTTTTGCATCTGCTTCATGGAAGCATAGCTCTTGTGCGTCAGCGGCGCAGTTAATAACTTGAGCAGCACCGTTAGAAGAATGATGTCGATTCCATAACTGCGGGTAAACTGATGAAAAAAATGCAGGACATATAGGAACGGAATTGAGATGAATCCGAAGTAGCCAAAGTCGATGGCCTTTTCCATCCCCTTGCCAATGGACTCCAAAATGCTCAACTCTTTCGGGCCGACAAACAAGGTATACTGACTAGGGTTGGGCTTGCCGGTTGGCTCAGCGACTGTGAGTATCAGAGCGGGCCCGGACTGTTGCACGTCGACTCGGTAGCCTGCGCCATTCTCCGGCACCAGCGCCATCATGAAATAGGTAAATCCGAATCCAGCCCAGGAAAGCTGGCCGGAAAAATTTTTACCTTTCCGCAGCTCATCGGTGACGTGTTCGCGCTTGATCTTATTATCGACAACGGTGAGAAGCCCCTCGAACGGCGCCTCGGGATTGGGTTTCCCATGCTGATCGGGAGCAGTGAGCAAAGTCGCGGGCGCCAGAGGGCTGCCATTTGCAGATCTGGCGCTAATCTCCAGTTCGATCGGGTACTGCGCTCCGGAAAAAGTCAGCTTCTTGGTGACGGTCGCTCCATCCGGCGCGGTTCCCTGGAAGGTAAGCGTTCCTTTGGCTTCGCCGCTGAGTTTAAGGTCGCCGCCATCAACTCCATAGATAACCGATGCATCATCCGCGGGCGACGCGCTGCTCCACTTAACTCCTAAGGGATAAGCTACTCCCGGTACCGTCGCAATCATCTCGAACGGCGGGCTGTTGGGATCTGAAGTAGCGTGATAGTGCTTGAATTTAAAACTTTTCAGGCGCCCGCCATGGGTGGTAAACAGAGCAATGTAGTTGTCGGTTTCGATGCGAATGTCTTCGATCGGTTTTCCCGCCGGTGTGGGCACCGGCTTGATCTCGACGGGCGGTAGTGGAGTAACCGAATCAGCAGTTTGAGCCTTTCCGGCTTCTGTCTTCTGCTCTGCCGGAGATTGCGGAGGAGGGGCCGGGTATTGCCGGCTAATCCATTCCTGATAAAGCACCAGAACCAATAAAGAAAGAGCTATCGCTAAAAAAGCGCGTTTTTCCATTATAAGATTATTTAATGAACCGGATCGTAGCCGCCCGGGTGCCAGGGATGACAACGGCTAAGCCGTTTCACGCCAAGCGATGCTCCCTTTATCAATCCATATTTGTAAATCGATTGTGCGACGTAAACAGAACAACTTGGGAAGAAGCGACATGCTTGCGGCAAGAATGGCGAAATGAATCGGTGATAGACACCCAAGATACCGATCATGACCTGGGGAAAAAATCCTATCATGAGCGCTTGCAAATCCGGCTATCGGTAACGTACCGACTGATTTCGCTCGCCACCTGTAAGAACGAGAGCTTGGCCGCTCCCGGTTTAGCTATGATCAGTATATCCCGGGCCGGCACGATTTGATGATTCCACTGTCGAAAGCACTCCCGTAGCAATCGCTTCATTCGATTGCGAACCACCGCATTGCCCACCTTCGAACTAACGGTAATTCCCAAGCGGGCTTCGGATCGATCGGTCTCTCTCGTAATGATTACGAAGTTGGCGGTGTGTTGCTTTTTACCGGAGCGCGAGAGATGGATGAATTCCGGTCGTTTCCTGAGGCGGGCTTGTTTAGGAAAACCCGCTCCGACCGCAATCGGCATGTCTAGGTTCTGGCTCGTTTCGGCGGCACGGTTACCGTCAGTTTTTTTCTTCCCTTGGCGCGACGGCGTCTGAGCACGTTACGGCCACCGGGAGTCTCCATCCGAGCCAAAAATCCGTGTGTCCGTTTTCGTTTGATATTGCTTGGTTGATAAGTTCTCTTCATGACGATTTTTGCTCCGTTGACTAAATCAGGACATTAGAAGAATGGCCACAGTTGGTTCCATCCGCATCAGAAAAATCCGCTCGGCATAAAAAACAATTCACGGCAGATTGAACGAAAAACATGAGCGAAACGCGATCGGGCACTACCAACCAGAGTGGACTTTTCGCGGCTAAGCTATTTGAATCATACAGTCTTGGCATTGTCAATTTAGGCCCGTTCAGCCTTAAGGGAACGCTGCATTAGTTGCTGAACGCCCTCTGCAGGCTTCTTGCCTTCATGAAGGATTCGGTACATTTGCTCGACAATCGGCATTTCAACGCCCAGCTTCTGGGCCAAGAAATAGACCGATCGAGCATTGCGAACGCCTTCCGCCACCATCCGCGACCCGTGGCTTATTTCTTCAAGGCTCTTGCCGGCGCCGATTTGCAACCCGACCTGACGATTTCGGCTCAACCCACCGGTGCAGGTGAGGAGCAGATCGCCGACTCCCGGCAAACCAGCCAGGGTCAACGGCTCGGCTCCCATTCTAATGGCCAATCGCGTCATTTCAGCTAGGCCTCGAGTAATCAATGCCGCGCGTGCATTATGCCCTAATCCCAAGCCGTCACTGATACCCGCAGCAATTGCGATTACATTTTTGATCACTCCGCCCATTTGCACGCCAATCACGTCTTTCGAGGTATAGGCCCGTAGGCTCGAGGTGCTCAGAAGTGCTTGGATTTCGGCGGCGATGTTTTCGGAATACGCGGCTACGGTAAGCGCCGCGGGCAATCCTCGAGCGACCTCGATTGCAAAGGTCGGCCCGGAGATGAATGCTAGTCTTTGTGCGGCGCCCTCTCCGAAGATTTCGAGTAAAACCTCGCCCATCGTTTTAGAAGTTTCTTCTTCCAATCCTTTGGTGCCGCAGACGATCACCGCTTTCGAATTGATATGAGAGGCGGCCTCGCTGATGACCGGCCGTACCGCGTGCGACGGCACGACGCAGCAGACGAGTTCCGCATCCGTCACTGCCTCAACCAATGAGCGGGTCACGTTCACCGTATCCGGGATCATAATCTCGGATAAGTAACTGCGGTTCTGCCTCGTTTCCTTTAGCTCACGATAGGTCTGTGCGCCATGACACCACAAGTTTACGCGGGCCCGCTTCTGCCCCAAGACGGTGGCCAACGCGGTGCCCCAACCGCCAGCGCCGATAATGCTAATCAGCTTTCCCATAATTTGGTGATAAGTCGGGCAGTTTTAAAGGGGGGACTCGATCGATCAGGCGTTCAGATGAACCGGCCGGTCCGGGAAAAATCTATTCCGGCTCTTCCTCGTCTTCCTCTTTTTCGGCTAGCCGCGCCAGCGAGACCACTCGCTCGCCCTCCTCGACATCGATCAGGCGCACCCCTTGTGTATTGCGTCCGATAACCCGGATATCCCTCATGCGCAGGCGAATGATTTTACCATTGTTGGTCACAAGCATGAGCTGATCGTCGTCGGTAACTTGTTGTCCGCCGACGATGCGGCCAGTCTTTTCAGTGGCCTTCATCGTGATGATACCCTTGCCGCCGCGGGATTGGAGACGATACTCCTCCATCTCCGTGCGCTTGCCATAACCCTTTTCCGAGACAGTCAAAATGCTGGCGCCGCGATTGAGCATCTCCATACTGACCACGGCGTCGCCCGAATCAAGACGCATACCCAAGACGCCATAAGTTCCGCGCCCAGTCGGACGGACCTGATCTTCTTTGAAGCGGATGGACTGGCCATCCAAGGTCGACAGAATAAGCTCTTGCTGCCCATCAGTAAGCCGCACTCCGATAACCTCGTCGCCGTCTTCCAGGCCGATGGCCCGTATTCCGGACGCTCGCGGATTGGAATACAACATTAGATCGGTTTTTTTGACGGCGCCCTTCTTCGTCGCGAAAACAACGAACCGGCCCTCGACGAATTCACGAACCGAAAGAAAAGCCGAGACCCTTTCACCCGGTTCCAGATTAAGCAAGTTAACGATGGGCTTTCCCTTTGCAGCCCGGCTGGCCTGTGGCAGTTCGTGGACTTTGACCCAGTAGACCTTGCCGGTGGTCGTAAAAAACAGAATATAGGAGTGCATCGAGGCGATGATTAAGTACTCGACGAAATCTTCCTCTTTGGTCGTCGTGCCGATCTTTCCTTTGCCGCCGCGCCGCTGCGCCCGGTATAAAGTCACCGGGTTGCGCTTGATGTAACCCTCGTGCGAGATGGTTACGGCCATCTCTTCATCGACGATCATATCCTCGATGGAAATCTCTTCCGAGCGGGCAACGATCTGCGTTCGCCGCTCGTCGCCGAATTTTTCTTTGATATCTTTGAGCTCGGTGACAATGATTTTATAAATCTCCTTTTCATCGGCCAAAATCGCCAGCAGCTTGGCGATGAGTTCCACCGTTTCCTTATGCTCCTGGAGAATCTTATCGCGCTCAAGGCCGGTCAATCTCTGCAAGCGCATGTCGAGAATCGCTTGCGCCTGAAGTTCCGATAGCCCGAAGCTCGCCACCAAGCCGTCTTTCGCCGCCTTCGGATCGTTAGCGTTACGGATGAGCGTGATCACCGCATCGAGGTTGTCCAGCGCAATCCTCAGACCTTCTAAAATATGCAGGCGTTCTTCGGCTTTTCGAAGATCGAAAGCGGTGCGCCGGGTGACGACCTCTTTACGGTGATCCAAAAATGCCCGGAGGACATCGCGGAGGTTGAGAAGCTTTGGCCTTCCGTCGACGATCGCCAGCATATTGATCCCGAAGGACTCTTGCAGCGAAGTATGCTTATACAGCTGATTGATAATAACCTCGGGCACGGCGTCGCGCTTCAGCTCAATGACGATGCGCATGCCCTCACGGTCCGACTCATCGCGCAAATCGGAGATACCGTCGATTTTTTTCTCCTGGACCAAGGCGGCAATCTGCTCAATGAGCCGCACTTTGTTGACCATGAAAGGGATTTCGCTGATGATAATCTGTTCTTTTCCGGTGCGTTTGAGCGTTTCGGTGAACGCTTTGCCACGCATCTGCACGATGCCTTTGCCGTCGCTGTAAGCTTGAACGATCGGTTCTTTGCCGTGGATGAAGCCCGCGGTTGGAAAATCCGGCCCGGGAATATACTTCATCAACTCTTTGATGGTGATCCCAGGATTCTCCACCATTGCAACCAATCCATCGACGATTTCGCCGATATTGTGAGGCGGAATATTAGTCGCCATTCCAACCGCGATCCCGGAGGCGCCATTGACCAGAAGATTAGGAATGCGCGACGGCAGCACCGCCGGTTCTTTCAGAGAATCATCATAGTTGGGAATGAAATCGACGGTGTCTTTTTCAATATCCGCGAGAATCTCTTCTGCCAGACGAGCCATTCGGATTTCGGTGTAGCGCATCGCCGCCGGGGAGTCGCCGTCCACCGACCCGAAATTACCTTGGCCATCTATAAACGGGTAACGCATGACAAAGTCCTGCGCCATCCGGACGATCGTGTCGTAGACCGCCGTGTCGCCATGCGGATGATACTTGCCGATGATATCTCCGACGAGCCGGGCAGATTTCTTATACGGCTTGTCCCAGGTATTGCCCATGTCGTACATAGCGTAGAGCACTCGCCGATGAACCGGCTTGAGTCCGTCACGGACGTCGGGCAATGCCCGGCCGACAATGACGCTCATAGCGTAGTCCATGTAGGACTGCCGCATCTCGTCTTCGATATAGACAGGTACTTTTTGCGATTTAAATGTCGCTTCCATAAGTTAGTCGGGAAGTAGAGAGCTGCGCGCTGCCGTTTGTTCTAAAGATCGTCTGGCCGCGCCCGAATATCTGGTTTTGAACTAGACGTCGAGGTTTTTTACTGTGAGAGCGTGATCCTCGATGAATTTGCGTCGAGGCTCGACTTCATCGCCCATCAAAGTCGAAAAGATGTCGTTGGCTTCTACCGCATCCTCGACTCTAACCTGTAACAGGATCCGTGTTTCCGGATTCATCGTGGTTTCCCAGAGTTGATCCGGATTCATCTCGCCCAGGCCTTTATAGCGCTGGATATACTGCCCCTTTTTGCCGCCCTCCATAATGTACCTTAGAACCTCAGTAAGAGAGCGAAGCTGGGCCTTCTGTTCGCCGTTTTCCACCGCGTAAGGCGGCACGCCGATACTCGTCAACTCGCTGAACAGCCTTTTGATTTCTTTATACTCAGCGCTAATCAGAAACTCGCGATCGATAATAGTTTGAGACCTTGAACCGTTTGTTCGAGTGGCGCAGATCAGCTTGAAGCAATTATGTTCCGGGTCTTCTTCCAGGGCGCACGATACCGGCGCTTGATCCGGAGCCGTAAGGTTTATGTAAGATACCAGCCGGCTTTCCAAAGCGCGCAGCGCTTTCTCGTCTTTTAATGTGTCTTCGCTGAACTGCTCTTCGAGGAGGAGACCTTCGACAACCGCCCGATTTTTTCTTTTTCGCGTAATCAGAGCCATCAGCTTTTCCCAACGGGCGACTTTCTTGACAAAGCTCTGCAGCGACTGACCGGCTAACCCGTTGCCGTCATTGGTGGCACGAACGCGAATATTCTCGGTGCCGAGCTCGATCAAATGATCTTCCAGGGTCGCTTCATCTTTGAGATAACGTTCCTGTTTGCCGCGCTTTATTTTGTAAAGCGGTGGTTGAGCGATGAACAAATGTCCCTTTTCGACCAAATCGGGCATCTGGCGATAGAAAAACGTCAGCAGCAAAGTGCGAATGTGCGAGCCGTCGACATCCGCATCGGTCATGATGATGATCGAGTGGTAGCGCAGCTTAGAGGAGTCATAATCTTCTTTAACGCCGGTCCCAAGCGCGGTGATCATCAGCCGAATTTCCTGCGATGACAGCATCTTATCGAAGCGCGCTTTCTCGACGTTGAGAATCTTTCCTTTGAGAGGCAGAATCGCTTGGTTGCGCCGGTCTCGTCCCTGCTTCGCGGAACCGCCGGCGGAATCTCCCTCCACGAGATAAATCTCGCTCAATGCCGGATCTCTCTCCTGACAATCGGCGAGCTTTCCGGGCAATGACCCGGAATCCAGCGCGCCCTTGCGTCGCGCCAGATCTTTGGCCTTGCGGGTCGCCTCCCGCACCCGGGCTGCCTCAACACCCTTGGAAATTATCTTCTTGGCGTCCGCGGGATGCTCGCTGAGGTAGCTGGAGAACTTCTCGTTTACGAGGGCCTCGACGATCCCCTTGACCTCGCTATTGCCCAACTTTGTTTTAGTTTGCCCTTCGAACTGCGGCTCAGGGACTTTGACGCTCACCACCGCGGTAAGACCCTCGCGAACGTCTTCGCCCTGCAGATTTGCATCGTCTTTTTTCAGCTGCCCGATGTCGATGGCGTAGCTGTTTACAGTGCGTGTCAATGCCGACTTAAAGCCGATCAGATGGGTTCCACCCTCGGCGGTGTTGATGTTATTGGCAAAGGAAAAGACATTTTCTGAATAGCCATCGTTCCACTGCATGGCGATTTCGACCTCAACCCCATCCCTTTCGCCGGCGAAGTGGACAACCTTTGGATGAATAGCGGTTTTGGCGCGATTGAGATGCTCAACGAAAGAGAGAAGCCCGCCTTTATAGAGAAACTCGTGCTTCTTTTGGCTGCGCTCGTCTTCGATAGTAATCTTTACGCCGCTATTTAAGAATGCGAGCTCGCGCAGCCTCTGGGAAAGAATGTCGAAGCTAAACTCAACGGTTTCAAAGATCTCGGTATCCGGCGTAAACGTAACCTTGGTGCCACGTTCCTTCGATCTCCCGACCTCTTTAAGACGGTCCTGCGGCACGCCGCGTCGATAGCTCTGTTGATAAACTCTGCCGTCGCGTTTGATCTCAATTTCGAGACTTTCGGACAGTGCATTGACAACTGAAATGCCGACGCCATGAAGACCTCCCGAAACCTTATATGAGGATTTATCGAACTTTCCGCCTGCATGGAGTTTGGTTAGAACGACTTCGGCAGCCGAAACTCCCTCGGTCGAATGAATGTCGACGGGAATGCCGCGACCGTTGTCAACCACAGTCACACTATTATCAATATGAATGGTAACTTCGATGTTATCGCAGTGGCCGGCCAAAGCTTCGTCGATAGAATTGTCGACCACCTCATAAACCAAGTGATGCAAGCCGCGTTCACTGGTGTCCCCGATATACATTCCAGGGCGTTTTCTCACCGCTTCAAGGCCTTCAAGGACTTTTATATTGTCGGCTTTATAGTCGTTTTGCTGAGGTGGTTTTGATTGAGCCATTTTCACCTGATATCAACTGAAATATTGCCTGGAAAGTTCTGGGGTTAGACCCGATTTGAGACTAACAACATAGTACCTGAATCGGGCGCAAAAGTAAAGCTAAAACCGCCCCTTAAGGTCTTGATTTAATTGACTAATATTTTAACTTGCGAGCGATTTTAGGGAAACTCCAATGGGACGTGCGAAATTGCCCATCGATTGACAGCGCCACATCTCTAAGAGAAAAGGAAGCGGATGAAAAGCATTGTCGCTGCGTTAAAATTTCTTACGATTTTAAGCAGGCTTATACACTCACAACCAACCCCGGCCGTGGTTGGTACAGCATCGGTGCTCTTCCCTGTGGTCGGTTTAGTGATTGGCGTGAGCCTGGTGCTGCTCGCGCGCGCACTTCAAAACTATTTGGATGCAGAACTTCTCAGCACGACGATAGTCGCTTTTCTGGTACTGGTGACCGGCGGTGTTCACTTAGAAGGATTAAAAAAAACGTTCGATGCGCCAGCGTTGAGACAACCAGCGGCGGGGAGCAACTCATCTAGCAGCGCGGTTGGGATTATCGCGATTGTCTTCGTGATACTTTTCAAAATCAAGTCGCTGGATATCCTAGAAGAGAGGCTCACTGTCGCTTTATTACTAATCCCTGTAATGGCGCGCTGGACGATGCTGGTTTTTATCTACGGTTCATATCGACACAGTGAAGGGGAAGCCGGCATTATCGCGGCCAACATGAGATTCTGGCATTTTGTGTTTGCAACCATTGCGACACTCGCGCCGGCAACTTACTTCCTTGGCCGGACCGCCCTGTGGATCGGGCTTTGTCTTTCAATTCTCGCCCTGTTTTGTCGAGCTCTGTTCCACAAGCGAACCGGCGCGCTAACTAAGGATAACTTCGGCGCCGTCGTCGAAGCGAGCGAAGCCTTGAGCCTGGTGCTGTTGGCAACACTCTAATTGTCAGACCTATCCGAGATGGAAGTCTTCATTCCCCTCTTCCCTGTTGTTCCGGTTTTTGTGCTAATCACCATCGGCTTTTGCTTCGCACACTGGAAGAAAATCACTCTATTTCCAATCACGGAACTCATCGTCTATTTGGGAACGCCTTCACTGGCGTTTACCTCTTTGGCCAGTAAACCAATCTTGTTAAACGATATTTTTGTCCTAGCAGCGGGCGTTCTTCTGATCTTCGCTGGTGTAGGATTACTGATCCGGCTCTACTTCTCATTGTTCCGTTTTAGCTCGCGCGGCTTTGCTCTACCTGTGTTGTTCATGAATGCGGGCAATATGGGCATTCCACTGGCATTGTTCGCCTTCGGCCAAGCGGGCATGCAACGCGCCACGTTGATGTTTGTGATCATTACGTTGCTTCAGTATTCATTGGGCATTTACCTTCTGAGCGGGCGTGGCAATTGGATCGAAATTTTTCGTCTGCCTTTGATCTATGCAACCTTTGCCGGTTTAATGTTGAATCTTAACCGAATGACCATACCGGACCTGCTCTTTCAACCAATAGCCATGCTTGGGCAGGCAACCATTCCGATCATGCTTGTTAGCTTGGGGTACCGCCTCCATGAATTCCAGTCGTTTAAATGGCGCCATGCCGTAGGCGGCGCTCTCGTTCGAATCTGCGGCGGATTTCTGACAGCATCTATCGTCGTTCAATTGATCGCTGCTGAAGGGGTCAATCGCCAGGTGTTGCTGCTTTACGGCGCTCTCCCGGCAGCAGTGATTAATTTCGTGCTCACGGAAAAGTATGGCAAGGACCCGGAGCTCGCTGCGTCCATCGTTGTGCTGAGCACTTTTATTTCGGTGGTTACGATCCCAACCGTGTTTTGGTTAATCCTGTGATGATTGCAGTCTCGGTGGTCGATGGCCAGCCTCTCAGCGGATTCAATTCGCAATTTCGAATTGACAATCTCCAGCTCAGCAGGTAATTTCCGCGACATAAGTTTGGCTCTAAGATCAACGGAAGCCGGTGCGAATCCGGCGCGGTCCCGCCACTGTAATCGGGTAAGATCTTTCACCGGCAGCCACTGTCCTGTGCGATCGCACAAGGATGGGAAGGCGTGAAAGATAGGCGAGGAAAGCCTCTCCAACCCGTAAGCCAGGAGACCTCCTAGAGCCTTACACCGAACTCTCCGACAGAGAGAGAAAGGTTGTGTATTGTTAATCCCGAACTAGTCTCCGCCCCGAACTGGAGCCACCTTCTGTTTTTAATTCGAAACAGCCGGGCCTTTCTCCGTTCGCGCGCGCAAGAAGACTGGATCCCATTTGAATTAGGAAGGAGCCAGTAAAAACATCCATTAACCGCAGCCGGCTATAGGGAAAGAGGTGACTCTTCCTCCCACGATACCCGACCAGCGATTTTCGATTTTAGATTTTGGATTTGAGATTGAATCCAAAATCGGCGATCCAAAATCCAAAATGGTGGTGTCGCGGCGAGGGGAAAGTCCTCTGCTGCCCCGCAACTGTAAGAGCTACGAACGCCGCATCGCGAGCCACTGTCCGAATCGATTCATGAATTTAGGTTTTTGACTTTGGTTCAATCCAAAATCGGAGATCTAAAATCCAAAGTCGCGGATGGGAAGGCGCGGCAAGTAGGTTTGACGCTCAAGCCAGGAGACCTGCCGTGCTGCCGCAACAATCCCCTTTCGCGGGAAAAGGAGGTTTTCATGAAAGCGCTATTTTGTTTTGTTGTATTAGTACTTTTCGCAGCCGCACTCCCGGCTGCCGAACCAACTGACAAAACTCTTCCGCCGGTTTTAGTCACTGCAACGCGACTACGGGACATCGACCAGCCGGTTGCCCAGATACCCGGCAAAGTAATAGTCATCACCACAGAAGAGATCGAGGAGTTGGGCGCAAGTACGGTTCAGGAAGTGCTTCAGCATCAAACAGGAATAGTTCTTTACGATGCCATCGGCAACGAGTTTCAGGCAAGCGTCGATCTACGCGGTTTCAATGGCCAGCCAGTCCCCGGTACCAGTGTGTTTGTCGACGGCGTTCGCGTCAATGAGCCGGATTTCAACAGCATCAACTTTGATTTGATTCCAATCGAGAGTATCGAGCGTTTAGAAATTCTTCCGGGCACAGCGACGGTTTTCGGACGCAATGCGTTGGGCGGGGTCATCAACATTACCACGAAGCGCGGCCGTCGAGACCGCCCGCATATCGGTTTCGACCTCGGCGCCGGAAGCTACGCTCGACAAAGATATTCATTGAGTAGCGACGGGCCGCTGGCGCTCAAGAATTTGGATTATCTGCTTAATGTTAGCCGCGAGCTCAGCGACGGTTTTCGCGACGGCACCGGCGCCAGAATTAGCCGGCTATTTGGCAAAGCCGGTTACCAGTTCAGCGACTCGACCGATGCGACCCTCTCCTACACTCACGTCCAGGATCATCTAAAGCAAGCGGGGTCACTGCCAGGCAGCTTCCTCCGAGCGGGTCGGCGTCGGCACAACCTGACCCCCGGGGATTTTGCGGATTCCAATCTCGATCTGATCGGATTGAACGTCCGTCAAAAGCTGCCAGCGGCATTCTCGCTGGCTGTCAATGGATTTTTGCGCAACCATGATCAGCAAATCTTCGTACGCGGGCTTTCAAGCAATTCAAATCTAGACACTGACACCCTCTCGGCAGGCGGCACCATTCAAATCAGCCATGAAGGAACTATCCTGGCGAAAAAGAATGTTGCCGCAACCGGGCTCGAGTACGGCCACAATCGTTTTGAAACTACCAGCGCTTCCGCGTTTATCTGCTGTCCAGGCGACTTCATTACCGAGCAATCGACCCGAGAGAACGTTGTCGGAGTTTTTTTTACCAATAGCTTGAACATTTTCGATTCTCTGATCCTCAACGCTGGGTTCCGCTATGACTGGGACCGTCTGAATTTCACCGGTAAGACCGATCCGACTCTGAGCGGAACCAAGGAATTCAAACGATTTAGCCCTAAGACCGGTTTGACCTATACTCCGGTTGAGAATTTAAGCCTTTATTTTAATTACTCACAGGGAGTTCGAGTACCCACTGTCCAGGAAATCTTCGCGTTGGGGCCGTTCGGTTCAAACCTGAACCTGGAGCCGATGAGAAGCCGCAATTTTGAGACGGGATTCAAGGCAAAACCAGCTGAATGGCTGGAAGCCGCGATATCCCTGTTTTACACGCCGGTGCGGGACGAAATCCTATTTATCGCCACCGACCCCCTAAACCCATTTTCCGGCCGTAATGAAAATATCAGTAGAACCCTGCGCCAAGGCGTGGAAGTTTCGTTCAAGCTGCGTCCGGATAAATGGATCGATGCGTTCATCAATTACACGCTGACCAAGGCAACCTTTGAAACAGATTTCTTCATTCCTGGCATCAACGCTGTCGATCCCCCCCGTCCGGTCACGAAAGGTGACGAGCTACCACTGGTGCCGCGTCATCGGGTCGGCCTGGGTGTGAATGTCCGTCCTTTAGATCGGCTAACGTTCTCCTTGTTCGGCAATTATGTGGGCGAGCAGTACCAATTGCGAGACGAACCGAATGCGGCAAAAAAACTCGCCGATTATTTTGTGCTGAACAGCCGCATCGCCTACGAATGGCGCGAATGGCTGGCGCACGTGACTTTGAACAATCTTACCGACCGAAAATACTCCACCTCAGGAATCTTGGTCGGAGCGCCGTTCAACGAATCTTTCCGTGTTCCCGCGCCTGGCATCAATGTCTTTGCCGGTCTTTCGTTCCGTTACTGAAATGCGAACTCGCCCGCCGCTTCACAATGTCGGCTTGAGAACCGCAACCATCGCGGTCGCGCTGTTTACAATGCTATTGTTAAAAGGGTCTTCTGCGGTTGCGGCAGAGCGGATCGTAATTGACGATCTCGGCTTCAAAGTGGCGATCAAACAAAATGTCCAACGGATCGTGTCTTTAGTGCCGACGAATTCCGAGATGGTATGCCTGCTGGTTTGCGATAGACTGAAAGGCGGCACCCGTTACGACGAAAGTCCCCAAGAGCTGAAAAGCCGGGTTGATCACAAGAAGATCGATATTGTCGGCGGAGGATTCGACGCCAATCTCGAAAAAATCGTTCGACTCCAGCCGGATTTGATTCTGACGAATGGCCCGAGCCAGCAGAGATTTGCTGTGCCACTGAAGAATATGGGTTACCCGGTGTTGAGTCTCTGGCCTCATGATATGACCAGTCTGCGCAAGGACTTCTTGCTCCTCGGGCAACTGCTCGGACGAGAGCACAAGGCGGAGCAAATACTCGATGAGACGCAAAGAAAACTTCTCGAAATCGAGGCCAGCGCCAGGAATCATCGGAGACAACGGGTGTACCTGCAGATGTGGACCGAGCCGTTGATCACGGTGGGACGGTCCTCTTTTCCTCACTGGCTGGTTGCCGCCGCTGGAGGCATTAACATTTTTGGCGACATGCCCTTCGACTCGGGGCAAATTAGCCTTGAATCGATTATCCAGCGCAATCCCGAAGTGCTGATATTCCTCGGTGATCAGAAACCGTTCGCCGAACGAATTAAAACACAAGCGGGCTGGAGCGTCATTGACGGAGTCCGGAACGAGCGGTTCTGTTTTATCGAGGAGCGGGACATCAGACGCAGTGTTCAATTTGTAAACGGGCTCAAGAAGATTCACGGCTGCCTGGTTAGTGACACTAGAAACGCGTCACGGCCGGCGCCGGAGGCAAATTGAAGCTGAAGAAACCGAGCTGGTTGCTGATCGGCATTGCCGTATTTCTCTCGTTCGTGCTCGGAATTAGTGTTGGACCGATGCCCATTTCTTTTTTTGAAATGTCTGCAACGGACCGTTCAATTTTGTTGAACTTGCGTCTGCCCCGGAGCCTTTCAGCTTTTTTCGTTGGCGGAGGACTGGCGCTAGCCGGGGCCATCTTTCAGGGCCTGTTTCGAAATCCACTGGCCGACAGTTATCTGCTCGGCGTCTCATCCGGCGCGTCCCTGGGAGCCGCAGCCGCCGTGGTGTTGGGACTCGCTTCTCCAGTAGCCAGTTTCGCAGCTATCAGTTTTTTTGCATTTCTCGGTTCGCTCATGGCGTTGGGATTGGTGTTTTACTTGGGCCACCTTAACGGCGGCTTCTCGATCTTCCGACTGCTTCTCTCGGGTCTAGGTGTCGGTCTCTTTCTTTCTTCACTGGTGGCCATCTTCATGCTCGTCGCCGGTGAAGAGCTGAAATCGCTGATCTTCTTCTTTCTTGGCGGCTTTTCCAGTTCGAGTTGGGATACAACCTGGGTTTCACTAGGATTAGTGCCGCTGGCGCTGATCTTCGCCTGCTATTTCGCCTCCGAGCTCAACGTTTTGCTTTTAGGTGAGGAGACGGCCAGCAGCAGTGGAATTCGCACTGACCGGATTCAGTTGCTCTACGCTATCCTTGCGGCGCTGTTAACTTCGATTTCGGTTTCCGTCGCCGGATTGATCGGCTTCGTCGGCCTGATCGTGCCTCATATGATCCGCCTCATCTTCGGCGCCGATCATAGAACTTTGTTCCCGCTAACCTTTTTTTCCGGGGGTGTCTTTCTAGTCCTGTGCGACACCGCTGCGCGGATCATCATAGCTCCCGCTGAACTGCCAGTGGGCATCGTTACTTCATTGCTCGGCGTGCCTATCTTTCTTTACCTCATCGGCAAAGAACCCGCGGGTTACACCTTCTAAATGAATCGCAGAGTCGCCATTCAGGCACAGGAGCTTTCTTTTAGCTACGCGAACGAGCCCGTTTTAACAAACATTTCGTTTTCAATCGGCGCCGGTGAGCTGGCGGCGCTGATCGGCCCGAACGGTTCCGGAAAAACCACCCTGCTTCGAATCCTTCTTGGGCATCTGCGACCCAGTGCCGGTGAGGTATTGCTCGACAGCCGCAGATTGCAGGTCTATGCGCCAAAACAGCTGGCAAAAACAATTGCCTATGTTTCGCAGCAGACCGGGCTCAGTTTTCCGCTCACCGCATTTGAACTGGTATCGCTGGGTCGCTTCCCCCACGCCTCCCGCTTCAGATTCTCGAGCGTGGACAATTTAGCAGTGAGAAGAGCACTAGAGGCAACCCACTCGCTTCATCTCAGTGAGCGAACCTTCACGACATTGAGCGGTGGGGAGCAGCAGAAGGTCTTGATCGCGCGAGCGTTGGCGCAGTCTGCCGGCATCCTTCTGCTGGATGAGCCGACGGTTCACCTGGATCTTTACCATCAGCTGCAGATTCTGTCCGCCCTGAAGAGACAGTGCGTCGAGCAGCAGACCACCGTCCTGACCGTTTTACATGATGTCAATCTGATTTCCCTATTCGCGGATAAGGCGCTGCTGCTTGGCTCAGGACAGCTTTGCGCCTGCGGAGCCGCTGCCGAAGTCATCACTGAGACAAACATCAAGGAATTCTTAGGCGTAGACATGAAGGCCGCCGAAGATGCCGAAACCGGTTTACGCTTCTTCATTCCACGCGATCCGTTCCGCTCTACAGTCGAACAAACCTAACTAGAAAGCAGAACAGTGGTACTCATATGACAGGCAAAACGTTGATGGTTCAAGGGACCGGATCGTCTGTTGGAAAGAGCGTGCTGGTCACCGCGCTGTGCCGGATTTTCAAACAACGAGGACTAAAGGTCGCGCCGTTCAAAGCGCAAAACATGTCCCTGAATTCGTTTGCTACCGTGGACGGCGGAGAGATCGGCCGTGCACAGGCAGTGCAAGCCGAGGCCTCTGGGATTCCGGCAAGCATCGACATGAATCCGGTTCTGCTCAAACCCGAAGCTGACAATTGCTCGCAGATCATCGTTGGAGGCAAACCGCTGACGAGAGTTTCCGCTGCGGATTTTCCCCAGCTCAAGTCTTTTTTGTGGACGGCCATCAGCAAATCGCTTGATCGCCTGCGCGAGCGCTTCGACGTTGTTATCATTGAAGGAGCCGGAAGCCCGGCTGAAATCAATCTCCGGGATCGGGATCTGGTCAATATGGAAGTGGCGCTGTATTGCGACTCTCCCGTGCTTCTCGCCGCGGACATCGACCGCGGTGGCGTTTTCGCCTCCCTAATAGGAACCATGCAATTGCTCGAAGAATCCGAGAAAGAACATATCAAAGCATTCATCATCAACAAATTTCGCGGCGACATCTCACTGCTAAAGCCTGGGTTGGACTGGTTAGAGAATCGAACCGGCGTGCCGGTTGCAGGCGTTATTCCCTACTACCACGATATTTACATTCCAGAGGAAGATTCCATGCCTGTAGAAAAGCGCCGAGCGATGAAACAACAACGCGCAGTCGACATCGACGTCGCCGTGATCGCGCTTCCTCACATCGCTAATTTCGACGACTTCGATCCATTGGAACGGGAAGCCGGCGTTGGCCTGCGTTACGTCGAAGCCGCGGATGATCTTGGCGATCCGAACTTGATCATATTGCCAGGCACCAAAACCACAGTCAGCGATTTAGCTTATTTGAAGGAAAACGGACGGGATCGAGAGATTCTCCGGCAGGTCGCAGGAGGCACACCGATAATAGGAATTTGCGGCGGCTATCAAATGCTGGGGCTAGCGATCCATGATGTCGATGGCATCGAATCGGCGGTACCAACGATCACGGGTTTATCCCTCTTGCCGGTGACCAGTCGCTTTCTAACGGTGAAAGCGACACGGCAGATCAGTGCTCGTGTGCTGGTGGATCGAGGTCTGTTTGCCAAAGCAAAAGATTTTACGGTGCGGGGATACGAGATTCATATGGGGATAACGACGGGATCAAGCATGCTTAACCCTTTCGAAGTGACTCAACGCGGGTCTCAACCATGCGCGGATCTCGAAGGCTGCATGAGCCCCGATGGCAATGTGCTGGGCACATACATTCACGGGCTTTTTCACAACGATGATTTTCGTTGGGCCCTTTTGCGCAACCTTGCCGAGAAGAAAGGCAAGGATTTCTCGCCGATTATTGGCTCGTTCTCGATTGATGAACAATACGATCGGCTCGCCGCGCATGTGCGCGACAGTATCGATATGGGTCTGATCCAACGATTGATCGCGTAATCATGAAGCTCCGCGATTTGCCTGCCGATATCCCAGCGCGTCTTGAGCGATGATCATTTTCTGCACGTTGGAGGAGCCTTCGACGATTTGATACGACTTGGCATCTCGATAGTAACGCTCGACAGGAAATTCCGTGGAATAGCCGTAAGCGCCGAGAATTTTCATAGCTGTATCGGCGGCAAATGCCGCAGCTTCCGCGGCGGTGTACTTTCCGAACGAAGTTTCGAGATTGTTCGGCTTTTTTTGGTCGGCAAGCCAGGCCGCGCGATACACGAGCAGCCGCGCCGCTTCTTCATGCACCACCATCTGCGCGATCAGGTCCTGGTTCATTTGAAACTCGCCGATCTTCTGGCCGAACTGGGTGCGCTCTTTCGCATAGTTGATGGCGGCTTCTTTGGCGGCGCGGGCGAGACCCAACGCGCCGGCGGCGCAGTTGAGCCGGGTCTGATTTAACTGCCACATGCAGATCTTAAAGCCGTCTCCTTCAGCGCCGAGACGATTACCTAGAGGCAAGCGGAAATTTTCAAAGGTAAGCTCCCCGAGGGGTGAACAATGGGCGCCCATGGTCTCGAGGGGCTTGCGAGTCACGCCCGGCAGGCGCAGATCGGCATAAAACGCGGTCATGCCGCGATGTTTTTGCGAACGATCGGTATAGGCGTAGAGCAAGCCGCCATCGGCAACCGGTCCGTTCGAAATCCAGAGCTTGGTGCCGTTGATGACATAGTGATCGCCGTCTCGTGTCGCCGCCGTGCGCATCGCCGCCACATCCGATCCGGCGTCAGCCTCGGTGATGGCAAAGCAACCGATGCTCTCCCCTTGCACTAGCGGCGGAATCCATTGTTGCTTCTGCTCTTCGGTACCAAACTGCAGCAACGCGAGCGCTGGACCGATTTGCATATTGATGGCAACTCTCATGGCGCTATGGACGCGAGCAATTTCTTCTGTTATCAGCACCATCGCGAGAAAACCCATGCCGTTGCCGCCATATTTTTCCGGAATCACGCTGCCGTAAAATCCGAGCTCACCCATCTTCTTTACCAGGTCGCCCCTAAAAGCATGCTCTCGATCGTCCTTGGCGGCTGTCGGAGCCACTTCTTTTTCAGCGAACTCCCGCGCCAGATCGCGTACCGCAACTAACTCATCGGTTAAGTCAAAATCCATTTTTTCCTCCATTACGAAGGCTAATGCTCATTGGCTGTTCCCGGCTGCCTTCTTCTGCATCAATTCTCCAGGGCAAACACGGAAACCCGCGTTCACCAATCTCTTCGGCTGCGGCCCTTAAACTTTTTAGTGTTACCCGAAGTGATCGCAACTCAGAATTCCTGCCTGCGAACCCATGCGCCAAACAACGTTCGAGGCTCGCTTAGGTTTCGGTCGTTAGCGAAGGATCGTGTCGAACTCCGGCTGCGTTGATCTGCCGCTGCCGTTCGGCGAAGTGCGTGAGCCTTTCTTCAACCAGCGCGTTGATCGATCCCGCTGGAAACTTACCTGCGGTATTGCGTGCCCCGGCGGCAACACCGGTGAGCACTTCAATGCCTTCGTCGATCGATTGCACCGCATAGATGTGGAACTTTTCGTCTTCCGCTGCTTTGACAACGTCGGCGCGCAACATCAAGTTGCGTAAGTTCGATTCCGGCATGAGCACGCCTTGGTCCCCAGTCAGGCCTTTTACCCGACAGACATCGTAAAAACCTTCGATCTTACGGTTAATGCCGCCAATCGCTTGAATTTCCCCGTTCTGATTAACTGAGCCGGTAACCGCAATATTCTGTTTCAACGGCACCCCCGAAAGGCTCGAGAGAATCGCATAGAGCTCGGCGGAGGAAGCGCTGTCGCCATCAACGCCGTCATACGACTGTTCGAAACAGATGCTTGCCGAAAGCGATAAGGGCTTTTCCTGAGCATACTTGCCGCCGAGATAGCCGCTCAGGATCAGAACTCCTTTATCGTGGCTTTTGCCGCTGAGTTTGGCTTCGCGTTCGATATTGATGAGGCCGCCTCGCCCCATGTAAGTTTTCGCCGTGATGCGAGACGGCTTGCCAAAACTGAAATCGCCCATCTGGTACACCGCCAAGCCATTGATTTGTCCGATCTCGGAGCCCTGAACCTCTACCAGGATCGTCCCGTCAGTAATCAATTCCTGCAGGCGCTTCTCCAGCAGGTTCAAACGGAAGGTCTTCTCAACGATGGCTTGCTCGACGTGCTTGGCTGATACGAGTTCGGCTTTTTCTCTTCCCGCCCAATAGTCCGATTCGATTAGCAGGTCGACGACATCGCTAAAACGAGTAGAGAGCTTTTCCTGATCTTCGACCATTCGGGAGCAATGCTCGATCACTCGGGCCGCCCCGCTGCTATCGAAATGGCGCAAGCCTTCGCGGCTACAGTAGTCGCTGATAAAACAAGCGAACGCGATGATGTTTTGTTGCGAACGGTCAACTTGAAAGTCAAAATCCGCCTTGACTTTAAAGGTCTCACGGAAATCCGGATCAGTGCTGGCCAGAGCGCGGTACAGGTGAGGATCGCCGATCATAATGACTTTGGTATCGGTAGGGATCGGCTCCGGCCTTACTCCCTGGGGCGGCGCCCAACCAAAAAAGGCTGCCGGCTCCTCGATCCGCAGCTCACGATTTTTGATAACCCGCAGCAGCGCTTCCCAGACACCCGTGTTGGCCAGGACATCACGATCATAAAGAACGATGTAGCCGCCGTTGGCTTTGCTCATAGAACCGGCTTTGATGAGCGTGAAATCAGTCACGTAACCGCCCACCACGGGCTTCTTTTCAACTACACCGAAAAGATTGTGATAACTGGGATTGGTCTCGACAATGATCGGCGGACCTTGAATGGCGCTGTTATCCACGATGACATTCACCCGATAAGGAAGGAACGGGTCCGTTGCCGGTTGCGCCATCTGGAGAGGCAGCAACTGCGCTGCGGCCGAATCAGGCTCGGCTGCCTTGAAGCGATGCAAACTGCTTAAGATATGGTCGCGCACGCCGTCGAAATACCGTAACAGTTTCAGATTATCACGATACTTTTCTCTCATCTCAGCTATCGGCATCGCCACTAGATATTCGCCAGCTTTTTTTTCCAGTTCTTCAAGCCTTTGGTTGATCTCGCGTTCTACTTTCTTTCCTTCGCGCAAAGTCTCTTCGACTCTCTTGCCGATTTCACCGCGCTTGTCCTCGAGGGCCTTCTTCTGTTCAGGCGGCAACGCGAGGTAATCGGCCTCTTGCATCGGTTTGCCTTCTTTGATCGGCAGCAGCGCGACCCCGGACGGAGTCATTCGCAGTGCGAAGCCGCTTTTCTCGGCCTCGACCATCAACGGCTCCATGATGCCTTGTTGCTTTTGCTGCAACTCTTGTAATAGTGACTGGCGATTGCGCGCGAATTCGTCCCCTTCAAACACCCTTCTGCCTTCCCGTTGCAAATATTGAATCAGCTGTTCCATGTCGGCCTTCAGGACCCTACCCCAGCCCCGGCGCATCTTGATAATCTGCGGACGATCCGCATCGGTAAAGTTATAGACATAGCACCAGTCCGCAGGCGATTCGGCATTGGCGTCGACGGGAGCGCGCTCTGCCATTGCTTTTTTGAGAAAGGCTTTGACGATACTGGTTTTGCCGGTTCCAGTAAGCCCGGTCACAAAAATATTGAAGCCCGGTTTGTTGACCCCGAGGCCGAATTGTATCGCGCGAATTGCCCGATCCTGTCCGATAAAATCCTCCAACGGCGTCATCTCGGCCGTGCACGTAAAGGGCAGATAGGAAAGATCGCAATGCCAGGATAGCTTCCCGGCCGGAACTTCGAATTTATGCGCCATTAATACCTCGAGGTGGTGGTCGTGTCACAATATGGGCTCCATCCGGCAGCGTCAACTGCTCACATTGCCGAGACGACGTGTTGAACCCCCTCCGCCGCCTCACTATACTCTTCGAGTGATTCAAACCTGCAGGTACCGTCGATGCCAGCAGCTGTGGTCCTGGTTGTTGGTAATTTGCCTCTTCGTTACAGGCTGCGCTTCTTATCGCTCACCGCTTCCGAGTGTGGGTCCTCCCAGTGAAGATGAGGAGACACGGATCAGCCGTGAATTTCGGCGTGAGGCAAAGAAACATTTTACGTACATCAACAATCCTGAGATTGAACGGTATATCGAAAGCATCGGCCAACGGATTCTCTCCGTAATGGGCCCGCAACCTTTCGAGTATCGGTTCTTTGTTATCGCCGACCCCCAGCTAAACGCGTTTGCGGTGCCTGGGGGTTCGGTTTTCTTTTACTCCGGCCTTATCGAACGGGCGAAAAGCACGTCTGAAATCGCCGGAGTCATGGGACATGAAATTGTTCACGTCAAAGGGCGTCACATGGCGCGCCACTCCGGCCCCGATGCGATTTCACTTTTGAGTTTGGTGGGAATGCTTCTGTTGGCCCGGAGCGGCTCCGGCGCACAAGCTGCCGGCGTCGTTGGCCAAGCCGTTTCTGCTACTCGTCAAATCGCATATAGCCGGCAATTGGAGATGGAAGCCGACACTTTGGGTGTGCGCTATATGACAGCGGCCGGCTATGACCCTGCGGGTTCGCTTGGCTTTCTCAAGACCTTAGATCAGGAACGATCTTTAAATCCGATAGACGTGCCGGCCTACATGCTGACGCATCCAGTAACCCAGGAACGGATTGCTAACGTTCAATTGGTGATTCGCTCACTCGGCGATGTTCAGAGTAAATCCGAAAGTCTCGATCAGCTTAAAAAGATACAGGTTCTTATTCGGTTAGAGCGGCAAGAGACTGACAAGGTGATCGACGAATATCAAAAATTGGTCGCGCAGTCTCCGTCACAAGTTATGGCGCTTCATCTTCTAGCGCTGGCGCAGCATAAAAAGGGCCAGCTTTCACTAGCGAAGACGAATTACGAGAAGGCGCTGGCACTCAATCCGGAAGACCCCGGTTTGTGTCGCGATCTCGGCCGCCTATACACCGCGTCGGGCGATTTCGGCGCGGCCCGTACTACACTTGATCGTGCCATCGCCATGGAGCCCAAGGAACCGCTTAATTATTTGTTTCTCGGAGAGCTACTTGAAAAACAAAATGACTTACGGGGAGCGGCAGGCGCATACCTGAACGCTCAGCAGCTCTCACCATTATGGGATAAGCCGCCTGCCCGGCTTGGCATTGTCTACGGGAACCTAGATCGGCTTGGAGACGCCTATTACTATAGGGCTCGGTCCTTGTTGCTACAGGACGAAGACGAGCGGGCCATGGCCGCTTTTGAAAAGGCAATCAAGATCCTCGGCGAAAACTCTGCACGCGGGCAGACTGCAAAAGAAGAGCTGAATAATTTACGAGCGCGCCGCCGGTGAGCCTCCACCGGCTCCGCTGCCGATGGGAAAAGAATAGATCTTCCCACGGACGGGATTTGCGTGTCTAGCTTCTTTTTTGATCAGCACCTTCCGAAGATAGTCGGGATCAAACCCCAGAAGATCGCAAATGTTGTTGAACGAAAACAGCCAGTCGGTGCCTTCATCCTGGACCCATTCCAAGGCATTCTGATACTGAGTGCTTCCTAAACTACTTCGCGCGCCGCGGTACTTATTGAGACACTCGACGGCGTCCTTCAAAATAGCAATCATCAAACGTTTCTCACCGTCGAGCTGACGTGACAGGCCTCCGGTGCCATAGAATTGAGCCGGCAGAAAAACATCAGGCTCAAGGATTCTTGCAAGAAAATCATCGTACATATGCGAAAACACTCCTGGATGAAATTGAATCGCCAGCTATATCACGCGAGTTTCTTCCGCGCAACAAATATCATCATAAAGTCGCCAAGGACTATAACGCAGCGCTGCCAGTAAAGTTAAGAGCAGATTTACTGCCCAGTTGAGCTCCCATTCACCTCGAAGGGCGGGGAAGGACGACATCATCTGGAGCATAGAAAGATAAATCCGGCCTTCGGGCTCCGCCCTATCACAATCCCACGATGCGCTTCGAAACCGGCGATCTTACTGGTGTTTAGATCCCGTTCATCAGGCCGGCGAGCTCTGTCTTAGCAGCATTGTGATCCCAGATTTTCTGAACCACCGAGTCTTTGCGCCGCTGTTTCATGACCCTTTGGGTCTCGTCCTCGTTGTAAATCATGACGGGTCCCAGCAACGAAGCTTTATAGAACCGCGATGCGGCTTCTTCCAAATCCACACATCCGGCAAATACCCATTCGATAGAGTGGGCGACTACCATCGAGCCATGTCCGCGCAGCATGACAGCGTCCGCCGTCCCCAGCGTTTTTGCCACTGCGTCACCCTGCTCGATCGTATGAATCAGCGCTGGATCCATGTAAACAGGCAAGCGCCCCGGGCCAAAAAATGCGCCGGGATTAGAAGATGCCGGATAGAACGGTTTGTCGACCATGCTTAGGGTGGCAACCATATGATTGTGCAGATGAGCGACGCTTTGGATATCGTTACGGGCTTTATAGGCGCGCGCGTGCATGTTAACCTCCGAGGGCGCTTTGTAGTTGCCTTCGATCAATTTGCCATCGAAGTCCGTGATCACCATATCGTCCGGTTTCACGGTAGCGCGACTGACCGGGTGTGGCAGAATGACAAGGTGATCCGAACCGGGAATACGCGCGCTGATGTGACCGCTGTAATCGACTAATCCGGCGTTAAACAACATGCGTGATGACATCGCCAGCTTTTTTTTGAGCTCTGATAATTCGGACACGATATACTCCTTCAGTTGGACTGTTGTCTGTCCTATATCTTTCCTCAATTGATACTTCAACCGAAGCTGACTGAGGCTGAGCGCGCACGCGATTCTGGGTGGAACGGGTTTGAAATAGAATTGAGGTTTGACCGCTAAACTGCGACGATTATCGATGTCTAGCGGGCAATATGCGCTGCTGGTCTTCGGCGACCAGAGCTCCTGCCGCGTACAAGTGATGATCTGTTCTGGCTAGGTCGCCTAGCTGGGTTCGTAACGGCTATTTCATTTTAAAGCTCGGCGGCACTACTTCATCAATACTCTTTCCCGTCCAATGCCATTTGGGAACACTGTCCCAGACTTGTTCCCCTTTTGCCTGAACTCTGTCGAGCAGCTCCTCCTCATTCAGGCGAAGGTACTTGTAATTATCCACCAGTGTTTCGCCATCGACGATGACGGTTCTCACATCACGGCTGACGGCATTTTCCATCAACGATCGAATCGGATCGCGCACCGCTCCAAATGTGAGATCGCGCAGATTGACGATGGCAATATCGGCTTTCGCCCCTTTTTCCAGTCTTCCCAGATCGTTGCGGCCGAGCATCTTGGCCCCGCCTAGTGTCGCCGCATTGAAGACGTCTCGCGGGTGGCCCGACATAAAACTCTTATCCGCGACGCGCGACGCGAGCGCAGCGTAACGCATATCCGAGAGAATATCCTTGGGGAAAGTGTCGGTTCCAATTCCCATATTGATCCCGGCATTAAGATACCGGTCGAAGGACTCCATGGTGATACCTAGCTTCAGGTATTTGAGCGGGCTGTAAGCGACCGAAGCGCCGGAATCGGCAATAATCTTGAGATCATTGCCATACGGATAGGCAAGCCAGCTATGGCCGCTGATGAAAATACAATGGGAAAGAGAAACCTGCGGATCCAGGAAGCCGATCTTTTGCAGCAACTCGATAGGCGTGCAGCGTTCCCGTTGCATCACCGTATGGAATTCAAATAGATTGATCGTCGCATGAATCTGGATTCCGACACCGGCATCGCTTGCCGCTTTCTTGGTTTGTTTGAGCAGACCAGGTGTGCAGGAGTCGACGTGCCCCGGAAACAACATAGCGGTCATGCGCCCGTTGCAAGCCCCGTCAAATTGCTTTGCGAACTGTACCGCTTTTTTTAACCCTTCGCTGCCGCGAGTTTCGTCCCAGTCGTATTCCAAGCGGCCCTCGCGGTCGTGAAAAAAACTGACGTTCTTGTAGCTCGGGCCTGTCGCCGTTCGGATGCCGACCTCGTCGACCATGTCGACGAACCGCTCCGGCTCTCCGCCCGGACCGCCGATCTCGAAAGTAGTCGTCACTCCGCTTTTTAATAGATGGATCAACGAAAAACGTTGGCCAACATCGACATCCTTTAAGTGAGCGGAAGGAGCGCCGTCACGGGTAGGCCCGCCGTGAGCTAGATAATTGGCGGCAAAAAAATCCAGCTTGGTTGAATCGTTCAAAATGTAATCGCTGGCATTGATCCCCGAATGGAAATGAGTGTCGATGAAGCCCGGTGAAACCAGGCAGCCTCTGGCGTCGATCTTTCTGTCTACAGCTTGAGAGTAGTCTTTGCCGACAAATTCGATTCGACTGCCATCATAGACAACGATACCGTCCTTGATGATCTCGTGTTGTGTCCCATTAAACCCGACCACGAATCCGCCTTGAACTAAAGTTTTCATGGTTAACCTTTCGTTATCCTTCGGACACCGGCAGCACTAACAAAAGAAGGTGGCTAAGACAAGCTAGAGTCTGAGCTGTGATGAGAATCGTTGCTAGGTTCTTTGGCCCGGAGGGTTAGGTGGTGAGCTCCTGATGGTAGTGGAGAATTTGCTACGGTCTGCGTTTTTGCAGTTATCAGTGGCGTTGTTTCTGATCCTGAGATTTCCGAGAACGATTTGTAAATGAGTGGCCCAATAGCGATTCAACTACTGATTAAACGGCAAAGCGGAAGTGAACGATGTCACCATCCTTGACGACATAGTCTTTGCCTTCGAGACGCAGCTTGCCGGCCTCCTTGCATTTGGACTCGCTACCAAACGCGATGAAGTCTTCATAGGCGACAACTTCAGCGCGAATGAAGCCGCGCTCGATATCGCTGTGGATCTTGCCAGCGGCTTTGCGCGCCACGGTTCCTTGAGTAATGGTCCAGGCTCGGACTTCGTCCTCTCCGGAGGTAAAGAAACTAATCAGATCGAGCAGGCGATAAGAGGCGCGAATAAACCGGTCTCGCGCCGGTTCTTCTATGCCAATCTCTTTAAGGAACGCAATTCGATCGGCTTCGTCCAATTGAGCGATCTCCATCTCGGCCTTGGCCGCCAGCGCCAGGCCCTGCAAGCCGCGCCGTTTCAACTCTTCTACATAAGCAGAATCCAGCTCTTGCCCAGCTTGGTCTTCCGACTGGTTCAGCAGCACAAGCAGAGGCTTACGGCTTAAAAACCCGAAACCCGCAAGCAAACTCTCTTCATCGGGAGTGAACGTCAAGTTTCGCAGGCTTTCTTCGCTTTCCAGAGCAGCCGCCGCGCGCTGCAACAGGCTCTCTTCAAGCGGCCGGGCTTTTTCTTTCTTAAGACGGGAGCGGCGATTTTCTATGATAGCGAGATCGGCCAGAATCATTTCCGTGAGCAGATGATTAAGTTCCCTAAGAGGTTTGGCATCGGGCTCATAATTGCCCAGGACCAAAGCGATGGCGTCGACCTCGCGCATCTGTGCCACCATTGCACTGTTGGACTTTAGATTATCTTCCCCCTGACTTGGTGGAAAGTCAGTGAAACGAATCTCGGCATACGTTGTTTTTCTAGGTTTGAAAATCTGCGAGAGCTTGTCGATGCGGGGATCAGGAACTTTGATGACGCCCAAATGAACTTCTTCCTTGCCGGCAAAACCGCCGACCTGAGCATTTAACCCGGTCAGCATATTGAAAATGGTCGTCTTACCGGCGCCGCGCGGCCCGATCAATCCTACTTTCATATTGCCTGATCCCTCGAATGATGGACGGTTAGATGCGCGCTAGCAGTTTGTCGGAAAAGAGTAAGCCCGATGAATTGCCAATGACACTATCCGGGCGGTCCTGATGCGCTGGGCAGAGCGGGGATTTTCTTGCGTCAATCGGCCGCTCTGTCCAGCTTCAGTATCTGATCAGCGATCTGACAATCGCTTAATCCTGATGTTTGCTAGCCCGCCGCGCGAGTTACCGGTTGGCTACTTTGTGTCTCTCCCGCACTGTCCTTCCAGCGCAGCAATCCCTGCCGCAAGTAACTGACATCAAAGCCCAGGGCCTCGCAGATGTTCTCAAAAGAGAAAAGATATGATTTGTCCTCTGCAATAAACCATTCCTCCGCCTCTTGGTAAAGCGCCCGTTTACGCTTGCACGTTGCTGTAATATTCTCCTGAAAGCACGTAACAGCGTCCTGCAAAACTGCCAGCATGAGCACCTTCTCAGGGTCAAGTCGAAAGGTCCTCTGATAAGTGGCAAGAAACTGCTCAGGAATGAGAATGTCAGATTGAAATACAGCAAACGCCTTTTCTTCAGAGGCGGCATTGGATTGTCCGGGACTCTTGACCCAAAAAGGCGATCGACCTTGGCTATGATTATTCGAAACATTATTCGAAATTTGTGCCTCGAATCGTTTTTTCGCAATCACGGGAAAACCTCCATTTTAGAATAAAACCAGTGTTTCGTGGCGATCACGCCTGCGTCTGACAGCAGACGGATAAAGCACAATAACGACGCCACGGATAGCCCGTCGGAGTCGGGGCTAAATCGAGCAAGACAACAGTTAAACGAGAAAAGTCAAATCAACAGCACTGACTGGAGAATCTGAAGGGAAACCTTGGGCACGTGGTTCTCTAAGAAAAAGAACAACTTAACTGGATCGACAACTCGGACGTAATTAATCCTGTAAGTTTGAAAATTTGGCTGTGCCGAGCGCGGAACATCACCGCTCAGACAGATAACTGCGAGTCTCAGAGCAGATGTATCGGTTCCGATTAAACCGTCGCCAGACCCGTGATTGGGCGAGACGGTGGTGTACGATGGCCGTTCCGAAGCCGGATCGTATGCTAGGCTTATGGCAAAAACCCCGCACGTGAAAAGTATCAGGATCGCCGTCACCATAAGGGTTTTCTTAATCAAATAGGTGGATCTCAAGGTATTTTGCCAACCCTACGCTAACATTGATCGATCGAAAGTCAACAGGCCCTTAAGCTGTTTCTGGCGACAAGTAGTTAACGGCACTATTCCAGACCGCTTGGGTAGAGCCACGACTATTTGACGGCACAAGCTGAGATGCTAGAGTTATTGCCGCTATGCCTCTGGCTACTATAGAAGAAGCGATCGAAGATATTCGCCGTGGGAAAATGGTCATCCTGATGGATGACAAAGATCGAGAGAATGAAGGTGACTTGTGCATGGCGGCGGAAAAAGTCACTCCCCAGGCAATAAATTTCATGGCAACTCACGGCCGGGGACTTATTTGTCTCACCCTAACTGAGGAAAGGGTGAGATTGTTGAACCTTTCAATGATGGTATCGGAAAATACCTCTCCGTTCGGCACCGCCTTCACGGTCTCGATCGACTCCGTGCTCGGTATCACCACCGGAATATCGGCAGCGGACCGTGCCAAGACTATCCTCGATTCGATTGATGACGACGCCAAGCCGCAGGATCTGGTGACGCCCGGACATATTTTTCCGTTGCGCGCGCGCAACGGTGGCGTTCTGGTACGAGCTGGTCAGACCGAGGGCTCGGTTGACTTGGCGCGCTTAGCCGGCCTAAAACCCGCCGGAGTCATCTGCGAAATCATGAAAGACGACGGTACCATGGCCCGCCAACCGGATTTGATGAGGTTCGCGCGCAAGCATAAGCTGAAGGTAGTAACGATTGCGGACCTGATCCAATATCGACTTAATTATGATTCTCTGGTTTATCAGGCGGCGAGCGCGCCGCTGCCGACGCGTATGGGCGGGCAGTTTCAGGCCATTGTATATAATACCCACGTCGATCAAAGCGAGCACCTTGCCTTGATCAAAGGCAATATATCTCCCAAAGAAGAGACTTTAGTGCGAGTTCACACGAAATACGTGCCGGGCGATGTTTTCGGCTTCGAGCTGTTAAACACCGGCAGGGTCATTCAGAGCTCAATGGAGATCATCGCCAGAGAAGGCAAAGGCGTAATTCTTTATTTGCAACCTGAGCACAAGGGGCTAACTCCGGCGATGGTTACTTATCCGACGGTTCACGGTAAGCAACAAAAGAACATAAATCTTTCGTTCATCTATCGGGCAGACTTCAAAGAGTATGGCATCGGCGCGCAGATCTTGCGCGATTTAGGCGTGCGTAAGATGCGGCTCCTTACCAATAACAAGAAGCACTTGGTCGGACTACGCGGCTACGGGCTCGAAGTGACATCGCTGATGCCGATTCCGCGTGATAACCCGCTTCGGGAAGCCGCCAAGCAAAAACGAACTAAAGCCAAGAATCATTAAGCTCATTAACGGCTCGAGTCCACTAATCGGAACAAGGAATTGTCTGTGGTATCCCAGCCTGCCGCATCTATGACGATAGCTATTCAGTTTTCTTGAGGTACTTTGGTAAGTCGGCGCGAATTCTCTTGAGCGCCTCGCCGACGTTTGAGAAAACCCGCTCTCGAACCAATTGTCCATCCACCCAATAATCAAGGGCCGGCGCATCGGTAAAATTGATGTCCAGGTAGCGCTCCCCCACGGGCTCGCCGGTGATGACAACCCGTACTGAATAGCCGGCATCCACGATCAGCCCGCGGGCGCCGGGAGGTAACGGCAAGCCATTCTTGATTTTTGCCAATTTCTCCGGCGGATAGGTTCCGACGTCCATCGAGAAGTAGCCCCATTCCCCAGGGGCCACCGTTAATTCTTTAAGCAGCCGGGAGTTGATATCGACGAGGTTCTTCGCCGCCTGATCCTGATTGTAACCCCTGAGCAGCTCGTAGGCCCATTTCTCGATAATTCCCGGCACGGGGCCGAGCGGCTTTTCCCGCTCCTTGACCGGGCCGCGGTCGATCCACCATTTGCTTTCTTCGAGGGTTTCGTTCTTTTCGTCTGCCATACAAGTCGCCGTGGTTACCGCGCCCGCTAAATTTTGAATTCCTCCAGCGTACTTTTGGCAAAAAGCGAATCGACATCCAAAGGCTTGCTGATCAGACCCTGCTCGTAGGTGTACTGCACAAGGGTTTCAAGAACATGGCGATTGGGTTCCAAGCCGTAGGCCCAGGGATCATCACCTAGGACTTCGCGCTCTTTTTCCATCTCATCGATGGACCACGCCAGCATATATTTGAGCGCCGAGAATTCGTACATGCTCTCCTGACATAGCTTC
Organism: Binatia bacterium; assembly: GCA_036378835.1. Classification (GTDB taxonomy): domain Bacteria; phylum Desulfobacterota; class Binatia; order UBA9968; family UBA9968; genus WHTF01. The sequence goes on along the minus strand of DASUVS010000031.1, from coordinate 2,468 downwards.
TTGGATTCATCGAAGGCCTTGAACAGGCTCTGCGCGATCCAAGGATTTTTCTCGTAAACTTCCTCGCGAATCACCACCGTGTGCATGATCGGAAAGATCTTGGTGCGGCGGAAATAGTCTTGCTCGACCTCACGAAAGTTGGGTATCAACCGCTGCACTTTGGGATGACGTTTTACGAACGGCGATGGCATATGCGCTGAAATCATGGCATCGATCTCGCCTGCTTCCAACATGCCCGAGAGCGTCTTCTCCGCCGGAATCGGTCGGATATCGATTTTGGCTGGCAAGTTATGCCTCACCTTATCCTCTCGACCGGGATGTTCTTCGCCGCCGGTGAACCATTTCATCTTTTCCGGAGAAACTCCGTATTCGTGCTGCAGGACGCCTCGCGCCCAGGTAGCCATGGTGATCTGATACTCGGGGACCCCGACTCTTTTCCCCGCCATATCGGCGGGCTTCCTGATGCCGGAATCGGTGTTGATATAAATACATGAATGGCGAAATGTCTTGGACGGAAAGACCGGGATGGCAATCAATTTAGGCGCGCCTTTGTCGCGCGACATAAGGTAAGAGCCTGTCGACATTTCCGCCGCATCGAATTCTCCGTAACGCAGCATTCGCCAAAAAGTCTCTTCGACGCGCAAGGGTAAATAAGTCAAATCTATGCCTTCGACTTCGACGCTGCCATCTTGCAGCGCGCGGGTGCGATCATAATCCCAACAGGCCAGTGTCAGGCGGATTTTTCCCATGCTGTTCTCCTATTGACTGGTAAACGATTGACTTCGGGTGCCCCGGGTTACTTAACTCCGGCGAAAAACCGATCTGCGCCAATCACGAACTGCTCTTTATCGCCCTGCAGCACGATCGCCGCGTCGCCCGAAGCAAGGGTGGTCCGGCGCTGGATAGTATACGTTTTTCCTCTAAACATGACTTGCTGCCCGGGACAATACTGCTCAAGTTTCAAATGATCGTGCTGCGGATCGATCTTTTCCATAGTTGAATTCTCATAACACATTCACGATCAAAGCGTAAATCGAGGCACTTTGAAATGAGGTGAAATTGACATCGACCAAAGGCGAGAATACAGTCGGACACGCGCAGGGACAAACATGCGAGTTGCGGTTATGGGCACAGGAGCGGTGGGCGGATACTTCGGCGCCAAACTTGCGGCTGCCGGCGACGATGTCGTATTCATCGCCCCACAAAGACACCTGCCCGCGCTGCGCCGGAAAGGATTGCGCATCGAAAGCCCAAGCGGCGATCTACAGGTGCGAAATGGGTTTTTCACCGACTCGCCGGCTGACGCCGGTATGGTTGACCTGGTTCTCTTCTGTGTCAAGTCTTACGACACGGCCGGAGCGGCAGCGGCGCTGGCACCGATGTTGACCGAGAGAACGGCCATTCTTTCGCTGCAGAATGGCATCGATAATCCCGACAAGCTAGCCAAACTCTGGGGCAGCGAGAGAGTCTTGGCCGGCGTCGTTTACATTGGCGCTCAGATGTCGGCCCCTGGCGTGATCCAGCATTCGTCCGGTGGAAAAATCGTTCTCGGACCCATAAACGATCACAGTACGGACACCGCTCTAATTGTCGAGCAAGCCATATCGCGGGGTGGCATCCCATGCGTCATCAGCGCCGCAATCGAGCAAGTTCAGTGGGCGAAGCTGCTTTGGAATGCGGCGTTCTGCGCTATTTCGTGCTTAACCCGCGCCACGGTTCGTGAGATCGTCGAATCGGCAGCTCTCAGCAATCTCGCCCGCCTCTGCATGAAAGAGGTTCAAGCCGCGGCGCGCACCCGCGGCATCGACCTGAAGCCGGAACTGTTGGATGAAACAATGGAGTTCTCCAGGGGCTTGGGTGATTTTAAGCCATCGATGCTGCAGGATCTCGAAGCAGGAAAGCCGCTCGAATGCGACGCGCTTAACGGCATCGTCACGCGTTTGCTCGAGCAGGCCGGAGAGCAGGCGCCGATCAACAGAGTGTTTCATGCTACCTTGAGTTTCTTGGATAAAAAACTTCGCGAGGAGGCTTTACGTTAAAACATGCGACGAGTATTACGAAGGCGGAGGACGAGGCGAGTTCTATTATTCCTAACCGTCGGTTTTTTTCTAACATCAACTACACTCTACGCCCAAGCCGATAAAGAGCTGATCGCGAAAGGCCAGTACCTATTCGCCATCGCCGGGGGTTGCGCCTGTCATACTGTCCCCAAAGAAACCTACCACACCGGCGGCCGCGCCTTTCCTATTCCATTTGGCACGGTGTTCAGCACAAACATCACCCAGGACAAGGAAACAGGCCTGGGCGATTGGAGCGAGCGGCAAATCTACGACGCTATCAACGCCGGGAGAAGGCGCGACGGCAGCAGGATGGTCCCTGTAATGCCCTATGAGGCCTATTCGGGAATGGCGCAGGAAGATCTCAAAGCGCTGATCGCCTACATGAAGACTTTGAAACCGGTGAAAAAA
>DASUVS010000030.1:0-3494 GCA_036378835.1 Binatia bacterium | reverse complement strand
GGCGGCGCGGAGACTTATTTTTACCAGAATCATCCGGTGATAACCGAGCTTTACCGGCGCCATCATGCGCGCGAGCTCAACTTCGCCGGCACCGTCGCGACGATTGCATCGGCCGACAACTTCGATCGCGAGCGTAACTGCCGCTTCGCCGCCAACCTCGTCCGTACGCTTCTCAAAGCGGATGCGGCGATCCTGACAAAATTCGGCGGCGGCGTTCCGCATACGGATCTGTCGGAAACCGCGCGCTTGTTGGAAGCAATGGGCATCAAAACCGCCGTGCAGGTTACCGATCTTGCGCGCGATCAGAGGGTGGAATCGGCGCTGCTGTTCAATTTTCCGGAAGTGAATGCGATCGTGTGCATCGGCGGCAACAGCACCCGCTGGAAGGTGCCGCGTGTGGAGCGAGTCATCGCCGCTTCGGCGGAGTTGAAGGAAGTGCTCGGCGGGCCTTTGCAGCTCGAATCGCTAAACGTGGTTGGCGTCGCCAATCAGCAGGGAGCGTCACGGCTCCGCGCTATGGTTTATTAACAGGCTGCTAGAAAGGATGAATTATGAAATCTGAAAACTGAATTCCGCTTTCAGATTTCCGTTTTCATCCTTGTAATTAGCTTGCCTAGCCTCTGAGTCTTTTTGACCACTCTGTGATCAGGGTTTTTCAGAAACTGGCACTTTTGAGCTGAGCGTTTTGAACTGATTTTGCGAGATAGGGAGACTGCCCATGCGAATCGCACATTACCTAAACCAGTTCTTTGCCGGAGTCGGCGGGGAAGAAAAAGCCGGCATGCCGCTCGAAGCCCGTGCAGGCGCGGTTGGCCCTGGAAGACTATTCGAGCAGCTGATTGGCGGCGAGGCGAAGGTGGTGCTTACCCTGCTGTGCGGCGACAATTACGCGGTCGAGAACCAGGAGCAGATGGTCGCAGCCGCTGTTCAGAAGATTCATCAAGCGAACGCCGATATGTTAATTGCCGGGCCGTGCTTTCAAGCCGGCCGCTATGGCATGGCGGCCGGTGCGCTCTGCTCGGCAGTGCAGTCGCAGTTGAACATTCCCGTGCTGGCAGCGATGAGCGAAGAAAATCCGGGAACCGATCTTTACCGGGAAGTGATGTACATCGTCGACTCGGGCGCCAATGCGTCCAAGATGCGCGAAGCAGCAGGGAAGATGGCGAGCCTGGCGCGCAAACTGATGGATAATCGGCCCATCGGCCTTCCCAAAGAAGAAAACTATTTTCCTCGCGGCTTCATCCGCGATCGATTTGTCGAGCAAACGGCGGGACAGCGACTCGTCGACATGGTGCTGGCGAAAGTGCACGGGGAGCCGTTCGAATCGGAAATGGCGCCCACGACATTTTTGCCCGTGCCCATGCCGCCGGGACTGAAGGATCTCACGCGGGCAAAGTTGCTGTTGATCACCGATGGCGGGCTGGTTCCAAAAGGCAATCCGGATAACATTGAGGGCTCGGCGGCAACCCGTTGGGGCTCGTATAAGATCGACGGCTGCGATGACCTCAAGGGCGAAGATTATGAAATTTCGCACGGCGGCTATGATCCGCAATTTGTTCGGGACGATCCCGATCGCCTCGTACCGCTCGACGTTATGCGCGAGCTCGAACAATCCGGCGCCATCGGCGAACTACACGAGGAATTTCTTTCGACTTCGGGATTGGCCAATCCGCTGTCGAATACGCGGCGCATGGGCCGGGAGATGGCCGAGAGGGTCAAACGGCTCGGTATCGACGGGGTGATATTGACCTCCACTTGAGGGACGAGCACTCGCAGCGGCGCTGCGATCACCACGGAGCTGGAAAAGGCGGGGATTCCCACCGTGCAGATTACTTCGGCGATGCCGATTGCCAAGATGGTGGGTTGCAATCGGCTCGTGCTCGGCAATGGTATCGTCCACGTGGTGGGTGATGCCAAGTTATCTACGGATCAGGAGAAGGAAGTGCGCCGGCAGTTGGTTCGCAAGGCGCTCAAGGCGCTCCAGGCAGACAAAGCAGAGTAATGTTTGCCGATGATGGAAGGTTGGTGGGGGTATGTAGCAGTGCGTCTGGTGTTAAAGCGGGCGAAGCCTGCCGATCGCCGAGGTTTTCCCGGCGAGACCTTCCGGTCGGTTCTAGTAGCAACGCGACCAAAGTCTTGACGTTATCTCCACAATTGATCGAAGAATCCTGACCTTTTCACCTCTTCGACGTAGCGATTGTCGTAATACGCGGTCAGCGGCGTGGCCGATGCCATTTGCGGATCGGCGAGATTGCTCTGCACCATCTGCTTGACCATACCGCGCAACGCCGCCTCGGGGACCATGCCTTCCTTGGCATAATTCTCGGTCGCGAAGCGATACGATTGTTCCACCATCTCGGCGTCACTCATGGCCATCCATTTACTCATCACCTTTTTAGTGTATTCCCTGTCCGTCTGGATGATTTTTATCGCCTCCGCCGTGCCCTTGATTGTCTTAATCACGGTGTCATTATTTTTTTCGGCAACCGACCGGCGCGCGACGATACCGTTAGTGATAAACGGGGTGAGCTTCGCGAGATCGCTTGGTGAAGCGAGCTCATGGTAACCCTGCTTCTTAAGCTGAAAGTTATACGGCGGTGAGAACACCGCACCGTCCACCGAGCCGCGGCTCAAGCCCGCCAAGGCTTCCGGCTGACCGCCCATTTGGAGAATCGTCACGTTCTTAATGCCGTAACCATCGATCAAAGTTTGCAGGGCAAAATGCGTTACGGTGCCGAGCCGGCTCACACCGATTTTTTTGCCTGCCATATCTTCTGGTTTTTTGATTTCGGACTTCACCATGATCGACTGTGTAAAACGTGGCACCATCGCAGTAATATGGATGATATCTCCGCCCTTTAGGATGTTTGATATCACCGCGGGTCCGCCCGATCCGGCCACATCCGCCGCGCCTGATAACATGGCGTTGAACAGCGCCGAAGAGGCGCCGATAAACACCGGGTCAAAGTCAATTCCGTGTTTCTCAAAAATGCGTGCGTCCTTGGCGACAAACCACGGAAGACAATTCAGACCGATGGGCGAAAATGGGAAAGGAACTTTCTTGAGAGCCTGCGCCCGGAGCGGACTGGCGCAAAGCAATGTGGCGACTAGAAAGAAGGCAGCGGCTTTGAGACCGGCCCTCAGAAACAAGTAAAAAGATGGAAAATCAGACGAGTGTTGCATCTCGGATCCTCCTCTCTTTGTGACGGTTGCTGGTCTAGTACATTCCGCTCGCCAGTGACGAATCCAAATTAAGAAGCACGCGATGCCAGGATGGGTGTCCGTCTTGAAACAGGTTGCACGTTTGGAAGGCATTCACCGTTTGAACTAATCTATTGTCAATGCTCTCGCGATTACATAGCCCAAGATATCTCACGGAGTTTATCTGAGTCTCTTTGAAGGACGGGGAATCTTTCTAACGTGAGAATTCGTGCTGAGTCGCGACTCAGTTTCCCAACACTTTTTTCAATCGTTCGATGACCTCCGGGCGCTGG
>DASUVS010000029.1:0-13394 GCA_036378835.1 Binatia bacterium | reverse complement strand
CGTCATGTCTTGGAAGGAGCTCATGCGGCCAATTCCGAGCTGCTCGTCGAGGATACCTATCCGACTATTGATGGACTCAAAAATACCTTGGAGGTTCAGGCCGCGACCGACCCGCGCGCCGCCAAATTCAAGGCTGAAGATATGGTCGAGCTGCGTTTCGTTGACGAAATGAGAAAGAGCGGCTTTGTCGATAAGCTCTACGGCCGAAAAAAGTAACTTAGGTTAGGTCACAGGATGATCTTTCCTCAGGTCTCGGCCGCGGACGTTGCAGCGGTCGCCGCGCACTATGACGATCTCGATCTCTTCTATCGCACCATCTGGGGCACCCATGTTCATCATGGCTATTGGCGAACTGGAAAAGAAAGCACTGAAGAAGCGGTCGAGAATCTGACCCATCTCGTCGCCGACCGCGCCGGCATCAAATCCGGGACTTGTGTTTGCGATGTCGGCTGTGGCTATGGCGGATCGGCGAAAATTTTCGCCGAGGATTACGGCGCTCGTGTCATCGGAATTACTGTTTCAAAAAAACAATACGAGCTCGCTCAACTATTCCATGCCGGTTTAGCCGATGTCGATTTCATGAATTGTGACGGGCTTGCTAACGGCTTGCCGACCGGCGCCTTTGACGCAGTGGTCTCTATCGAAAGTTCTGAGCACATGCCGGATAAGCCGGCGTTTTTCACTGAAGTCAGCCGCTTATTGCGTCCGGGCGGGCGCTTTGTCGTAGTAGCCTGGTTAGCACGAGAGCAACCTGGCGCAGCCGAAACGAAATATTTGCTGGAGCCCATCTGCGCCGAAGGGCGGCTCCCGAGCATGGCTTCGGCCCCGGAATATGAAGAGATGCTGGCCGCAGCCGGCTTTGAAGATCTTGGATTCGAGGATTTAACTTGCAAAGTGAAAAAAACCTGGCGCGTCTGCGCGCTCCGTTGCCTGACGAGAATCAGCACGCATCAGTTTTTACGAAAGCGCTTTTTCGATTCGACCTTTCCCAACCGAATGTTCGCAAAAACGGTGCTACGCATCTGGCTTGCGTATACGATGGGCAGTATGCGTTATGGTCTTTTCGCCGGACGTAAACCTTGGGTGGATAAGCTGTAAATCCGGAGATTTCAAGCTTGCAGCGGGATGTTGAGTTACCCTTATCCAGCACAACTTACAGATGAGAGGATTTGAATTCTTTTTAAAGGAACTTTATGGCGCGGGTACGATTAATCGATGAGAACGATGCAGTAGAGCATTCCGACTTGATCCGTAAAATCAAAGGAGCGCGCGGTGGGCGTCTGATCAATATCTATCGTCTAATGATCCATAGTCCTTCGCTGGCCAGCGCCTGGTTCGATTTGAACCAAGCGGTACGCTATGGCACCGAAATCGACGGTCAAAGCCGCGAGATCGCGGTAATCCGGGTTGCCCTTCTCAACGACGTCGAGTACGTGTTGCGTGCCCACGGGCCGGCTTACGCATTGAAGGAAGGGCTCACACCGGCGCAAGTGGAGGCACTGGCTGACTGGCGGGCTTCGCATCTGTTCAATGGCAAACAGCGTGCCCTGCTTGCTTATACGGATGCAATGACCCGTGAAATCGATGTGCCTGATCCAGTTTTCGATGAAGTAAGGTCTCATTTCACAGAACGCCAAACGGTCGAGCTGACATTGCTGATCGGCGCCTACAACATGTTGACCCGATTCCTTAAAGCGCTCAAAGTCGATCCGGAACCCACTAGCGCAAAAAGCTAAGCTCGATGGCTTCTCGTCCGATTATTGTTGTCGAAGACGATCGTTTTCTCCGTCTGGTACAGATCATCCTCGATCCAGCAACGCCTACCGAACGGCTGTCTGCTTTCACTCATTTCATGGCCCATGATGAACCCAATTTTAAGCAATGGTGTCAACGCCTGCGGGCGCGGCTCGGCGAAATTTATCCGGCCGAGGTTCGCCTGGTGGCGGATCAAGGCGATCTTCATCCAAGTCTTTCAGGCGCTCATGTCGTAATCGTCGAGGGTTTTGCGATTGGGGAGAAAGAAATTGTCGCTGCGGGCGGTTCGCTTAAGATTGTTCAAAAGTACGGCACGATTGCGACTCGTATCGACGCGGCTGCCTGCCAACAGGCGGGCGTGCGCGTGCTTACTATTAGACGGCGGGCAAACATCGCCACTGCCGAACATGCGTTTGCTTTGATTTTGGCCCTAGCTCGCAAGATAACCGATACAGCCAACCTGATCAGCGTCACCCAGCTGCGCAGCGCCGGTTATTCACCGACGCATTTCGATCGAGGCCAAACTCCCAATGGAAATTGGGCGCGCATCAATCGTTTGCGAACTCTCTACAACCAACAGTTGGGAGTGATGGGTCTTGGCGAAATCGGCAGAGAAGTGGCGCAGCGGGCGACCGCGTTCGGGATGCGCGTTGTCTACTGGCAACGCCATCGGTTAGAGCCAGATGAGGAGCGCCGTTATCAGGTTACCTACTGCAGCTTCGACGAGTTGCTTGCGACTTCAGACTGCATCAGTCTGCATATGCCAGGCGGCGAAGGCACGCAAGGGATCATCGGCCGGCGTGAACTCGGTATGATTAAACCGGGAGCCTTATTGATCAACGTGTCGCAACCTCAGCTAATCGATCGCGCGGCCTTGATCCAAACTCTCGCCGCAGGACGTTTAAGCGGTTTTGGCTTGGATACTTTTTACGATGAGCCCGGCCACGCGCACGATCCACTTCTCGGCTTTCGCAATGTGCTGATCACCCCGCATCTCGCCGGGTCACCGCGCTTCAACGCTCTCCAGGACTTTGAAGAGATGCTCCTTGATATTGATCAGACGCTTAGGAATAGGACAGAGCAGCAAACAACCTGTTGACCCGATCCGGCAAAGATACGTTTTATAATAGATCCTGCGAAGCCGTCTTACTCTGGAATCTTGGTAAGCAGTGAACGAGTTGACCTTAACAGCCGTTTGTTTGATAGTCGCACAACGTCTCATTGCGGATCGTCAAGATTTAGAGGGGAGCTTGCTCGCAGCGGGTATTTGCTCACGCCGGGGCAGCAAACCTAAGACAGTAGAAGTTTCGTTTCACATCTTCTGCGCCCATGGAGGCTTTTCGATGACAATTCCGCAACACAACACCGATAGCTCCGAGTTTTCCATGGGTCATTCGATCAGTGTTCGCCGTTCCTGGATTTTCGCGCTGGTGCTCGTCCTTGCAATCTTCTTTGTTGCGTATCCTTCTCCGGCTCAGGAGACACGGCGGCTTCGCGCCGGCTATACCTCGCTTTCGGGGAATATGTTGCCGCTGTGGGCGGCGCGCGACGGCGGCTATTTCAAAAAATACGGACTCGATTTCGATCTCATTTCAATGCCGAGCGGCAACGAGGGAATGAGCGCGTTGATCGCAGGTGAATTGGAATTCCTGGCTATTGCCGGAAGCACGACCACATCGGCCGCTGTCGGCGGCGCCGATGTCGTCGCTCTTGCCACGACGGTAGAGCGTCTGGTGGCATTTCTGGTGGCGGCTCCATCGATACAAAAGCCGGAAGACCTCAAAGGAAAATCGGTGGGTATCAGCCGCTTCGGTACCTCCATCGATACCGGCGCGCGGATGGCAATTCAGCACTACGGCCTGGAACCGATCAAGGACGTTTCGATTGTGCAAATCGGCGCTGTCGCATCGATCCTCAGCGCCATGCGCGGCGGCCGTATTCAAGCGGCGATTTTAACTTATCCTTCGATCATACAAGCGCGGCGCGAAGGCTACCGTGAATTACTCGACATCGCCTCGCTCGGAATGCCGTACGCGTCCACCGGAATTACCGTCCGGCGCAGTTACATGCAACAACGCCGGGACCTGGTAACTAACTATGTCAAGGCGATTGTCGAAGCCATCGCACGAGTCAAGAAAGATAAACCGTTTGCCGTCGAGGTCATGAGCAGGTACTTACGCACGACCGATAAGGAAGTGCTCGAAGGAACCTACGATATTTCTGTGACAAAGTATCTCAAGCGTGTTCCCTTTCCAACGGTCGAAGCCTTTCGTTCGGTCGTCGACGAACTAGCGCTGCTCAACCCTAAAGCAAAGGGACAAGACCCAAAACGATTCTACGATGACAGCATCCTGAGAGAACTCGAGAAGAGCGGGTTCATCAGCGCGCTCGGTGGGTGATAGTAACTGTTCTATGTTCAACAGTTCAACGTTCGGTTCAAACACGCCGCCTTCGATTCACCTTTTCGCCTTCAGATTTCATCCCTGATTAGAAGTACATTCCCGGATCCGCGCTGGCGCGCGAAAGCGGCGACAAGATCGAGAACAGAAATTTCAATGTCCAGTTTGCGATCGCAGCGAGGATGAAGATCAACAGCAATAGCGAATACATATCGGCGATGCGGAATTGGCCGTAATACTCGACGATCATAAAACCCAATCCCGCTTTGGCAATCTTGGTTTCCGCCAAAAGCGCGCCGGTCACCGCCGCACCCATGCCGAGTCTTATGCCGGTAAAAACCTGACCGGCGATCGCCGGCAAATAAACGTAGATCGCGATTTGCAAAGCGCTTGCGCCGGCAGTGCGCGCGACATCGACGTAAACTTTCTTGACTTCGCGCATCCCGGCAATTGTCAGCAGCGAAATCGGAAAGAACGCCGCGATAGCGCCCACCGCAAGCTTGGACTGAACGTCGATTCCCAAGAACAAAATAAAAACCGGAAAGATCACGATCTTGGGGACCACCGCGGCATAAAGGATCAACGGTTCGACGATTTCCAGCCAGCTGCCCCGGCTACCCCAGAGAATCCCGAGCGGAATCGCGGTAAGCATCGCAAACGCGAGCGCGCCGCCGACTTCATAGACACTGGCTTTGAGGTGCGGCAACAGCAGCGGGGTAGTGACGAACCTCCAGAGGGATTGAAGGATTTCAAGCATGGGTGGGAATAGTTCGTCAAAGAGTATGCCGGTGCGGCCGACGAGTTCCCAAATCGCGATGACAATGACGAGTGTCAGCGCTTGAACGCTAAACGGGGTTTGGATCTGTGCGGGGAACAAAGTGTTGTTTGGCCGCATGTTAGTCATTCTTAGTTGAGATAGTGCGAATGCATGACGCGAAGTCCGCGATGCACGATTCCGTGAGGAATCTACGGTTATTTCCGTATAAAAACCTCAATACGATTGATCGCATAAAGAAATACAACTGAGAGCACGATCGTCCCCAACAAGCCCGCATAGACCTCTTCAACTTCGAACTTGAAAGCCGCGTCGGACAACCACATGCCGACGCCGCCGACCTGCGCAACGTATTCGAGACCGAGAACGGATTTAAGAATGTAAGTGAGCGCCAGTCTAAAGCCGCTGAAGATTGCCGGCGCCACGGCTGGCACGAGAATATACCGAAACATCTGCTTGCGGTTGAGGCTCATGCTGGCGCCGACCTGCAGCAAGATCGGATTGACGTTATGGAAGGCTCCTTTGGTATTGATAATGATCGGAATCAAACCGAAAATCGATGATAGCGCGATCACGGCTGCGCTGGTCCGGCCGAAGGTGACGAGAAATATCGGATAGGCAAGAATCACCGGCGAGGAGAACAGCGCGGCGAGAAACATCTCGTAACTATTGCCGATGAGTTTGTAACGCCAGAGTAAGAAGCCGGCGAACACTCCGACGATTGTCGCGATACACAAGCAAGCCGCGATCTCGAAGATGGTGATGCCCGTTAACCTGAGCGCGTTGCCGTGGACGATCTGCTCCCAGAGCACGATCGCTGCCCTGGTCGGAGCGGCGAGAAAAAAACTGCTGATCCACCCCAGTCGCACCGCGGACTCGGCGATGACGACCACGCCTAAGATAATCCCCAGACGCCAAGCGGTGACTCTCGTGGTTTCAGGCGTAACAAACTCCGTTCAATCGGTCTGGATCGCTCCCCTGCAGCTCGCTGCGTCAAGGGTAAATCGCCCTATCGAAGTCGTCATTCCCGCAGGCTTTAAGCGGGAATCCAGGCAGTTCGGAGCTGCACCCCCGATAAGAACATTCGGGGGTGACGCCCTAATCTCATCGCCAAGTTCCAATACCTCAGCCCGCTGCGGAATCAATTCAAACTGCGTCAAGGGCTTAAAACCGTGAGATGAAATATGCAGCTTCGCTCGGTTCATCGTGAACACAAGCCTTAGGGCAAGAAGCTTAGGTCAATCAGGCTTTTGATCTCCGCCTGGGTCAGCGGCTGCGTCAAAAATTTGTTCCTGATTCCGTCTTCGATGGTAGCTTCAAGTCCGCGAATTGGTTTCAGAGTCATAGCCGCCCGGCTGTAGAAATCCCAGGTTTTGAGCACGGCGCTTTCCGGGTACTTCATCTCTGCCCGGCGCGTCCAGATCTTCGCGGTGTCCTCTTTGTGTTCGAACATATAGTCGAGCGCGCGTTGTTGCGCTCGAAAAAAGCCGCGAACCGCCTCAGGATTTTTCGCCGCGAAATCATTATTGAGGAAATGCACCCGGGGAGTGATCTCTTTCATCGCCGTGATCTCGTCGCCCCTCACGACGACGCGCAGCACGCCTTTATCCACCAGGTCCAACTGAAAAGGCGGGACCGACCAGCCGGCGTCGCTTTGCCCGGTGCGCACCGCCGTATAAACTTCCGGTATGCCGCCTAACGACACCGGTTCTAAGGGTTTGAGTCCTTTGGCTTTGATTTGATCGGCAATCGCAAGCGCCGCCATGTGAGTCGACGACCCCGGACGGCTGTAGGCAATTTTCTTGCCCGCAAGCTCGTCCATCTTGCGGATCGTTGTATTGCTTTGCACGTACCAAAAGGCGTCGATGCCGGTGATCTCAGCAGCGGCGATCTTGATCGGCGCTTTCTTCACGAAAGCGCTGATCACGGCCAGCGTCCCGGTGCCTAATCCTATCTGAGCATCGCCTGAGACGACTGCTTGAACGTTCTCGCCGCCGCCGCGTGTGAAAACCGCATCAACGTCGATGTTGTTTTCTTTGTAAAAACCTTTCTCTTGGGCGATGTAAATCGGCAGCGCGACCGTAAACAGAATCCGATGAGGAACCACGACGACGATTTTGGTGCGCGCCGCCGCGGCCCATGCAGGAGAAGTGACTCCGAAAAGAATGAGCAGAACCGATAACACCGACGTGACATTTTGTCTTACGACTAAGCGCCGCTTCTTCATCACTTGACCTCCTCAGTGTCGTTGTTCCGTCTGTTTGAAGCTCTTGATCGATTCCTCCCTGAGCGCGCTCCAAACTAGCGCGACCAAGCGGCCAAATCGTTCCGAGGCGATTATTGAGGAATCTCGAGGATGGGGTAAGTCGATATCAACGATTGTTTTGACCTGTCCCGGGCGGGCGGTCATCACCATCACCCGATCCGAGAGCTGCACCGACTCGTTGATGTTATGGGTTACCAGGATGATGGTCTGGCGGAGCTGATCACGGATCTTGAGAAGTTCCTCGCCAAGAATGATTCTTGTTTGCTCGTCTAGAGCGCCGAAGGGCTCGTCCATAAGGAGGATCTTAGGCTCCAAGACGAGAGCCCTTGCAATAGCGACACGCTGCTTCATGCCGCCGGACAGCTCGGAGGGGTAGCGTTGCTCGAAGCCGCCGAGACCGACAAGATCGATCATATCGCGCGCCGTCTTGCGACGTCGTTGCTCGGGAACCCCGCGCATTTGCAAGCCGAACTCGACGTTGGCCAAGGTAGTCCGCCAGGGAAAGGTGGATTCCTCTTGAAACACCATGGCGACCGACGGATGAGGTCCGGCAACCAGTTCTCCAGCCACGGTTAATTCGCCGTCGGAGGTGCGCAGTAATCCGCCGATGATTCTCAACAGAGTCGACTTGCCGCACCCGGATGGACCGATGATCGAGAAGAATTCGCCGTCACGAACTTCGAACGATACCGCTCGGACCGCCGGCAGCGAAGTCGAACCGTCATCGGTCGCGCCAAAGACCTTGCTTATTCTACGAAGGCTCAGCATCTAGGAGGCAGTTATCCCAGATCAATGTTGGGGGTCAAGGGCTTTCCCTTGATCTGACTGGAATCGACAAGTTGTGAGTGCCGAGTCTCAGAACTCGGAAACTACCAAGAGAGGGAGAACAGTAGAAAAATGGGAGATAGTTATTGGTAGACCTTCAAGTCGGTCGGAGCTGCGAGCCCGATGAGATTTAAACGAGTCGACGAGATACTGGCATCGTCAATATAAAATGAAGCCGGACTGGGCGTAATGCTGTCCGAATAACTATTCAGGCTCCATTGGCAATCACCATTTCCATAGCGGGTGGATAAGTTGGCCACGTCGAACAAGAGCTGCGCATCCTGCCAAAAGATCACCCGGCCAGTATTGTCGGCAGCGCATTTGTAATAAGCTTCAACTTGGAACCAGCGGCCTAACGGCACATTCACCTTTGTCTGAGTGCTAGAAGCGCGCCGTTGCCAATCGTAGAGATAAAAATACTGTTGCCGTCCGAACGATTGCCGATGTTAAAGATGAAGAAACGAACATTTTTGCGCTCTTCGATGACGGTTTTAGCGCATTCTCTCGCCACCAGGCGTCAGAATTACCTGGTATAGCTTTTGCCGATTCTTACCTAAATTCTAAAGCTGTGGCCGGAACAGTAATCGATTCACCGACGGGGAGATCGCCCATGCATCCAGAAATAATCAAAGAGAAAGATACCGGAGCGATCTTTCGCATCAAAGAACACAAAGGCTGTGGCATTCGTGCGGCTTCCTATCAGATCAGGCCGGACAAATGGGTGCCGGAGGCATGCTTTTCAGTCTACACTGAAGCGGGTTGGCGGCAACTTTGGCTGCAGAGCTTTGCGCATTGCTTTTCGATGCCGGACTTCACCTGCAGCAATAAGATCGAGGCCGATAACTGGGCTTTCCGCATGGCTCGAACCGTGATCGATAAAACCTTACCCGAATTCGATAAACATGAGCCACCGGCCCGGGTGAAGTCCCACCTGCTCACCTGCTTCAGCAAAATCTGGGGCATCGCTCGCCACCCGTTTTCGACTGTCTATAGGGAACACTGAGGCGCTCCATTCGGTCCTGCGCAACGGTGACACTAACCGGACATCAAGCTTCTAGCCTGAAAGCCTCCAGGGTCGAGCGCCCAAACATACCCCAGCATCCGATTACACCGGCAAGCACCGTTGCCCCTGTAACTATCAGGCCGATGACAATGACAGGCGTCCATGAAACGCTGGCGATGGTGCCAAGAAAATAAAAACTGAGCCCCCAGGTTGCCAGGGCTGCTAACATCGCCGCGGTAGCGCATGAGATCGCGCCCAGAAACAGGTATTCGGCGACAATGGCAGTGATTATCTGCTGTCGCGGCGCGCCCAGTGTCTTCATCAAGATGCTCTCTTTCAACCGCTGACTACGGCTGCTCAACACCGCGCTGATCAACACCGCCACACCGGTGAGAATCGTAAACATGGCGACGAAGCGAACCGCGCTTGCTACCCGACCCAAAATGGAATCCAACGTGTTGAGGACCAAGGTTAGATCAATCATCGATACGTTTGGAAAGCGTTCCACCACTGCGCGCTGCAAGTCGGCGGAAACTTCGTTCGAATCGGTGCGGGTCACGACCGCATAAAATTGCGGCGCGGTTTCCAGCACGCCCTCGGGAAAAACCGCGAAAAAGTTGGGTTGGACTCGTTGCCAGTCGACCTCGCGAATGCTGGCCACTTGGGTCGGCAAAGAAACGCCCTGCAGCTCAAACTCCAGTTCATCGCCCAAGCCAACGCCCAGGTTTTCGGCGATGCCTTTTTCTAAAGAAATCGGGATCGGCTGAGTGTCGGCAGAAACCTTTCCGCGCCAGGTTCCTTCGATGACCTTTTCCGTACCGGCCAAATAGCTCCGATAGGTGGATCGATATTCACGCCGCAGGGCCCATCGGGGAATTCTGGAGTTTGTGTCGTCGCGAATCTCTTCCACGGGGCGATTTTTGATGGCGGCGAGTCGCAGGGTTACGATCGGCACTTCTTCATGACTATCGAGCTTGAAGGACCTCAACAGCGCGGCGAGGTCCTGACGTTGATCCTTTTGCACATCGAAGAGCACCATGTTGGCGTCGCCCCGGCCACCCCGTTCCGCCACTTGGTTAACCAACATGTTGCGAACGCTGTAAAGCGTAATCAATAGGAATGCGCCGAGACCGATGGAGAGCATGACCGCAGTGGTTTGATTATTGGGCCGGTACAGGCTCGAAAGCCCTTGACGCCATGGAAACGGTAGAAAGTAGGGCATAAACCTCTTTAACAGCATCGATACGCCGCGAGAGATGAAGGCGAGCAAACCAAAAGCCGCGAGAATCGCTGCGGTGAAGCTCAAGCCGTGCAACCACTGCCGAGTCGTGGACAACGCAAAAGCGAAAACGACGACAAGAATAAACAGATAAATCGCCCAGAGAACAGGATCGCGAGCGCGGGCAGGGCTTTCGTAGGAAGCGCGCAACGCAAACAATGGCGAGATTTTTCTCAGTGACACGATCGGGATCAGGGCAAACAGAAGCGTCGTTCCGAGGCCGGTGCCGATGCCAGCCAAAATTCCGCTGATGCTGTACGAGATCACCGCGTCCACCGGCAAGAAATCCTTAAGAACGACCAGCAGCAGAGTTTGTACGCCGGCACCCAGCACTGCTCCGAGCATGGATCCGGCGAGCGCAATCAGCACCGCTTGAACCAGGTAAACATAGAGAGTTTCCATCGGCGTGGCGCCAATGCACCGCAACACCGCCACCGATGCGGTCTTTTCCTTGACGTAGACATGAATAGCGCTGGCGACGCCGACTCCGGCAAGAAGAACCGCGATAAATACTGCGAGCTGCAAATAGCGCGAGAGGTTATCCGTAAACCTCGAGATCGTCGCCATTCGCCGGCTCACGGTGTCACTTTCCAGACGCAGGCGCGTGAGTTCCGGACCGAGACGTTGGGCGATTTCATCGGGATTCATTTCCGGGGGCAGCTTGAAAAAAACCCGATAGTTGACCCGGCTACCTTTTTGGATCAATTGCGCTTCTTGAAAATGATCCAGGGGCACATAGATTCGCGGATTGAGCAGCGAGAAAGCCAACGTCTCGCCGGGTATTTTCAACAGCTTCGCGGCGATCCGGAACTCTTGCTCGCCGATGCGCAGCCGATCGCCAATTTGCGCGTTGAACTGCAACATGACCGTTTCATCGACGAAGGCATTGGTGCCGCTTTGAAAATCCTGGCGTGCCGACATGGGCTCGGTCTCCAGAGCGCCGTAGTAGGGGAAATTGCCGTGAATCGCACGCACTTCCACCAGCCGGGATTTCCCGCTTTCGGGAAAAAAGGCCATCGAGGAAAAACCGATTTGCCGCGACTGTTCGCCGCCGATCGATTGGAGCAAGTCCTCGGCTTCTGGCGAGAACGGTTCGCGGCTTTGAATCACCAGATCCGCGCCCAGCAAACTCTTGGCCCGGGCACTCACGCTGGTCTGGAGATTGTCGCGGAACGAGAATGACGCGACGATCGCGGCGACTCCCAGGACAACGCACGACATGGCCAGCAGCATCGGTTTAATCCGGCGCCGGCCATCCCTGAGAGCCATCCTCCAAATCCAACCTCTAAGCATTGACGACATGGGACGCCCCGGTCTCCTTGCGCGTGTCCGAAAGCACTCTTCCGCCTTTCAAGCTGATGACCCGATTGGCTTGCTCGGTCAGCTCCCGGTCATGGGTTACCAGTACCAGGGTTGTTCCGGCTTGGGCGTTGAGCTGAAAAATCAGCCGAACGATCTCTCTGGCGGTGTCGCTGTCGAGATTGCCGGTTGGTTCGTCGGCAAAAAGAATTCTTGGATGATTCATGAATGCGCGGGCAATGGCCACGCGCTGCTGCTCGCCGCCGGAGAGCTGAATCGGATAGTGATGCGTCCGAGCGGCGAGGCCAACCTGACGCAGCAGATCTTCGGCGCGACCGCGCGCGTGATTTTCACCGCGGATTTCAGCGGGCACCATGACATTTTCCAGAGCGGTGAGCGAAGGAAGCAGTTGAAAGCTTTGGAAAACAAATCCGATAAGATGGTTTCGAACGTGGGATAATTCTTCTTCGCTCGCCGAATGCATGGCAGTGCCGTTTAACACCACAGTTCCCTCGGTCGGCCGCTCGAGGCCGGCGCAAATGGCGATCAAGGTCGTCTTGCCGCTGCCGGAAGGACCGACGATAGCGCAGGCACTGCCCTCTTCGATTGCGAAGGAAATGTCGTGAAGAATGGTTACCGACTGATCACCGCTCTTAAAAAGCTTGTTCAAATGCTCTACGCTTAATATAGTTTTTTTCATGGCCAGTTTTTTCGTATTGGAATCGTCGGAGTAAGGAATGGCAGGATGAATCGCGAGGGCATCGATCGATCAGTTAGCATTCAGTCTAGAATTTTAACGGGCTCAGCACAACGCGCCTCATTTGGAACGCCGCTATGGTTGCCGTGCTTGGCAGCTGTTCTGCTCCTCGGGCTCGGCGCTACAGCGCCCTCCCGGCGTATCGTTCTGTTTCTCGGCAACAGCATCACCGCCGGCTACGGACTTGAATTGTCGCAAGCCTATCCGGCGCTGATTCAGCAGCGGATCAACCAAGAAGGACTCAATTTCAGAGTTATCAACGCGGGTCAAAGCGGCGATACCAGCGCCGGCGGCTTGGCCAGAATGGATTGGCTGCTGAAGAACAAAGTCGACGTCCTGGTGCTCGAGCTGGGCGGCAATGATGGTTTGCGTGGTTTGCCTGTGGAAGTTGTCCGCAAGAATCTCCAAGCGATCATCGATCACGCTAGAAAGCGGTATCCGCAGATCAAGATCGTCGTTGCGGGCATGAAGATGCCGCCCAATATGGGCGGCCAGTATAGCCGCGCGTTCGAGGCGATGTTTCCCGACCTTGCAAAGAAGAATAATGCCGCGCTGATTCCATTCATTTTAGAAGACGTCGGCGGCGTGCGCCAGATGAACCTTCCCGATGGTATTCATCCCACTGCCAAGGGGCATGAAATTGTCGCGGAGAACGTTTGGAAGGTCTTGGCGCCGGTGCTGCGCTCAATCGAATCGCCGGTAACTCGCAGCTGATACGAAATTGATTCCCAACAGTCGTGCGCAGTTATCGATCAAGGAGGCCACTTATGCTGTCCGCAATCGTGTTGCTAACCACAGAAAGAGATAAAACCAAGAGAGTTGCGGAAGCGCTTGCCGACACCGAAGGAGTTAGCGAGGTTTATTCGGTGGCGGGCCGCTTTGATCTGGCCGCAATCGTCCGTGCTTCAGACAATGATCAGCTCGCCGACATTGTCACCGAACATGTCCGCGCATTGCCGGGTATCACCAGCTCCGAGACCCTGATCGCCTTCCGCGTTTATTCACGACATGATCTCGAGCGCATGTTTTCTATCGG
>DASUVS010000028.1:0-18166 GCA_036378835.1 Binatia bacterium | reverse complement strand
TAGATCAAATAATTACCGCCGTGATGAAGCGAGTCTGTCTCGTGCAAAATCCGAGGCTCCGGTCAGTGGGCAATCTCGGCTGCCAGGCCGAGGTCGAAATTCAATTGAATAGCGGGAAAACTTACCGAAAACTCGCCGCTGTGGGCAAAGGTCATCCAAAGAAGCCTCTAACACGAGAAGAGATTCAAGAGAAATTCTACGAATGTGCCGGCGAACGGATTCCGAAAAAGCGAGCGAAGAGGTTTGTCGAGAAGCTCTGGTCCATTGAAAGAGTTGATGCGCTGGGGCCATGGCTTAGATCCCTGCGATTCCCGCGCGGTTGACTTAAGCCGGTATACGGAGAAATATGACAACATTACTCGCGCCGAAAGGATCAACTAGCATGCGCATCGTCGATCTCAGCATGACCGTCCAAGAATGCGACTCAGCACCGTTTGCTCCCGATGAAAACTATTTTAAGCTCAGACCGATTATCAAATGGGAAGACAAAGGGTTTGTTTCCAATGTCGTACAGATGACCGTTCACGTTGGCACCCACATCGACTCGCCGCATCATTTTTTTCGCGACAAGCCTTCTATCGAGCAACTTCCGCTCGAACCGATGGTCGGCCAGGCAATCATACTGGACCTAACCGCAAAGGGAGTTGCCCGCGCCGTGATTACGCCCGAGGATCTAAGCGAAGCCGAGAAGAAGCTCCAGCAACAAGGCATTGAGATTCCGCAAGGCGGCACGCTTTTTCTCAGGACCGACTGGCCCAAAGGCCACGATACGACGGACCCTCAATGGTGGAACGATTCGCCATATTTAAATAAGGAGGCCGCCCAATGGATCGTGGCGAAGAAGCCCGCGGTAGTCGGTTTTGATTTTGCGCAGGAAGAAAAGGGAAATGATTATCAAAGCGCCGATCAAATTCTTGAGAGCGCCATGCGCGTGCACCGGACCATTCTTCCGAGAGTGATTTTTCAAATCGAGAATCTTATCAATCTCGATCAGATCGGCTCCAAGGCGCAAGTTATTGCGCTGCCGGTAAAGTGGAAAACCGAATCGGCGCCGGCGCGGGTGATCGCGCTTCTGGACAATTAAGCGCAACGTTATGAGAGACTCTGATATCGGGCTGCTCAAAAGACCTCGTAGACGAGGCGGCCGGAAAATCGACGAGCGAAGGCGTACTCTTCAGTACGTCGATGCGATGCGATTGAGCCCAACGAAGCATATGGGGCATTTCAGCAGCGTGTTAAATGGTTGATGAGAGCAGTCCGTATACATGAGCTCGGCGGCCCGGATGTGCTCCGCTATGAAGAAGCTCCTGCGCCACAACCGAAAGCCGGCGAGGTTTTGGTCAGAGTCGCTGCCGCCGGGGTCAACTATCTCGACATCTATTATCGTTCAGGGTTTCACTGGGGTGGCCATCATGGCCGTGCGCTCCCTTATACTCCTGGCGCCGAGGCCGCCGGAACTGTCGTCGACTTAGGCGCGAATGTTACCGAGATAAAGATCGGTGATCGTGTCGCCTACGGCATCTCGAATGGTTACGGCTCGTACGCCGAGTTGCACGCGGTCCCGGCCTGGCACCTTTACAAGATCCCGCAGTCGATCGCATTTGAAGACGCGGCAGCGATCATGCTGCAAGGCATGACGGCTCATTATCTCACGCACAGCACTTATCGAGTAAAACCCAAGGACACGGTTCTCATCCACGCCGCGGCCGGCGGAACTGGATTGTTGTTAGTGCAAATAGCAAAGATGCGCGGAGCGAGGGTCTTCGGCACGGTCTCGAGCGATGAGAAAGCACGGCTTGCCCAAGCGGCCGGCGCCGATCGGACGATCAATTATACCGAACAGGATTTCGCCGCCGAGATTAGGGAATTAACCGACGGCCAAGGTGTCAATGCGGTCTATGATTCAGTTGGTAAGGCTACATTTGAAGAGAGCCTTGACTGCCTCGCCCCGTTGGGCACCCTGGTTATTTTCGGCCAAGCTAGCGGCCCAGTGCCGCCGTTCGACACTTCGATTCTAAACGCCAAGGGATCGCTGACGTTGGCGCGGCCCAGCCTGACACACAACGTCGCCAGCCATGCCGACGTGCTTTGGCGCGCCGGCGATCTATTTAACTGGCTGGCGGAAGGAAAACTTGCGATTAGGATTGGAGGAATCTACCCGCTTTCCCAAGCCGCGGATGCGCACCGCCTGTTAGAATCACGAACATCCGCCGGCAAGATCCTCCTGCTTCCCTAATATGTACGGTTGGCGCGCAAAGATCGGACGCATCTCCCCTTCTCCTGAAACCGTGGGCGCTGAGGAATGGCGCCGTTCCATGCCCGAAGGCGTCTGCCTCGTCGAAACGCGCACGCTGCTTTACGATGTCACTGTGGACGGCCTCAGCGAAACCGCCGAGCAGGTGGAACGCGCGGCCTTGGAGCTAGCTTCCGCCGAAGTCGATGTAATCTTACAGGCCGGCACCGCCATCGCGTTCTTCCGCGGCTTCGGCCACGATCGCGAATTAAGCCGGCGTATCCATGCCGCAACCGGCATCCAGGCGACCACCTCGCTTACCGCCGTGGTCGAGGCGCTGCGCGCACTCGAAATTCAGCGCCCGGCGATCGCAACCCCTTACCTGACGGACATCGATGCTCGATTGGTTGAAGTCTTGGAAAAGTCCGGGTTCGAAGTGGCGGCGATTCGCGGCATGGGCCTCAAGAAGAGTATCGATATGGGCAAAGTGACACCCGAGGAAACCTACCGCCTGGCTCGAGAGGTCGTTCGTTCAGCGCCGAAGGCTGATGGGATTCTGATCTCGTGCGGTAATCTCCGGACTTTTGAAGCGATCGAAGCGCTCGAAATCGATACCGGCTTGCCGGTTGTAACCAGTAATCAAGCAGGCCTATGGCAAGCGCTGCGAATGACGGGAATAAGAGACCGGTTAACTTCTCTCGGCCGGCTTCTTAGAGAATCGTGATAAGTGCTTTATATATTTCGACAACCTCTAGCAGGTCTCTGAAAAGGGCCTTCGTTTTTGAGGAGGTTTTTCAGCCCCGATTCCGCACTGAGTAGACCTTTTGCCTTCGTTCCGGAAGGTTCGTCCCTTGATCGCTGTGCCACGCTGAATTGCAAAATTCGGGTCTAGTGCTCATCCAGACTGATCATAATCTAAGGTTCACATGCGAGACGCGCATGTCGAAGCGCGAAGATGTAGGGCTAAATACGTTGCACCGAGGCGGGGCGAGTGCAACCAAGCAGACGGGCTTTTTCATCAGTCTCGACGTTCAGGAGTGCTCATTCTGTGAAAACCACTCTGTTGGCAACTCTCTTCCCAAGCCCTTCTCTCGCGCAAGCTCGTACACTCTCGCCGCTGCGGCCGAGAACTGAAGGCCGAGTCCCAAATGATTGAGCATGCAAGTGACGTCCGAGTCTTTATCCCGGCCTTTGACTTTGCCGGCAATTATTTCTGAAAGTTCTGCTTTGTCGCGCCAGTCCGCAGCCGTTTTCTCTAGCTCCGCGCGACCGTAGTCGCCCTTGCCAAATTCCGGAACCGCGCTCTCCTGACCGGGCAACGTAAAGAGTTGAGCCGCTTCCCGTGTCGAAACAGCGATACGATCACAACGCAACAACGCTTCCAGCATCATCTCGCTGGGCCGTACGGTGGTGACATGCATTCCTGGCCCAAGCCATGAGGCCGGAAAAAAAGGATCGAGGGCATTGGTCGCTAAAGAAACCACATCGGCATTTTGGGCGGCTTCTTCCGGGGATGAAACCGCGATGATTCTGGCGTCGATCGATTGCTGCATTTCAGCGACGAACCTCTCGCAATTGCTTTTCGTTGGACTAAAAACCCGAACCTCGCTGATAGGCAAGACCTTGCACATAGCGAGCACAGCCGGGCGCGCTTGCCAACCCGAGCCATAGACCGCCATAACATAGGAATCGGGCCGCGCCATGTATTTCGCAGAAAGCGCATTGGTAACACCGACGCGAATGGCCTGAATGAAGCCGTCCGGAAGGATCGCCAAGAGTTCTCCGGTGGCCGTGCTAAAGACAAACACCAGACCGACATACTTGGAGCCCACCGCTAAAGGAACCTTTACGCGACGCTGCCGACCGCCAACAACCGGCCAGGTGAGAATATCGGAAGTAAGCCGCATCGTCGTCACACCTGATCTCGGCAAGGAAGCGCAAGATGTTTTCAGGCCGTGGAAACTACCATCAAGCGGCCCGGGCACCAATAGATCCTGTCGGGGCATACTAACCGCACTGCCAATACCGAGATCGCGTAACGCCGGCTCCAACACGTCAAAGCATTGCTCGAGCGTGAACACGCTTTCGATCTCATCATTGTTCAGAATGAGAGTCATGTAATTTGAATATTATATTTTGGGCAGCCAATGCTGCCGGAGCATCGCATCAGTGGCCCATGATTCCAATAATGTAACGGCGTAAATCCTATGGTTTCGCTTCCCACATGCTTTATCGTTAATCTTTAAGCAACTTCAATAAGCCGGTTTTAACCGTTGCGCAAACGCAATACGCGTGACGGGTCATGGCGGGGCGAGTTTAGTTAAAACTTGCATTGAGCCTCTCTTAGGCGTGCGCGTAAGTGGTGGAAGAGCATCGATAACGAACTATCGAAGGGCCGAACCAAAGGCTCGGGTGTTCGTTACCCAATCTCGAATAACTTTTTTCGCGAAGATTGTCCGCGAAGGAGCTTCACAGAGGATTTCGGGACCGAGAAATATTTCGCCAGCAGGTCGATTATAGATTGGTTGGCCTTCCCTGCAATCGGTGCAGCATGTACTGAGACTTGATACTCCTCTTGCGAGATTTTGATGATGTTTTCTTTCCGCGCTTGCGTTTTTACCTGAACGGAAATCTTAAAGGACATGCTTGCAGCATAACGCGCGCGGTTGCACAGGATCAAACCGAAATCTTGGCAGCGAACTCGACATCAAAAGACAGCAATTGGACAAGCCGAATCAGATCGGGTAAGTCATAACGTTAAAATAACGACGCGTGGAGGAAAAATCGTGACCCTGATTCTCAGCAATGATGACATTCAAAAAGCCATGACGGTCAAGGAAAGCCTTGCTGTTATGGAGGAGTCTTATCGCGAACAAGCTGCCAGCCGCGCCGTCAATCGTCCCACTTGCCACTCCTATTTGCCCCACTCGCTGCCTAATTCGACTTACAGCTTTAAGTCGGTGGACGGGGGCATCGGCAAGTACGGCGTCCTGGCTTTGCGGGTTACCTCCGACGTAGTCCAGGAGCAAACGATCAACAACACTGTTCGATTGGAAAAGATTCCACTTGCCGGCAAAGGTTTGTTTCTCGGTCTGGTACAACTCTTCAGCGCCGAAACGGGCGAGCTTCTAGCGATCATGCCGGACGGCTTTGTCCAGCAGACCCGTGTCGGCGTCACCAGCGCGTTGGCGATGAAATTCATGGCGCGCAAAAACTCCAAGACTCTGGGATTGATCGGCTCCGGCGGCCAGGCGCGCGCACACTACCGTTACATGACGGCCGTACTACCGATCGAAAAGGTAAAAGTCTTTAGCCCCAACCGCGAGCACTGTAGAAATTTCACGGAACAAATGTCCAAAGAAACCGGGGTTGCGGGCCAAGCGGTTAACAGTCCTGAAGAAGCGGTAAAAGGCTGCGACATCATATGCAGCGCGACCAATTCCTCTCGACCCGTGGTCAACATCGAATGGCTCGAGCCCGGCATGCACTACAACTCAATTCGTGAATTCGAGACAGACATTGGCGCTTTGGAAAAATGCGACGTGGTTGCCATCCATACACAATTCGGCGGCATTTATCATTATCAACCGCCCGGCATCGTCGAGGACATGCCGGGTGTGCGCCGTGAAAAGCCGCGCGATTGGTCGCGCTATCCGGAAATCTGCGACATCATCGCCGGAAAAGTCATTGGCAGAGCAAACGACCGGCAGATCACGTTCTTTTTGAATAACGTCGGCACCGGCGTTCAATTTGCCGCCATGGGCTACTGCGCATTCAAGGCGGCAAAAGAGCACGGCTTAGGTCATGAAATCCCCTCGGAGTGGTTCCTCCAAGACATCAAACCGTAGAGATTAACCAGCCTTCAGCACACGCTTGAGCAGATGGCTTGTCGGTTAACGATGCTATTCCTGCGATCGGCCGATCAACGGACGGATGCCGACGACACTGAAGAGAAGTTCTCTGGTGGACGCCTTCTGCGTCGGTCTAACCTCGCGAAAGGAACGCGCCAGCAACAGGTAAAAACCTAGCCTGCAGAAGCACGAAACAGCAAAAAGGCTGAGCAAGCCGTAACCTAGCAGTGGCGGCAGTTGAGAGCCAAGAAGACCGCCGAGAGCGGAGCCAAGAAAAAGCGCAGCGCCATTGATAACGTTGAAGTACGCAATGCAGCGGACGCGTTTTTGCGGAGTCACGGCGTCGTAAATGAAATTGGCGGCACTCAATGTTACCCCGCTCCAAGCAAACCCGCCCCAGATTTGGACCAACATCAGATAAGCCGGGTCGTGAGAAATAAGCCAAAACGCCGGAATGAGCGCGGCTAGGAACGAACTCAGGCGCAGCACCCGGACATTACCGACGAGATCCGCGTGTCGTCCCCAGAGCGGCAGCGCGACCAGCGAAGCGAATGAGGAACAGACCTGAAGACCCATGTAGGTTAGATAACTGAATTGCAGATCGCGCAGCATGAAGACGGCGAAAAACGGCGCCGATAGATAAGTCGCAAACGTAAGGCAGGCGCTAAAAACCACGAATCTCAAAAAGTTACTCTCCCTAAATCGAGCAATGAACATCAAGAACGTAAAATCGGTTGCCGGGTCGCTTCTATGCGGCGGCTCGTCCATGCGACTGATAAAATAACCGGAAGCGAAGCGCGCCAGTGCGGCCGAGCCGAACAGGAGGCAAAAACCCGCCCGGTAAGATATTTCACCGAACCAATACAGGACCAGCCCCGATAAGATGATGCTAACTAAAGTCACCGCGCCTACCGTCCGATTGCGCCAGCCGAAGTATCGGCCTCTTTTACTCGAAGGGATATAATCGGTGATCAAGCTACCCCAGGCCGGCCCAGCCAAGCCGCCGCAGACCGCGGCCAAAATCAACAGAACAATCAACAACTCCACACGTCGCGCGGTTTCAAGCCAGGGCAGAATGGCTATGCAAAAAATCAACAACGCTTGACATAGAACCAAACGCACGAGCAGTTTAAGCCGGCCGCCAATCCAATGGATTATTCGGACCGCAAGAAACTGCGAGACTGATGCGAGCAGCTGCGGAACCGCACTGATCAAGCCTACCTGTTGAACCGTGGCGCCTAAAAAAAGCGCTAATGGGGTTGCATAATATTCGGTGACGCCGGCCATGAAGGCGGCAAAGATCCCGTCCTTAAACGACGACCGTAGGCTCTCTCTAACGTCGACTCTTTTTTGCGTCATCTCGATTAGAAAAAAGGATGAGGTATTTTCGGAGAAATTGCCAGCTGGAATGTGCGCCAGGTTATTTACAACTTCTGACAAGTGGATTTACAATGCGATTGAAGGCGGCATTAGTTTCCAGCTCGGAGTGAAATGGAACCAGGTATGGCGGGGAACGACAATGGCGAGAGAACGAGCAGCACAGAATCTCAAGCCGGCGCCACTCTGCCCGCATATGATGCAGCTGAGAATGCCCGACCTCTCTTTGCAGCGCTTCGAGATAATGTTACAGGTTGCGAACGATCGTAAGCGAATGATCATCAGTCATCCGGCACCATGAGAATTCGTTCGCACCTCCTCTTTCTTGTACTCGGCACCCTCCTTCCGATCCTGGCTTTTTCCGCCGCGATGACCGCGGTCTTCTGGCGTGAACAACGTCAGGTTCTCGAGCAGCGCTTTCTGGACCGCGTGCGAGGAATGACCGTCGCGCTGGATCGAGAGATCGATGGCAACATTCGTTCGCTCCAGATGCTGGCGGAATCCCCCCATCTCCAATTCAATGATCTACTTAGCTTTCACGAACAGATCGCGCGTGCTCTCTCGACGCAGAGCACCTGGGCCAATATTATCCTGAGCGATCCCGCCTCCGGCAAGCAGGTGATCAATCTCAGATATCCATTCGGCACGCGGTTGTCGGAGACCACGTTGGATAAGACTGATCTTGCAGCCGTTGTAAAATCAGGGCGTCCGTTCGTGCCGCCGATTTTAAAGGGACGTGCGGGGGCACGCTACACGACAGCGATTGTTGTTCCAGCCAAAACAGGCCGTGGCCGTCAATATACGTTGGTGGCCGTCATCGATCCGGCGAGCTGGTTACGTTTTCTGTCCAACTACCCAGTGGCCACCGATGCAACACTGACCCTGCTGGATCAAAACGGGATCATCATCGCTCGCACCCTAAATTCAGAACGATGGGTCGGTCAACCTCCCTCCAAGGCGCTGAGCGCCGAAGCGCGCAAGGCGCCTGAAGGCTCATCCATAACTCAAGGATTGGAGGGCCAATGGTTCTATACGGCGCATAGCCGTTCGAAGCTCGCAGGGTGGACCTTGGCTTCGGGGGTTCCCAAAGAAGGCGTTGAAGCAGCACTGCGTCAATCGGTGCTGCTGATGGTTGCCGGAGTCGCGGCAACTGCAATTTTAGCGATCACGCTTGCTGTCGTCTTGGGCAGACGGATCGCTCGGCCGATTTCTGAGCTGGCGCACACCGCTCAAGCTTTGGCCAGCGGTGAACGCGTGAGTGCCCATTGGCCCACCGAAGTTGCGGAGGTCGACGATGTTCGAGCTGCGTTCTCCTCCGCGGCAGACCGGTTGCGAGCTAAAGATTCAGCGCTGCGGGATAGCGAGGAGCGCTTCCGCAGCATGGCCGACACAGCGCCCGTGCTGCTCTGGTTATCGGATGTCGATCAACAATGCACCTATATCAATAAGCCCTGGCTCGATTTTACCGGTCGAAGATTTGAACAAGAGCTGGGCGAGGGCTGGACGGAGAGCATTTACCCGGAAGATCGCCGGCGCTGTGTTGAAACTTATCGCGCGTCGTTTCAGCGCCGCGAGCGCTTCGAAATAGAATACCGGCTGCGGCGGGCCGACGGTGAGTACCGCTGGGTCTTGACTCGTGGGGCGCCGCGAGTGACCGATACCGGCGAGCTCATCGGTTACGTCGGCTCATGCGTCGATATCACCGAACGCAAACGCGTCGAGGAATCTCTGCGTGAAAGTGAGGCGCGCCTGCGGCTGGCGATGCAAACCGGTAAAGTCGGTGTATGGGATTGGGACATTGCGGCCAACCGGGTGGTCTGGACCGAATCTCTCTATGCCATTCACGGCGTAAGGCCCGATGAGTTCGTTACCACCATCGAAGCCTTCGCCACGCTGCTCCATCCGGAGGACCGCGATTTGGTTTTGCACAGTCTTCAACGCGCTCTGGAGCACGACGCGCCCTACGAGCTCGAATTCCGGGCGATTCGACCGGATGGGCAGATCATATGGCTGTTTACCAACGCGATGGTATTGCGAAACGCCGGAGAACCGTTCCGTATGCTCGGCGCAACCATGGATATCACGCAACGCAAACTGGCCGAAGAGACGGTGCTCAGGCTGCTTCGTATCAGCGAGCGGCTCAACTCCACACTCGATGTCGATACACTGCTCGATGTTTTAGTTGACGAGGCGATCCGGATCGTTGACGGCGAGAGCGGCGTTTCCGGCCTCTACACGCCGGACGGGATGGTCTGCCGCAAGTATTTACAGAAGGGCAAAGCGGTCCCCTTCGATTATTGTTGGCGCCCATCCGAAGGATTGCCCGGACACATCATCAGCGAGAAACTACCGTATCTCACCAATGAGGCCGACGGGGAGCCAAGGACCGCGCACGAGGTTTACGCTCGATTTGGAGTGCGCAGCGCCCTGTCGATACCTATTCTAAACTTTCAGCGCGAGCTCATCGGTTTTTTCGAGATCCATAATAAAACCAGCGCCGGCGGCTTTACGGATCTGGACAAACGCACCTTGGTGGCGATCTCGGAGGCCGCCGCAACTGCAATCCAGAATAGCTTGGCCTATCGAAGAGTGCAGGAAGCCGAGGAGTCCTTGCGTGATGTCGATCGCCGCAAAGATGAGTACCTGGCGATGTTGGGCCATGAGCTACGGAACCCGCTCGGAGTCATAAGCATCAGCGCACAGTTGCTGCGCAGGCAGGAACCGTCATCTCCGGAACTGGCCGAGCTCCGCGATATTGTTGATCGGCAGGTGGAACATATGACCCGGCTGCTTGATGACTTACTTGATGTATCACGAATCTCTCGCGGCCAAATGAAACTCAACCAAACTCTCTGTGATTTTTCCTCGCTTGTGCGTCAAACCATGCAGGACTATCGCTCCAAGCTTGAAACGAACAACCTGCATCTCGAGATCGATATACCCGACCGGCCGATGTGGGTCATGGGAGATCGGACCAGGTTGGCGCAAACCATCAGCAATATCCTGCATAATGCAGATAAATTCACCGGCGCCGGCGGAATCATAACCGTTGCGCTCCAGGAAGAAGCTGCCGCCAAACAGGTTATTCTGACTGTGCATGACACAGGGATCGGCATGGAACCAGAACTCCTCGCGCGCGTTTTTGAGCCATTCACTCAGGGTGATCATGGTATCGATCGGCGTCCGGGCGGATTGGGATTGGGATTGCCGCTGGTAAAGGGCCTGATCGAGCTGCATGGCGGTCAGGTGCGCGCTTCAAGTGCTGGCATAGGGCGTGGATTCCAGATCACCATCCGGCTGCCACTTCGAGATCAAGCCGCGCCGACAGCCAGACGGCGCAGCTCTGCCTCTGTTCACCCTACCGCCCGCCGGATCCTGGTGATCGAGGACAATCGGTCGGCGGCAAGGACAATGAACGTGTACCTGACCCGTCAAGGCCATACTGTGGAAGCGGCGCACACTGGGAGCGAAGGTCTCCAAGCCGCGCGACGATTCCAACCTGACGTCATATTGTGCGACATCGGCCTGCCGGAATTTGACGGTTACAAAGTCGCCCGGCAGCTCCGCCAAGATCCGGAACTCAATCGCGTGTATCTGATCGGAATTTCAGGTTACGGACAGGAACACGATAAGGAGCGCGCCTGGCAGGCTGGCTTCAATGCTTATCTGGTAAAGCCCGTTGATATGTCGGAACTCGAAAGTTTGCTGGTAAAGTTTCAAACGGATGCGAGTATATGCGGCATGATGTGATGTGTATCCAACGCGCTGCACGGGCCGTTAGGCGTTCGTTTATCAACCGCAGTCTTTTGGTTTCTCGCAAGAGATCTCGCCTTTGCTTCTATACGAGACGTAGTAGATGTCAGACGCTCTGATCAGTTCCAGGCCCTGCCCTATGGCCTTCTGCTCCCCTATTGAATCCATACCCAGAGTCGTCAGTATGAAAGGAGATAAAGGGCGTCTCCGTCAAAAAGACAGTCAGAATCGTGAATCGGGCTCTTCTAATCGGAACCTCAGGTTATTCATACCCAGGACCACCGCCCGCGGGTTGGGCCGGCGCGTTTTATCCCGAGCCAAAGCCTAAACGCTTCGATGAACTCCACTACTATTCACAGATATTTAACACAGTCGAAATCAATTCCACGTTCTACCGGCCTCCCTCGATCACGACTACTACAGCATGGGCGAAGAAGACTTCATCCGACTTCACCTTTGCCTTGAAGCTGTGGCAGAAGTTTACTCATCCGGTAAAGATTGGGCGAAAAATAACCGATGAAAAATGGCAGCCTCCGACGCAGGACGATATCGATCAATTCCGCGCCGGCATCGAACCCATCGCTGAGGCGGGTAAGCTCGGGGCGCTTCTGCTGCAGTATCCGACGAGCTTTCACTGCACGCCCGAGAACATGGAGCGAGTCGAGAGAACGCTGCAAGTATTTTATGATTATCCAAAAGTGGTCGAGCTCCGGCATAATAGTTGGGATGAGAAAAGCGAGGAGATCAAAGCCCTGTTGGAAGCCAATAGAGCCGGCAGCGTCCTGATCGACGAGCCGAAATTTTCATCTTCCATTCGCCAGGGCCTTGAGATTGTCGGCGATTTTTTTTACTTCCGCGCTCACGGCCGCAACGCCAAGGCGTGGTGGAGGCCGAAGGAATCCTGGGAGCGTTATGACTATCTATATTCTCGCCGGGAAATTAAAAAGATTGCCGAACGAATCGAGAGCGCGACAAGCGCGCCGGGGATAAAAAAGGGGTTTGCATTTTTCAATAATCACGCCCGCGCCAACGCGGCTGCTAATGCCATCATGCTCTATCAGGAACTCGGGCTCCGCCCGAAAGCGATGCCCGGTGAAGCAATGATCGCTAAATTCCCGGAGCTTGCGAACGTCGAGCCATCATCTACTTGATCGATGCGCATGCCGGCGATCGGTGTTTAGCTTGCGAGCGGGTCGATAGGAGATCGCTACATAGATCAAGACGACGGCCAACAATAAGAATCCAAACATGCTGCGTCTCACCTTGCGATAGATTCGTGCGCTGGAGCATCGGTTCTAAAAGATTAGACGAAGCGAAAGCAGAGAGGTTAACAGGTATTATTAATAGTCGAAAGATTCAATTCGTTTGACGGCATCTCCGTTCTTTCTACTCACCCAGCGGCGCTCGATATACGGTGTTACAGCCGCGGCACCTTGACCATCACGCTCGAATCAATGCTCGCAATTGTCGGGCGGCCGCATTTAGCCATAGTGATTTCCATCTCTTCCCGAAGTATTTCCAATACTCGCACTACTCCCTGCTCGCCATTGACAGCCAGACCCCAAAAAAGCGGACGGCCAATGAAGACCGCCTTGGCTCCCAAAGCCAGGGCTTTCACCACATCGGCGCCGCGCCTGATGCCGCCGTCGAGAAAAATTTCCAATTTTCCTTTTGCGGCGGCAACTGTTTCAGCAACGACTTCCACGGTTGCCAGAGTATTGTCGAGATGACGCCCGCCGTGATTTGATACGATCACTCCATCGATGCCTATTTCCGCGCACAACTCGACG
Source organism: Binatia bacterium (assembly GCA_036378835.1). GTDB lineage: Bacteria > Desulfobacterota > Binatia > UBA9968 > UBA9968 > WHTF01. The sequence goes on along the minus strand of DASUVS010000028.1, from coordinate 5,162 downwards.
TCCTCGCCCGTCATGATGCCTTTGGCGACGACCGGCAGGCTGGTTTGCGATTTGATCCATTCGAAGTCTTTCCAAGTGGCGGCCGGATCCGATCCTCCTTCGGCGCCGGCAGGTCGCGGCGCAGTGGCCGGCGCTAGCGGTTGTGCCGGATAATTAATGCCTCGAGTTCTTCGATAATTGTTGCGAATATTTCGCTCTCGCTTGGGCGGCCACTGAGAATCCAGAGTGACACAAATTGCGTCATAGCCCGCTTCTTTAGCGCGATCGAGCCAGCTTTTAGTCAGGTTCCGATCACGAAATGGATAGAGCTGCAGCCACAGATGCCCGGAGGCGGCTTTGGCCAATTCTTCGAAGGATGAGTTTGAATTGGCGCTAACCGCCATAATCGTGCCCCGGGCCGCGGCGGCGCGGTAGGTCGCGAACTCGCCCTCCGGATGAGCCTTTTTATGCCCGCCGCACGGCGCGATCAGCACCGGCAGGTTCACCTTGGTTCCGAGCACGGTCGTCGAAAGGTCAAGCGCGCTCACATCGCGCAACACCCGCGGGCGCAGTGCCCAAGACTCGAAAGCGCGGCGATTTCGTTTAACGCTGATCTCGTCGGTGGCGCCGCCGGCAATATAGTCGTATTCCCCTTTCGGCAGGCGCTCCTTGGCAATCGCTTCAAAATCAAAAAGGTTGATCGGCATCGAACTGCTGCTCATCTCACCCTCCAAGTAAACTCTGCCGTTCGCGGAACTGATTTGCAGTGGTAACGAGGCTTGCGTCTGTAGGATTAATCTATTCTGTTCAAACCCGCTATTCTTTGGCTTTTAGTTGTTTGTCGTTGTCCTTGAGAAAGGATCGGATCTCCTCGGCATGATCAAGAAGCTTCACCCACTGCTCCTTGTATAGAGTCACAGGGAACCTGCCGAGTCCGTAAAGCGACAGACCGCCTTTTTCGCTGACCTTTAGGCGCAATTGACCGGGCTTTCGCTCCACCTGTTGACGCAGCGCCTGATTCTCCGCCTCAAGCCGCGCCAGCTTCTGCTCAGCTGTTTCTTCTGCCATAATCCCTCCAACAGTTTTTGCCGGGATTTTTTGTCCTGCAATGTCAGAATCGTTGCTCTTGTCTTAAGAACAATTTCTTATCGCAAAGCGGCAAAGAACGCGAGATCGACATTCTCTTTCCTGTGTTCACGAGCGCCGCGAGGTTGGTTAACATTCGGATACGCATAAGGACCAAGCGATGGCCGTTTCAATCAAGCCGTTAATCGTCGTTGAGGACGATTCGTTTCTAAGGCTGATCCAGCTCGTTCTCGACCCAACTGCGCCCCGCGAGCTATTCGAGGCCTTTGCTCATTTCTGCGCCCATGATGTGCCGGATTTTCGCGGTTGGTGCGAGCAAGCCAGCGCCCGTGTGCGTCATTTGTACCCGGCCGATGTCCGGCTGGTGCGCGATTGCGGCGAATTGCTGGCAAATATTCCTGGAGCAAACGCGCTGGTGGTCGAAGCGTTGCCGGCCGGCGCGCACGAGATTGCCGCAGCGGGCGGCACCCTGCGTCTCGTGCAGAGATATGGCACCCTTACTCGAAACATCGATGAAGCCGCGTGCCGACGCGCTGGTATTAAAATAAAAACGCTCAGGCGCCGCGCCAATATCTCCACGGCCGAGCAAGCGCTCGCACTGATGCTTGCTTTGGCGCGCCAGCTCAATCAGAACGCCAATTTGATCAGCATCGAGCAGATCGAGGCAGCCGGCTATACACCGACGCAGTACGACCGAGCGCGAACGCCCAACGGGAACTGGGCGCGAGTCACCGGACTCAAAACCCTTTTTGCTCGGCAATTAGGCATCATCGGCTTGGGTGAAATTGGCCGGGAGCTTGCGCTACGGGCAGCGGCGCTAGGTATGCGCATCACCTATCACCAGCGCCATCGTCTCACGTCGGCAGAAGAACAGCACTATCAGGCAAGCTATTCCTCCCGGACGCAACTTCTAGAAACATCGGACTGCGTGAGCCTGCATCTACCCCGTGGAGCGGAAACTCGCGGCATCATCGGCCGAGCCGAACTTGAAAACATCAAACCGGGCGCATTGCTCATCAATGTGTCACAGCCTTCACTCATCGACCGCGCCGCTCTGTTGGATGCTCTAGAGTCTGGGCGGCTCGGCGGTTTCGCAATGGATAATTTTTATGAAGAACCGGGAGATCCCGATGATCCGCTGATAAAATTTCGAAATGTCATAATCACTCCTCACCTGGCCGGTTCACCCAGGTCGAATTCACTCGACGACATAGCAGAGTTGCTGGACAATCTAGCGAACGGCTTGTCATAGCCAGTGCTTTGATGGCGGAACTTCGAATTAGAAAAGCACGAACTTGATACGCAACTTAACTCCGGTTTATATATAAGGCTCAAAAGATTGGACTCCGTTGTTCGAAAAACCTGTCGTTTTTAGGCGTTGCGCTTTTCGACAGCGCTGATTGTTATATTTGGTGATTTACAGGAGGACGCATGAGCAGCTCACTGGCAACCAGAATTATTGACGGCGACGGTCATATTATCGAAGACCATGCGGGGATTATCGCCCATATGGAAACTCCCTACCGGGAAATCGCAAACCGCAAGGGCATCGTATTTCCGCCACTGGATCATCTTCATACCGGCCGGGCGGTGGAAACACCGCCGCAGCGCGATCAGCGCCCGAACGTTGGACCCAAGGGTTGGCTCGACTTCCTCGACGATGTCGGGATCGACTGGACGGTGCTTTACCCGACCACAGCTCTGGCTTACGGCAAGATCGTCAGTCTCGACTATGCGGTTGCCGCGGCGCGCGCTTACAACGATTGGCTTTGCGAAACCTACATCAAATACAATCCGCGCTTTAAGGGGATGGCGATCATTCCAATGCAAGATCCGGAAGAAGCCGCCAAAGAGCTGCGCCGGGCGGTGACCGAGCTGGGAATGTTGGGCGCCATGATGCCCTCTAATGGTTTGCCGCAGCCGTTAGGCGCCAAGGCGTACTGGCCGATTTATGCCGAGGCCGACCGACTTGGCTGCTGTCTTGCCATCCATGGCGGCGCGCACGATCGTTTCGGCATGGATCACATGAACATGTATGTGCCGGTTCATGCATTAGGTCACCCTTGGGGATTGACCTTCAACTGCGCCAACATCGTTTACAACGGTATCTTCGACCGATTCCCAAGAGTGCGGATCGCATTTCTCGAAGGGGGGGTGGCTTGGCTGCTGCTCCTGTTGGAACGGCTTCATGCATCGCATGAAACCCATTTTCAGTATATCCCGCCATCCGAATTCGGCATACGAGAAGAAGACGATCCCAGCAAATACATCAAAAAACAAATCCAGGAAGGGCGCTTTTTCTTAGGCATCGAAACCGAGGAACTGACTCTTCCTTTTGCCATCAAGATTGTCGGCAACTCGCCATTTCTCTACTCCTCTGATTTTCCCCATGAGGTAACCAACGAAAGCTGCAAGCATGATCTTGGCGAGCTGATGGAGAGCGAAGAAATCACCGCGGCAGATAAAGCCGCAATGCTGTACAAGAACGCCGAAAACTTCTACAGACTGCCGCTGTAGAACTGAGACGCAGCGAGTGCCTGAAGTTGGTCCAATTACGGCGAAGCTCTTCTGAGTTTGCGCTGAATACGGGCGGTTCTATCGGTATGCCACAGCGGGATTTTTTCGTAATCGATCACGTATTGCCACTAAGCTGGAGGTTTATTGTTCATGAGCGATTGTCGCGCCGCCGTTATCACTGCCCATAATCAACCGTTGACGATTGAGCGGGTGCCGATTCCGGATCTTGAGCCCGGAGCGCTGCTGGTCAAAATCGCCGCCTCTACACTGTGCGGCACCGACGTGCACCGCTGGCATGGACCATTAGGCGATGGGGACACCCTGCCGATTATCACCGGCCATGAACCCTGCGGTTACATCGAAGAAATCAACGGAGAACGCACCGATATTTTCGGCCAACCGGTCAAGCGCGGCGATCGCATCGTCTGGAGTTATGTCGCTTGCGGAAGCTGCTACTACTGCAGCGTCGCTTTGCAACCTTGCATCTGTCCAGGGCGCGCCTCATGGGGGCATAACCGCAGTGATCAGTATCCTTATCTCCTGGGTAGCTGCGCCGAATACATGTATGTGCCGCCTGCGTGTCTGATTATCAAAGTGCCCGACGAGGTCTCATCCGCTTCCGCGGCCGCTTCCGCCTGCGCCTACCGGACCGTGATGCATGGTTTTGACCGGCTGGGCGCAATCAAGAGCAACGAGACCGTGGTGATTCAAGGCAGCGGGCCATTAGGTAACTTTGCGACCGCAGTCGCCAAAGATCATGGCGCGAAAAAAGTCTTGGTCATAGGCGCGCCCGCGGCTCGATTGGAAGTTACCCGGCGCATGGGCGCGGATGGAGTGCTGAATTTAGAGGAAGTCACCGACGCCAAAGACCGGCGCCAATGGGTGCACGATCACACCGACGGCCGTGGCGCTGACGTAGTTATTCAGGTGGCCAATAATATGGCCGTGCCGGAAGGATTGACCCTGCTTCGCGGCGGCGGGCGCTACTTGAACATCGGCGCCGGCGGCAAAGCCGATATTGCGGTTGAGCGCCTGCCGCAAGAGATGACGCTAGTAACCGTCAGATCCGCCGAACCGCGCCACTGGCTCCAAGCCATAGATTTTTTGGCGTCGCGGCGAGATCGGTTTCCGTTCGAGGCGATGATTACCGCACATTACGATCTCGAACATGTAAACGAGGCGCTGCAAGCGATGGCGAGCTACCAGGTTGTAAAAGCCGTAATCGATCTCAACTGAGATGACAGCTTCACCTCTGCCACAGAGTAGCGCTTTTACCTTTTGCCGCTGATTTTTTTTCAGCTGACTTCTGGCTCCAAGTGATCTTAATAGCGAATTGGCCGCGCCGTTAAACTTATGTAGATGCGCACCATCGGATGTTGTTCGCATCGGCTGCCACGAGCAGCCGTTTCAAAATCTACATTCTCGAATAAGGTCGAGATTAGAATTAGGCGGGGTCGTTAGTTGATAAAGACGGCACACAAGAGTCCCGCTTATAGGGAATCAATACTTCAGAGAATTAAGCGGGCCGACGACTAAAATCGGTAGCCGTCGACCCGGCCTCGACAACTAGCTATTCGGAT
>DASUVS010000027.1:0-6336 GCA_036378835.1 Binatia bacterium | reverse complement strand
ATGGTACCATCGCCCGCCTTTTCCGTTGGTGCAGCAGCACGCACGGGTGTTGGGTATTTAATGATAACTTGAGCCGCCTGATACCGACCGGTCTCCGGCGCCGTGGAGCCAGAGGTTCGTCTCCACCGCTGGGCTTTCCTAGGTTAGATGATGCTTCCACTTTGAAATGCAGAAACGCGACGTTGCGCCTCCAATTGCGGTGGGTTTGCATTACGACTGCCCAATGAAAGAGAGACGGTGAATTAGAGTTCCGGTGGGAGCTTGCCGGGCTTTGAAGTTGCCGGTCAACGTCTCTCGAGCTGACTGAGTATCCTGGATATTCCGGCTGCACCACGTGTGGCATGCATTGACTCCCTACCAACGATGGGTAAAAAGGGGATGTGCCGTCCGGAGTGTCGTTATCAGTTTCACAAGTCAGATGAAAATCATCCGACAGCATCCGTTGCTGCTCGGGGTAATTTTCGCCCTTGGCGTGCTTCTAGGGGTGGGTATCATGAGCTGGCGGCCGGATGATCAGTCGGCCCGGATGGGCTATCGAGATCTGTCGAACGATGAGCTGTCCGAAAAAGGAGTCACAATGGCGCGTGCGTTACGCGCGCTCGCCAGAGAAATGATGGCTACGGATGAAAAGCTTCGAAGCCGCTGCGATAGAGAAAACGAGTTGGCTAAAACTGAACAAGCCAAAAATCAACTCCGGCAATCGTGCAATGATGAATCGCTCAAAGCCACGCAAAACTTTCTTGCCCAATACGAGGACAAATATAGAGCCGAGGTGCTGATACTCCGCGAAGAGATGCTGCGCAGACTACCGGAACTCAGACAAAAAGCCGCGCCACCCGTTCTAGCGAGTCACCCTACCAATGCTTTGGGTTTAGGGGAAGTCGCCTCCACCCTGGAGGTACTTGCTAAGCTGCTACCCAAAATGCCGTCTAAAGCTTAATCCTAGTCGAAGCCCTATTGCCCCGTCAGAGCTCGGCGGTTAATCTGTATGGAAATCCGGAGCAGTCCCTCCAATGCAGGATAGATTTTATATAGCCGGACAATTGAGGCAGATCGGTCGGTTGTTCAGCGTCATGGGCGAGAACCCATTTAAAATACGAGCCTATGAGCGGGCGGCCCGAGCGTTGGAAAACATCACGGGCGACTTCGATGCGCGGATCAAAGAGCGGCGCTTAACCGAGATCGAGGGGATCGGCAAAGCTTTGGCAGCCGTTATCGAGGAAATCTACCACTCCGGCGAGAGCTCTCTATTGCAGCAGTTAACCGATGAGCTGCCTCCGGGCGCCGCCGAGCTCAATCAAGTTCCGGGGCTCACCCTTAAAAAGATCATCGCGCTTCACGAAACTTTGGGGATCAAGAGCGTTGATGATCTGAAAACAGCCTGTGAGAAGGGGCTTGTTCGCGCTGTAAAAGGTTTCGGTCAAAAAGCTGAAGCGAACGTTCTTGCGGGAATCGAGAAGTTGCAGCATCGCGATGACCGAATTCTCATCTCGCATGCGCGGGCGGATGCCGAACCGCTGCTTCAATATTTGCGAGGCTCCTCGGAAATTGCTTGCTGTGAGGTTGCCGGCGCGCTGCGGCGCTGCAAAGAAACTGTGCGGCGGATCAGCATAGTTGCCGCCAGCACAGATCCGAAAACCGTCACCGAACGTTTTCTGCGCTACCCATTATTCACCCGATCCGATGAAGCCGGCACAGGGCATTGCGTCGCGCGTCTCGCCAGAGGACTGGAGGTCGAGATCCACATCGTGACGCCGACAGGGTACGCCGCCGCTTTGCATTATTGGACCGGATCGAAGGATCACTATTCCGCTCTGGTAGATCGCGCGCGGTTGCAAGGTATTACCATGAGTGCCGAAGGTTTGCGCGGTTCCACAGGTAAAGCGTTGAAGGTTGAAACCGAAGCCAATATTTACCGGCGCTTGGGACTGGAATACATAGCGCCGGAGCTGCGCGAGAATCAAGGCGAGATCGAGGCTGCCGCCACGGGTAGCTTGCCCAAAACGGTTGTCGTCGAGGACATTCAAGGCATGATTCACTGCCATACGACGTATTCCGATGGGCAAAACACGGTTGAAGAAATGGCGCGAGCCGCCGAGGCCCTGGGTATGCATTACATCACTTTCACGGACCATTCTCCAAGTGCGTCCTATGCCGGCGGAGTAAAGATCGATCGCTTGCGGGCACAGTGGGAGGAAATCGATCGGGTTCAAGAGCGGGTACGGATCAAGTTGTTAAAAGGAACCGAGTCGGACATTCTCGAAGATGGCTTGCTCGATTATCCGGACTACATTTTGGAAAAGTTTGATGTCATCATCGCCAGCATCCACACACGCCACAAGATGAACGCCGATCAGATGACCGCACGTTTGTTGCGCGCGCTGAAACTGCCGGTATTTAAAATCTGGGGACATCCGCTTGGCCGGCTGATTGAGTCGCGCCCGCCGTTCGATTGCCACATGGATGAAGTGCTCGATGCGGTTGCCGCTTCTCGAGCGGCGATAGAAGTCAACGGTGACCCGCGTCGTCTCGATCTCGAGCCGCGCTGGATTCGCGCCGCACGGCGGCGTGGAATCAAATTCGTCGTGTCGACGGATGCGCATTCGATTAGAAATCTGGAGAACCTACCGTACGGAGTGGCCATGGCGCGCCGCGGCTGGTTGTCGCGCGATGATATTCTAAATAGCTTGCCGGTCGAAAAGTTTATGGAAGCGGTCCACCCGTGAATCGAGTTTTTTTACTTTCGCCTGCCAACTGCAACGGAGTGCGGGCCGGCTGGATTCTCCGGCCCGAAGCCCGTTCCGAGCTCGCCCAGCGCTTGCGCACTCCGGAAGGAGTGTCTCTCGCCGAAGTCTTCAGTTTTCTTAGCGCGCTTTATTTCCGCGGCAAGCTTGCCTATGCGCGGGCGTTTGCCCAGCCGCCGGTCCCGTTATCGGGAGTTCTATTGATTACTCCGACTGCGGGTTTGGTGCCTGACGGAGCGTTGGTGCGGATGTCGACATTGCGCGGCTTTAGCCGTGTTCCAATCAGTATCAAGAATCGCCGCTACCGGAGCGCTCTCCTGCGAGGGGTCAAGCAACTTGCCCGTGAAATTGGTCCGGACTGTGAAGTGGTTCTGCTCGGCAGCATCGCGACCGGAAAATACCTGGACATCCTCAATCAAGCGCTCGGCGATCAATTGAGGGTTCCTGCCGAGTTTGTTGGTCTCGGTGATATGAGCCGCGGCGCGCTCCTGCTTCGGTGTGTTAAAGAACAGCGGGAGTTAAACTATATCTCGGTCGCAGTTGCTTCCGAGCGCGTCGGGCGACGCGCCCTCGCGCCGGAAGCAGTGCAACCGTCAGTTGAAACCATACAGTGAGTACCGGCGCTCTGAATAGTGCTATCTTTTTTTCTTCTTCTTGCTTTTAGATGCACTCGCGTTCTTGCTTTTGCGCGACCGTGTCGACGATTTGATCGATCGCTTCGGCTGGGTATCTTCTTCCTCTGCCGAAGCATCGAGCTCTTCCGTCGATCCTGAAGCTTCGTCCATCGTCATGCTTGTCAGCCACTCGCGAACTTTCTCGAGGTGCTCCTGTTCCTCTTCGTACGCTCTGCGGCACTGCTCTTCGAGATCGTCTTGACCAAGCTCTGCGGCGAGATCTTGGAGCATCTGCCAGCCGTCGTTATCGACCAGCTCTGCCGTGAGCATCGCCTGCAATGTCTGCGGAATCGTCGTGCGCGGATCACTGACTACCTGCATGACGCCGTGGCTCAATACCCCAGCGACATCCGCTGACGGCGTCTGGACCGTCGCATCCCCGCCTAAAGCGGTGATAGCGTTTTGAAGCAGGTGAAAATGCTCCAGTTCCTCCTCGCATATGTGGCGCAGTTCTTCGATAGAAGGCCCCGAGGCATCATCCATAGTGATCGACTCACATTTTTGTAAGAACCCCTCGTAGAGGCGAGTGCCTTGTCTCTCGAACGCCAGCCGCTCGCCTAATTTGTCGAGCAGAACGGCTAACCCATCAAAGCGTCCGACGCTGTCGCCGTCTTCAGAGACTTCCACCATTACCGGCGATGAGCCAATCGGCACAGCCTCCTCTATATACTCGGCCTTAACCGATGCGAGCTCCGTAGCATCGCCTTGTGAGCTCGGCACCGTCTGGTTGGCTCCCTCGATCATTTCGATACTCAGTTCTGGATTGGTCATGATGCCGGTACGATTACCGAGACTTTCCTGTTTCGAATTAGACTGAACGTCCATTTCATGCGTTTCCATATGATGGTCTCCTGGTTTGCTTATGCAACTTTGGTTTGCAGCTTTTTGATATCGGGAGTTTCCTCGGCCAACTCGGTACCTGGCTTCCATTGGTAGCCGGCGGCCACGGTTTCGGACGGCGAGCCTTTTGAATTCATCTGCTCGCGGTAGATCACTGACGCCGCATCGGCGCCCTCGTCATCTTTGTCGATGAATTGAGTCTTCAGCGCGCGTAAATCGACTTCCTCGCTCAGAGTTTTGCGTACGAATTCGCGATGGCTGCGGTATTCGATGGGTTCGGGCAATGAATCGGGGATGATCTCGGCTGGGTCACGCTTTTCAAATTTTTTGAACAAATCGAGAACATAATGGAAGTGTCCTAACTCGTAATCGAGAAACCGTTGCCAGATTTCCTTTACTTTTGGATGGCTCTCATATTGTAGACAGCTGTAGTAATTATAAATCTCGGTGGCTTCGTGCAGCAGCCATTTCTCCAGCCAGGTCTCCTCAGGGTCGATAATCGATTCATACTGGGTGACGTGTTGTTCTTCGATGGAAGCGATTTCGGCATACAATTGCCTGGCGATGGGGTCGGCAAACATCGGCCCAATGGTCATGTAATAGTCATGTGTTTGATGCTCGCCGGCCATAATCGTCCCGGCGTTGAGCTTGCTGATCGGCGCCGCCTTCTTGCGATCGTAAGGTTCGCGTAAATCGTCTTCCGGCGCGCGGTGTTCCACGGCAGTGGGTCGCCCCGGCAGAATGTCCGTATAACTCTGCAGAATATTATTGGCATCGCAACCCGTAACTCGGTCCATCAAGGCGGAGAAGCGATACATATGATCGAAATCCTCAAGCAACCCGAAGCGAAAAACCTGCGCCAGGTAAGGGTCGGGTTCGTGTTCCGCCACGCTCGCAGTCACTTCGATAGCCACCTGTTCGAAGCCGATGGTGGTTTCCAACGGCGAAAGATCGGCGGGTAACAACCAGTTGACCATGGTTTGTTGATGTTGTTCGATGCGCCGCACTCGCGCCAAGGCAATCTGCAATTCTTTATTCATGCGGGCGCAGGCGTGTTGAAACCGCAGCGCCTCGGATTCGATACCGTTCATCAGAATAATCCGCACCCGGGTAAAAGCATCGCTGTCGAGTTTGCTTGTCGGCATCCCGGCGATATCGCGCCAATTGAACCTTTGTTCATCCAAGCCAATGCCTTTTTCCTTCATCAGGTCTAAACTCATACCACTCTCCTTTCATGTGGAACCGTTGCCGTAGTTAGTCAGCCGCTTTAGGGACGTCGTTTACAGAACATTCAATTGTGCAGAAATTTGCGAACGAGAAGCTATCGTGCAATTTGTGCAAGCGAGGTGCCAGTATAAAAAACGTGTTGGGCCGATACCTTAGTCTCCGCGTTGCGACATTTCTCTTAAGACTGTTCCGTAGTTGATTGATATCTGGGCCGTCCTGCGTAGTCGCCGCCTTGTGGTTCGAGCGAAGATAGGTCAGATTTAAGAGATATTTATCAGCGATGGTTCTGCATGATCCCTTCACAGGCGCCCGTTATACAGATGCACGCCGTTTCAAAGCAGTTCGGCGACCGTGTGGCAGTCGACAATCTCGACCTGGAAGTGCCGACTGGGATTTGCTTCGGTTTGCTGGGGCCCAATGGGGCTGGGAAAACCACTACGTTGCGGATGATTTACGGCGTCACCCAACCCGCGAGCGGTACCATCCTGGTTTTCGGCATGGATATCAGCCGGAATTCCCGAGCTGTGCGCGCCCGGCTTGGGGTTACGTTACAACAGAACGTTTTGATCGAGGCGTTGTCCCCAAAAGAAAACCTCCGGGTCTTCGGCCGGTATCATCTGTTGCAAGAGCCGGAGCTATCGCGGCGCGTTGAAGAACTGATCGATTTTCTCGAGCTTCGCTCTCATGCTGATGTTCCGGTGAAACGGCTGTCCGGAGGCTTTCAGCGTCGACTTGCCATCGCTTTGTCTCTGATCAACGGCCCTGAACTGCTGATTCTCGATGAGCCGACGACGGGTCTCGACCCGGCAGTTCGCCTTGCGCTGTGGTCGCGCATCCGGGAGCTGCGCGCA
>DASUVS010000026.1:0-54055 GCA_036378835.1 Binatia bacterium | reverse complement strand
GCAAGCGTTCAAGATGGGGAGGTGCGTATCGTGAAGGCCGGTGTCGATGCGAGCCTTGCGCAGATACGCCGTTGGATAGACTCCGGCATGGGTGATGGCATCTGGTTAGAGGCGGAGCTGCGCAACGTCGCCATCAGGCTCCAAGGTGAACGAGCTCTGCCCCTGGACGCGGTTCAAGGCCGGATAGTTCTAAACAACGATATGATTACCCTTAGCGATATCAGCGGAAATTACGGTAATTCGCGATTAAACAGCATGGCTGGGACGTACTCACTGCGCGAGCGTGCGCTTAACTTGCAAGCTCTCGCCGACCTGGATCTTGCGGAAGTTCGGGAGCAACTGTTGTTAGGTGTCTTTCTGACGCAGGCGAAGATCCTTACGGATATTCAAGAACTCAACGGCAGAGCTCGAGCTTCGGTAACTTTAAACCGTATCAAAGAGGCGCCGCCACAAATCACCGGCAGGCTCGCCTTCGATAATGCGCAGGTGCGCAAGGAAGACTTTCTTCTGAATCAGGGGCAGGGCGACATCATTTTCACCGGAACAGAGATAAAAGCCGAAAAAATCCGCGCGGCGATATCCGGATCGCCGGTCGAGATCGCTTTTGTAGTGAGGGATTACGCCTCACAAGACGGCGTTTTCGATCTCAGCGTCAACTCGACGGGCTTGAAATCCGGTATAGTGACGCGGCTCTTGCTCTCGTCGGGATCGGTCACTGATCCCGGTATCGTCCGCGGTTCGGTGCGATACCAAGGATCGTTGAGCAACAAGGACAAACGGAGCTTTACCGGCATTTTGGATTTGGTTAACGTTCAGCTCGCCACTCCACCGTTATTGCAGCCGATTCGCGCCTTGAATGGAAACATAAACATCGATGAGAGCGGAATCGATTTTAAGAACCTCCGGGGCTTGCTCGTTGGATTTCCCAGCGCTGCCAACGGGCGCTGGCGCTACGCCGAGCAACCGCAGCTGGTCTTCGACTTCACTGCGCCAAGCTTGGACATCACTTACTTGCTGACACAGCTCGATGCCGAATCGAGTGAGTTCTACGCTAATCTGCAGGCTCAAGGTCGCATCGCTGTCGCGAACGGAAAGATCAAGGCGATCGACTTCGGTGATTTAAAGAGTGATGTCACCCTTGACCGCCGGGTGTGGCGTCTGACAAATCTTACAGCGCGCGCAGCGGGGGGCGCCGTGCAGGCTAAGACGACCATTGATGATCGTGGCGATAGCTTGAGCATACGTGCGGATTCTCAGGTTCGAGGAGTCCCGGTTCAGTCGTTTCTCCGTTGGTTCGATCTGACCACGACCGAAATGAGCGGAACGGTAAACTTAACTGGAAGCCTTGAGACCGCCGGCAACGACGATGCCGAACGTAAAAGGAATATGAACGGCGCTTTCAATCTCAAGATCGAGGACGGGATTATCCACCGTATGCGGATTCTGGTGCAGATTTTAAATCTACTTGACTTATCCCGATGGTTTACCTTGCAACTTCCCGACTTGGCCAAGGATGGTATCCGCTTTCGCTCCATCGCCGGCGATTTCAAAGTGAACAAAGGGGTTTATTACACCCAAAATCTGGTGGTCGATAGCGATGATCTGCGCATGACCGGCACCGGGAGAATTGACGCGCCGAAAGACGACATCGATTTCATCGTCGCCGTGCGACCGTTTGCAGGGATCGATACCGTGATCAATCACATACCCCTTCTTGGCCGTGGTATCGCCGCGATAAAGAACTCGTTCTTAGTGGCGAGCTTTAATATCAAAGGTCCGATTGAGGAGCCCACGATTACGCCGGCGCCGCTCGGCACCTTATCAGAATGGTTTTGGGGGGTTCTCGGCATACCGAAGAACGCGATTGGCTTGGGTGAGAACCCCAAGCGAGATGATAACAAGGCGGCGCCACCATGAGCCATCGATTGCTCTTGTACTCTCGAGCCGGCTGTTGTCTGTGTGAGGAGATGAAAACTGTAATTCGACGTGTAGCCGAAAGCACTCCGCTCGAGCTTGACGAAATCGACATCGATGGCTCCGCTGGTCTCAAACAAAAGTACGGGGAAGAGGTTCCTGTGTTGTTCATCAACGGCCGCAAAGCATTCAAATACCGGCTGACCGCGAAGCAACTAGCTGCCCGATTGAAGTCCAGCTAGTCGCTCCTGGAGTTTAAGTGTTTTGCGATCTCGACAAATGGGCTGCAGGCTTTCATCTCTTGCGAGCGCAGGCTATAAGTGATTTAGAACGAAAAAGAAAGTAACGCACTTCACGAAACCGACTTGAATTATAGATTCTTCAAAGGAAGAGCTCATGGCCAATCAAATTGTTTGGTGTGATATTCCAGTTTCCGAGCTGGACCGAGCCGTAAAATTCTACTCCGCTGTACTCGGCAGAGAAGTCAAAAGGCAGGACTTGCCCGGAATGACCATTGGTGTGCTGCCGCATAACGACGGTGAGGTGGGTGGGTGCTTATTGCAAAGTGCGGAAGAGAAGCCGTCCGCCCAAGGTGTCATGATCTACCTCGATGCCAACGGGCGATTGGACGATGCGATTGCAGCAGTGACTGCTCACGGCGGCAAAATTCTCCAGCCAAAACATGCCATCGGACCGTTCGGATTTCGTTGTATCATCTTGGATAGCGAGGGAAACCGGCTGGCCTTACACTCCGACTGAACTACGGCGGCTTCACTCGTCGTCCTTCTCCTGTCGGCGCCTGGGTCGATCGGCCTGTCTGAGGATCTTCTTGCGCAGGCGGATCGATTCCGGTGTCACTTCGACCAGTTCATCATCGGCGATCCATTCGATTCCTTCTTCCAAACCCATTTCGCGGTGCGGCGAGATCAGGATGTTTTCGTCTTTGCCGGCGGCTCGAATGTTCGTGAGCTTTTTTTCCCGGCAGATATTCACATTGAGGTCGTTCTCCCGTGAATACTCGCCGACGATCATTCCTTCGTAAACCTTCGTGCCGGGCGCAATAAACAGCACGCCACGCTCCTGAAGGTGAAAAACAGCGTAGGGAGTCGTTGGACCTTCGCGGTCCGCTACCATGGCGCCGTTGGTTCGCGATTGAATGTGGCCGTGCCATGGCGCCCAGCCATTGAAGAGCGCGTTCATAATACCGGTGCCGCGAGTGTCGGTCAAAAAACGAGAGCGAAAACCGATGAGGCCGCGCGACGGAACGGCGAATTCCAAACGCACCCGGCTCGATCCGGCATGGATCATTTTGGTCATCTTGCCTTTTCGGACAGCCAGCAACTGCGATACGACGCCGATAAAATCCTCGGGCACGTCGATGACCAGCAGTTCCATCGGTTCATGGGTGACGCCATCGATTTCTCGAATGACCACCATAGGTTTCGAGACCTGAAGCTCGTAACCTTCACGACGCATCGTTTCGATGACGATGGCTAGGGCAAATTCACCGCGGCCGGTAACTCTGAACGCATCGGGTAGGTCTGTTTCCTCGACGCGCAGGCTGACGTTGCGGCGTTGCTCGAAGAAAAGCCGTTCGCGCAACTTGCGCGACGTCACGAACTCGCCTTCCCGGCCCGACCAGGGCGAATTGTTGGCGTTGAAAACCATGGCGATGGTCGGCTCATCGATACGCAGCGGCGGTAAGGGGTGGGGGTTTTCGCGATCGGTGATCGTGTCACCGATATTGATGTCTTCAATGCCGGCGATGGCAGCGATGTCGCCCCCTTCAGTTTTTGGAATCTCGACCCGTTTCAATCCTTGCCAGCCATAAACCTGAGTTACCTTGACGAGTTCTTGCTTGCCGTCTACCCGGCACAGCGTATAATGACCGGGAGTCAACGTGCCGTTTTTGACCCTGCCTACTGCCAGTCGCCCGACATAGTCGCTATAGTCTAAGTTGTTGGCTTGAAACTGTGTGACGGCTGCGGGGTCGACGTTGGGTCCCGGCAATGCTTGCACAATCAACTCAAACAAAGGTTTCAGAGTTTCGCCGGGCCGCTTCAGATCGCGCGTGGCCGTGCCCGCCCGAGCATTGGTATAGACCACGGGAAAGTCGAGTTGATCTTCGGTTGCATCCAAGTCGATGAACAAATCGACAATTTCATCGAGAACCTCGGCAACACGCGCATCCGGGCGATCGATCTTATTGATGCAGATGATTGGTGGCAACTTGGATTCGAGCGCCTTCTTCAATACGAAACGGGTTTGTGGCAGCGGCCCTTCGGAGGCATCGACCAATAGCATCACGCCATCGACCATGGCCAAGGTGCGCTCGACCTCGCCGCCGAAGTCGGCATGTCCCGGGGTATCGACGATGTTGATTTTGATATTGCCGTAATGAATGGTCGTGTTCTTGGCCATGATGGTGATGCCGCGTTCTCGTTCCAGGTCCATGGAGTCCATCACTCGCTCGGCCACGTGTTCGTTGGCGCGAAAGATGCCGCTTTGGTGCAACATCGCGTCTAAGAGAGTTGTTTTGCCGTGATCGACGTGAGCGATGATAGCGATGTTGCGAAGGTCATCACGACGATTCTGAGTTTGCGTCATACATCTTTATTAGTGAGCGACTTGGTATTGTCAAGCAATAATGGTCCGACTCCGCAGTGACTTCGACAATTCCTTGATAAGGCTTACCCCCTAGAGTATTTTGATCATTTAAATGGGGCGGCTTAAGACTTACCTTTGGCGTTACTGGCGCCGCTATCTCCTGGGCGGGTTGTGCTTGTTTGGCACCGCAACCTTGGTGATGTGGATTCCTTGGTGGATCCGCGAGGCCGTGCGTATTCTCGAGCAGGGCGGCGCGCTCAGTGACGTCACCTATTACGCTGCTGTGATCGGTCTGGCCGCGCTGGCGCAGGGGATCATACGGACCTGCTCCCGGGCGCTGATCTTCAATGCCGGGCGCAATGTCGAGTATGATTTGCGCAACGATCTATTCGCCCATCTGCAGAAATTGCCCTTGTCGTTCTATCACGCGCGTCGTACCGGTGATTTGATGTCGCGAGTGATCAACGATATCTCTGCCGTGCGCGTGATGCTCGGCCCGGGAGTGCTCAATTTCGCCAACGCGCCGCTCTATTATGTGTATGGTCTTGCCTTGATGCTCTCGATGGACGTGCGTATGACCTTGGCGGCGTTGGCACCGTTCCCACTGCTTATGTACGCCGCGGCCAAGTTTCGCGGCCGGATCATGAAGTCCTCACTCGAGGTTCAGCAGCAGATGTCCGCGCTCAGCAGCCATGTGCAGGAGAATCTTAGTGGAATGCATGTGGTGAAGGCCTACGCTCAGGAAAAGTATCAGACCCAGCAATTTGTCGCACTCAATGAAGAATTTCGCATCAAGAGTTTGGAGATGGCGCGAATGCGCGGCATCGTCACACCGCTCATGCAGGGCATCAACGGTCTGACAGTTGTGATCGTGATCTGGTATGGCGGCGTGCGCGTCGCGCGGGGCGATTTACTGGTGGCGGACATCGTCGCCTTCATCGCTTATCTAAACGTCTTGGCGTGGCCGACTGCCGCCTTCGGATGGATGTTGTCGCTGGTGGAGCGCGGCCGTGCGGCGATGAAGCGGCTCGAGGAAGTTCTCAACACTCAGCCGGCGATTGCCAGTTTGCCTGGCGCGCTGCCGCTTGCGGAGCTAAAGAAGGGAATCGAGTTCCGCGAGGTTTCCTTTGCCTACGAGCACCAGTCGAATGGTCACGCGATTCTGGACAACATCAGCTTCTCGTTGCCGATAGGAAAAACCGTCGCTCTGGTCGGCCGGATCGGTTCCGGAAAGAGCACTCTAGCGCAGCTCGTGCCGCGGCTGTTCGACGCGTCATCCGGCGAGGTTCTCGTGGACGGTCAGGATGTTCGTAAGCTGTCGCTGCGCGATCTGCGCAAACAATTGGGCTATGTTCCTCAAGAGCCCTTTCTGTTTTCGACTTCCCTCGGGCGCAATCTTAGCTTCGGCCGAGACGATGTTTCTGACCAGGATTTGCAACGGGCCGTGCGCATTGCCCGGCTCGAACGCGACCTGGAAAATTTCCCGCAGGGGCTCGACACCGTGGTCGGTGAACGCGGCGTTACGCTTTCCGGTGGTCAGAAACAGCGGGCGACTTTGGCGCGCGCACTGGCCATCGATCCTCCGGTGCTTATTCTCGATGACTGCTTATCGAGTGTTGATGCCCAGACCGAAGCTGAGATTCTGCAAGGACTGCGGTCGATATTGAAAGAGAAAACCTGTCTGATCATTTCCCATCGGATTTCCGCCGTAAAGGATGCCGACGAAATCCTCGTTTTTGAGGACGGTCGCATTCTCGAACGGGGTAGCCACCATCAACTGGTGGAGCGTGGCGGCCTTTATGCGGAACTCCATCAGCAGCAACGCTTGGCCGAGGAGTTGGAGCAGATCTAAGTGGCCGAGCCCTCCCAGCAGGAAGAAATTCTCGGCAAGGCTTACGATCTGCGACTGATCCGGCGTCTGTGGCGATACATAAGGCCTTACAAACGCCTGTTTTTCTTCGCCATGTTGCTGTTGCCGCTACAGCAAGCCTTCGGCCTGGCGCAACCGTACCTGATGAAAGTCGGCATTGATCAATACATTGCCCATGGCGATTTATCAGGTTTGCAAGCCGTCGCCCTGCTTTTTTTGGGAGCCATCGTCGGCGAGACCATCATGATTTTTTTTCATTACTACCTGACCATGGCTGTGGCGCAGCGCTGTCTGGCCGACCTCCGGGTAGACATATTCTCACACGTGCAGAAGTTGCCGATGGCTTATTTCGATCGCAACCCGGTCGGACGGTTAGTCACGCGCATGACGACGGACGTCGATGTTCTACAGGAGATGTTTTCTTCCGGGGTGATGACCCTGATCTCCGATTTCGTCATGGTTGTATGGATCATCGGTATCATGTTCTATCTGCATGCGGAATTGACGTTGGTTTCATTGGCGCTGATCCCGCCAATGGCTCTGGCCATAAACTTTTTTCGAATCAAAGCGCGCCAGACATACCGTTTGATTCGCGAGCGGATCGCCCGGATCAATGCCTACCTGGGCGAGGCGCTCTCAGGTATGGCCATCATTCAACTGTTTGCCCGTGAGGAGAAGAGCTATCGCGAGTTCGACGATCTCAATGCCGCTCATCGTGATGCTTATCATCTCTCCAATCTTTATGAAGCCGCGCTTTACTCGATGGTCGAAGCCGCCGGTTCGGTGAGCGTGGCTTTGCTGCTTTGGTATGGAGGCGGCGAAGTTGTGCATGGCATCATCGGGATCGGCACGGTAGTGGCTTTCAAGGAATACATCCACCGATTCTTTGTTCCATTGCGCGATTTCAGTCAGAAGTATGCAGTCATGCAGTCTGCCATGTCGTCCGCGGAAAGAATTTTTCAGCTTCTGGATACGCCGGTTACGATTGATAGTCCGAAGAAAGCCGTCATACCCAAGCCGTTCCGGGGTGAAGTGGTGTTTGATGACGTCTGGTTTCACTATAAAGCCGACGACCCGGTCCTCAAGGGAGTGTCTTTCCGCATCGAACCCGGAGAAAAAATCGCCGTCGTCGGAGCGACAGGCTCGGGGAAAACAACCACTATCAAGCTACTCAATCGTTTTTATGACGTACAGAAAGGATCGATCCAAGTTAGCGGCGTCGATGTCCGAGACTGGGATTTGCAGGCGCTGCGAAGACATATTGGTGTTGTCTTGCAAGACGTGTTTCTTTTCTCCGGAGATGTCCGCACCAATCTCGCGCTCGGCGACCGTTCGGTGCCGCTGGAGCGGATTGAAAACGCGGCTCGATTGACCAATGCCGATATCTTTATACGGCGGCTTGGCGGAGGATTTAGCGCCGACGTGCGAGAGCGCGGCAGCAATTTTTCCGCTGGGCAACGGCAACTGCTCGCACTCGCACGGGTGCTGGTATTCGAGCCGGAAATCCTGGTGATGGATGAGGCGACCTCAAGTGTCGATACCGAGACCGAAGCATTGATACAGGATGCCCTGGAGCGGGTTATGCGCGATCGCACTTGTTTATTGATTGCGCATCGGCTCTCGACTATCCGCAATGCCGACCGCATTATCGTGTTTCATCGCGGCGAAGTGCGCGAATTCGGTTCTCATTCACAGCTGATGGAGAAGCAAGGGATTTATAGTCGTTTATATCAGCTGCAATATGAGCGCGAGGAGTTGAGACTGCCGGTTCAAGAAACGGAGCCGAAAATCTATGATTGATTGCCGGCGATGGGGAGTTTTGCATCGCCTGCAAGAGCGTGTTTACCCCAGCCGCGTTATGATCCGGGCATTTTCCTGCTTCCTTATCGTGACATTGATGTTGAGCTCGTTGCTCTCAGGTTGTTCGCCGATTTATTTTCTTCGCGCTGCTTACGAGGAAGGACGAATACTGTGGCGGCGGCAGCCAATCGCGGATTTCTTGGCCACGCCGGACCTACATTACGATACCAAAGAAAAGCTCACGACCGTCCTGGCAGTGCGCGATTACGCCCAGAACGTTCTGAATCTTAACGTGGCCGGCAGTTACGCCAGTTACTCTTATGTTGACCGCCCGGATTTGACTTACATTGTCATCGCCGCCCCCCAAACCGAACTGCGGCCCTATACCTGGTGGTTTCTAGTTGTCGGTCACGTGCCTTACAAAGGTTTTTTCTCCAAAAGCGAAGCGCAATCGGAGGCTGAACGGCTTGATAAGCAAGGCTATGACACGACGATTCGAACTTCGGCGGCGTTTAGCACCCTCGGGTGGTTTGACGATCCGCTGCTCTCGCATCTTTTAAGATTCGACAAGATCGCGCTCAGCGAGATAGTTTTTCACGAGCTCTTTCATAATACGTTGTATGTAAAAGGTGCCGGCGCATTTAACGAGAGTGCCGCTAATTTTATCGGCCATCGGGCAACCATCGATTTTTTCGGTCAACGGTTCGGCTATGAAAGCGCGGAATTTCGAAGGGCAGTTCAACTCTGGCAGGAAGAGCTTGAATTTGCCGGGTTTATCGAAGAACTCATCATCAATCTTTCAGACTTGTATGACCGCAACATAGCGAAAGAAGATAAGCTGCGTTTGCGTAACGAAGTATTCGCACGCAGTCAATCCGAATGGGCCCGACGCACTGCGACCCGACCGGAGCATCGTTTTCGCGGGTTTTCCCAACAGCCGCTCAATAATGCAGTGGTGATGCATTACGGCGTTTATCTAAAGAACCTGCAGTTATTTGAATCTTTATATGAGCTCGAAGGTGGTAGTCTCGTGCGGACGATCAATGCTTTAGAGCAATCTACGCAAAATGGCGGCGAGCCTTTTGGCGCCCTGCGTTCCTGGATGAACAAGCATAAGACAGGAATGATCGAGCAGGCCGGGTGACGCAGAGAAACGCTTACCAAAGCTGTTTTGTTGCTTCCCTAAAATTCCGGATCGCGTCGATATGAGCCGCAGGGTTGCTAAATCCCGAGTTCATGGTGTTCACGCCAAGATACGTTGCCCCCACCTCTTTCCAGGCTTTGACCTGTTCATTCCATGTCCCGGCCGATGCGGCGCTAATCGTCATTCGACCCTCAATGCCGATAGTTTCCGGATCTCGTCCAGCTTCACGCGCATAAGCGTTAATCTTCTCGATGGCCGCGCGGCATCTCTCGGGAGGTAGTTGGGGAAACCAGCCGTCACCCATCCGGGCTAAACGCCGCAGCACCCGGTCGTGACCACCGCCGAACCAGATCGGAATCGGCCGTTGAACCGGCAGTGGATTGATTCCGGCATCGCTGATCTTGTGCCAACGACCATCGAAGCTGAGGATCTCGCGCGTCCAGAGTAGACGCAGCAATTGAACCTGTTCTTCCGAGCGCTGACCGCGATTACTAAAATTTTCGCCGAGCGCCTCATATTCAACCGGATTCCAACCGATGCCAATACCGAGGCGCAAGCGGCCACCGCTCAAAACGTCCAGAGCCGCTGCCTGTTTGGCGACCAGGGCGGTTTGTCGCTGCGGCAAAATAAGAACCCCGGGCACTAACTCGATCGTCTTGGTCAATGCTGCCAGATAACCGAACAGAACGAACGGTTCGTGAAACGTGCTTTGGTGCGTGTAAGGGGGACGCCAATCCGGGCGGCTCGCCGGATTGGCGCCTAAAACATGGTCGTATGCCAGGATATGGTGATAGCCAAGCTGTTCAGCAGCCTGTCCAAACTCCCGTATAACACCTGCATCCGTGCCGATTTCCGTTTGCGGAAATACCACCCCTATTTGCATTGTCTTCTCCGTTCCCGAACTGATAAACCATTGATCCGTTTGATTTTATCTAGCTCGGCTCTTGCCTTTTGTCTAGTTCGTACGCACATTACACTGCGTGCTTTGTACTTGACATCACCTAATCAAACCGTACGATACGGCAAAGGGGAACTTATGAACATGTTTCGTACAACGGTTCTACTCGCATTGATGACGGCGCTGCTGGTCTGGGTCGGTAGCGTCCTAGGCGGTCAACAGGGAGCAGTAATCGCCTTTGTCATCGCTGCTGCGATGAATTTTTTCAGTTATTGGTTCAGTGATAAGATCGTAATCAAAATGTATCAAGGCCAAGAGATCACGCCGCAGGATGATCCGGAACTTTACGGCATTGTCCAGGATCTCACGCAGCGGGCTGGTTTGCCGATGCCCAAGGTTTATATGTTGCCGCAGGAGACACCGAACGCATTTGCCACCGGTCGTAATCCGCAGCATGCCGCGGTGGCGGTCACGGCGGGGATCCGTCGCATTCTCGATAAGCGCGAGCTTGCCGGCGTTTTAGGTCATGAACTGGCGCACGTGTCCAATCGTGACATTCTCGTCAGCACTATCGCCGCAACCCTGGCCGGCGCCATCAGCTACGTGGCGCAGATGGCCCAATGGGCGGCTATCTTTGGCGGCGGTCATAGAGATGATCGTGAGGGCGGCGGTAATATGATCAGCCTGCTGGTGATGATGATCGTTGCGCCGTTGGCGGCGCTGCTGATTCAAATGGCGGTGTCGCGATCGCGGGAGTACGGAGCGGATGTTGGCGGCGCAAAAACCACTGGAGATCCGCTCGCGTTAGCCAGCGCGTTGCGCAAGCTTCACCTCGGCTCACAGCACATCCCTCTTGAGACCAGCCAGGCTACGGCCAGCGCGACCGCGCATATGTTTATCGTTAACCCGCTGACCGGCGGAGGATTCTCGGCGCTGTTTAGCACGCATCCGCCGATGGAAGATCGAATCGCCCGTCTTGAGGCGATGGCCCGGGATCACAGCTACATGCGCCGTTAATCTCTGCGCGTCTCATTCGCCAGTGCGATCGGCGAGAGTACCTTCTCATCTAACCAGGCCGAGAGGTCCGAAAGGCTTCTCGGCCTGATTTCATGGCCCATCTCGTATTCTCTATACGTCAGCGGAATCCGTGCTTGACGCAGTGTCTCCACAGACTGCCTTGCTCGTTCGACCTCGATCATTGAATCCTGAGTGCCGTGTTGAACCAACGTCGGCAAATCCTGCGCTGAGTTGCCGTGCGACAAGTGCGGCACCAGCTCCGGCGGCAGCCAGCTACTTAGCGCGACCAAGGCGGCGAAGCGATCCGGGGCCGAGAGAGCCAGGCTGTACGCCATTACGCCGCCTTGGCTAAAGCCGAGGATTGCCAATTTTTTTGCGTCGATCGGATAATGCGCAAGACACTCGTCGAGAAACTGCTGTAGCTTTTGCCGCGACATTAGGATCGACGCGATATCCGGCGGGCCTCCCATGCTCATGGGATACCAAGCGTAACCGCTGGCGTCCGGTCCGATAGGGGTTTCCAAAGGACCTTGCGGGCAGATCATAAGCAATCGGCCGCCGCAGAGATGTGGGGCGAGACCTAGCAGATCGAGGGCGTTGGCGCCTCTGCCGTGCAATGTCAGAATAGTTGGATGCGGGCCCTTTCCCGCGGGCTCGTAAAGCGTATGGATCAGTTCCATTGGTGACCTCGGAGCTTTGTCTTCCATCGGCTATAGTTTATCGAGACATCCGTGTTCTGCAAATGCGCATTGATGCCCAGAGCTTTTGTTCACCGCGCCGAGGTTACTGGTTCATTTCTAAATTCAATGCCGAAATTGATCTGTCCGGACACGCTACGGCAGAACCTACGGCTCCTAGGCTCCCATAGCTTCCAGGCTTCTAAGAGATTTCCTGATCGGCACTACCACGGCGACGACGGTCACGGCGATGGCGCTTATCAGAGAAGGGGCAATCAACCACTCTATCGGAGTGTGGGATCCTCCAAGCGCGAGTGATCGGCTGGTCAGTAGATAAATCGGCCACGCTTCTATCATAACTATGAGGCCGATGAAGCCGATGCTGAAGATCATGCAGATCGCACCGCCGAAGCTGGTCGGGATTTCGGCCACGTGATCGTAGGCGAATTTGGGATAGAGTGCGCCGACGCCCACGCAAATCGCAGTAATACCGACCGTCATCAGAAAGATCGTGACCAGCGATAAGACCATCATCCAGTTCGGCACACCCAGCATCAGATTGCTGAAAAAGACCAGTAATTCACCGAGAAAAAGAAGTGGCAATAAGTTTAGCCAAAACTTACTCCAGAGCAGCGTCCTAAGCGATATCGGTGAGCTCTGTAAGAGCCAAAACGCATTGCCTTCGAGGCTTACTGCCGGGAACGCAAAGCGCACGGCCACCGCGCTGAGGACGAAGCCGGCCAAGGCCAAGTTGACGAAGGCAACTATGGTTCTCAAGGTTCCGGCCGGCATGGGCGATCGATCGAGCGGCAATACTTTGAAATTGTAGAGGTAGACGACAATCAGTGCGACTAGAAGGAATACCTGAGACCATTGACTGCTATCACGCATGAAAGTTTTGATGTCCTTGATCAAAATAGCTCGCATCACTGCTGAAAACGGACGAGTCAGTAGATCGATCAAGAGATCGAGCCAATTCAGTTTTCGCCGACCCTGGTTCGATTCTTGTGCCTTGGACCGGCCGTCCAGGTATACCGCGCCCGAAACCCATGACGTTACGAGCGGTAAAAACAACCCATAGCTCGCCAGCAACGCAAAGAAGAACGCCTGGTCCGTGGAGCGTTTAAATAGAGTTCCAGCGAGGATTTCAGCCGACCAACTGCTCGGCAGATAAGGCGAAGATGGTGTTTCCATGGCGGTTAGGAATTGGACGAAGTGTCCGAAGCTTTCGGGCCGCACTAATCTTTCCGGCTGGGAAAACCGAAATAGAAAATAAATCAAAATGAAGGCAAACAGGCCGATGAAAAAAAGTATATCGCGGATGCGCTTGGCGGGAAGAAAATAGACGAAGAGGTGCGTAGCCAAAACCCCGAATGCTGCGGGAATAATCAAGAACAGCGGCAGACACAACAACAACCACAGGTAAAAGATGAATCCGCCGCCGAAGACCGTGCCGTAGGCGGCGAAGATCGGCAAACTGAAAAGTAGCACCATCCACGATGAGTTAACTGCCGTCATAATCAAACGCGAATAATAGAAACCATCCTGTGAAAGCGGCATAGAGATGATCAAGTCCAGATCGCGCGCGAGAAAAAACGCCGAGAGCGCTGTTATGAGATTGCTGAACAGCAGCATCGACAGAAAGGTCAGCAGAATGATCAATAAGAGTTGATAGGCCAGGGCCGGCCCGAGCTCATGCACCGATTGAAAATATATGAGCACGCGACGAATCACATAGAACGTGCCGATCCAGAAACACATCCCCAGGG
Organism: Binatia bacterium; assembly: GCA_036378835.1. Taxonomy (GTDB): domain Bacteria; phylum Desulfobacterota; class Binatia; order UBA9968; family UBA9968; genus WHTF01. Next base: position 40,359 of record DASUVS010000026.1, on the reverse strand, counting down.
CCAGGAGTGACCAGCGCCGGCCCGACCGAGCTCGGCCGCGATGAAAGTCGTTTCTCCAAGTCAACCACTTGGGCGAGAGGAGGTGCAGAAGGGTGCTCATAGCTGCCGCTCCCGGGGCAATCGAGTTAAGTCGTCCTGCTGCTGGGTCAGCTCGAGGAAAACATCTTCCAAGTTACTGTCTCGTCCGCGGGCCAATCCGTAGATATCCGCCATTGTGCCGCTAGCTATCAGGTGGCCCTTCTGAATAATTCCGATGCGGTGGCATACTTCCTCGGCCACGCTGATGCTATGTGTCGATAAAAAAACCGCGGTGCCGGCCTTCGCCAATGAACGAAATAGGTCCTTAATGGTGCGCGCGCCCTTGGGATCCAAGCCGACCATCGGCTCGTCGACAATGAGAATGCGCGGCTCATGAACTAGCGCCGCGCACAAGACCAGGCGCTGCTTCATGCCGTGTGAAAACCCTTCCACCAACTCGTCCTGCCAATTGGCCAATTCGAAATATTCCAATAGCTCGTCGATCCTGCGTCTCAATCGAGCCGATTCCATGCGGTGCAGCTTCGCGATGAACGTAAGAAATTCTTTGCCGCTGAGTTTTTCATAAATAAACGGGCGATCGGGGATGAATCCGGCAATCGCTTTGGCTTGCTGCGGCTCTTGTGCGACATCGTGGCCGCCGAGAATCACTCGGCCCGAGCTCGCTCTCAAGATACCCATCATCACCCGGATGGTCGTCGTCTTGCCGGCGCCGTTGGGCCCCAAGAAGCCGAAGATTTCTCCCGGAGCAACTTCGATGTTGAGATTATCTACAGCAGCCAGGCGGCCATACTGCTTGCGTAAATTGATTATGCGAATCATAGCGAGCAAGTCGAATCTATTTTTGCGGAAGTCCATGCCGTACAAGGCGGCGGATTAATTGGTTTGGAGTCATTTGCGCAATGAGGTTTGAAAGCGTCCTACGACTTTATTGAAATCATTCTTGTCCCAAAACCTCTATTCTGAGATTGCCGATCAACTGTAGCATGTCTAACTGCCGGTCGATTTCGCCTTCAATGAATTTGACGTGAGTGACATCAGCGGGAAATTGGTCGAGCACCGAATCTAGTGATACCCATTTGCCGAGCCACACTTCGGACCACGCATGGTAGTAAAATGCGCCGCGCAGATAGACCAAGCCAACTACCGTTCTAGCTGGAATGCCCGCGGCGCGCGCGAGCGCGTTGAATAGCACCGTATGTTCGTTGCAATCCCCCGTTTTAGTGTGCAGTACTTGGAGAGCGTTAGGGATACTGATGGTGGGCTGCTTTTTGATTTCGTTGTAGACCCATTTCTTTAGACGCAGTACGGCTCTGTGCGCGTCGGTTTCCGCGCCGAGGATTCGCGCGGCATGGTTGCGGATCGATGGATGATCGGTCTGTAGAAATGCCGTGGGTTGTAAAAACGAGGTGAACCGATGGTTCTTCATCGGGAGTTTGTAAGTGTCGGACGGACTTACTTTCTCTCGCTCGATTCCCAACACACCTTCACTAAACTTCTGGCGCTCCCCATCCAATGCGAACTTGGCCGCGTCGATTCCCGCCAATCTCAGTCGCAACTTGCGTTTCGTTTGAGGCTCGGAAATCGAATCGCCAACGGTGATCGAAGCCCGTGCAATCAGATCCAAGGGAACGGCGCGGGAATCAGCGAAGCTCTTCGCTTCTGACGGAGCTTCTTGCCGTAAAGCAAACCCGCCGGGGCTTTCTTCCTTCAGCGTGCGGCCGTTTCCATCGATCCATGAAACGACAGAGATCCCTTTGAATTTTTGACGCAATCGGATCGCCGGCACTTTTTGGTCGCCGAGGAGAATGTGCTCGCGTGCTTCGACAACCATCGAAGTGATGTGGTGCGCCAGAGTCGCAGGGTCAAAGATTGTGAAGAAATGTTCTTTGCCGGGCTCCAACTGCTGGCTTGCCACCATAGGTTTCAAAGCTGCGGCTAAGTAAGGCGGTTGGCGCAACGCGACAGTCTGCTTCGAGGTATGGCCGGCCGACTCGATTTCAAGGTGTAGCTGGCCTGCAATCACCTTGCCCCCGGATTGGAAACGGACGTCGTTTGATAGTAGCTCAAAATCGAAATCTTTAAGCACCCATTCTCTATCCACGTCCATCGCCAGCCGGGTCGAAGCGCGTTGCGTCGTTCCTAACAGATTCAATTGCAACACCGATTGATCGACCAAGTGATAGCCGTTCTGGTTCGGTTCAATTCTCTGTGAGCTAAAGCCGATTTTCTCACCGTGGTAGTAAACTCCCCACCATTCGTTCGTCCCTTCTGCAAGAACTTCCGTCGCTCTGACGAAAACTGGCGGCGGTGGCGCCCAGAGCTGGCGTTTGATGAGCAACAGGTTCATCACGCACCAGAACGCAACGATAGCAAGGCCAATGGATTGTTTAGAGATCATGCGGTAAAACACGCTATGGTAAATGGAAAGGCAAATCAGTTCAACTAAATGCCAGCAGATGTCCAACCCAACTCCGCTTGAATTGAGATTCGCCGCCGACGTCATGCTCGGGAGGCTTGCGAAATGGCTCAGGGTGTTAGGACAGGATGTGATTTATGGTCGGCATCTCTCAGGCGCCGGTTTAATCCGTGTGGCACGCCAAGAAAACAGGATGATTCTCACCCGTGACCGCCGATTGCGTTGCCAACCGCAGCAGTCTCTGTTTATACAAAGCGATAATTTTCGCGAACAGCTGCATCAGGTGGTCAGCACATTTCATCTGATTCGAAACAACCATCTCTTCAAGCGCTGTCTTATTTGCAATTCTTCTCTGCAGCCGCGACCGAAAGCTTCCGTCAAAGGAGCGGTGCCGGAATACGTCTTTGCAAGCCAAGAGGAATTTTTTTGGTGCGCCGATTGCCGCCGTATCTACTGGCCCGCAACCCATCACCAAAAAATGCTGGCGGAATTAAAAAATCTGCAGTTAGACTAATCTCATTCGTTGGATTGACCTGCGAAGCCTTGCACTCTCGAGGTTTGGACACAGGATAGTCTTCCTGCCTGGAATTCGCTGCATTCGTGTGCTAATTAAATGATCTGTTCACCCGGGTTTAACCGGTTCAAACAGCTTGCGATGAGACGCGGCCGTGGCGGTGTTCGGGCGGGTGAAAAGCAATCTACTATTCCCCGGTAGCTCAGTCGGTAGAGCAGTTGGCTGTTAACCAATTGGTCGGGGGTTCGAATCCCTCCCGGGGAGCCAGCTTAGACCTAAGAGAAACGCCCTTCGACATCTGTCGAAGGGCGTTTTGCGTGCAGGTTCGGATTGATCATGCCGTGTCTTATTTCAGGTAAGTTTTTCGATGACTTCGGCAAGTAGCTCCGGGGAGATCGGCTTGCCTAAAAATTCTACGATCCCAGCTTCCGCCGCTTGTTCAAGGATCTCATCGCTCTTCCAACCGGAACAGGCAACGATCGGAATATGACTCGTCTGCGAATTTGTCTTAATCCGTTTGGCGGTTTCCAAACCGCTGGAGTCGGGTAACGAAAGATCCATCACGATCAAATCGGGATGTTCCATTAGGCTCATTCGGATGCCGGCGCTGCCGTCGGATGCTTCGCATGTCTCATAGCCTAGATGGCGTAAGCTTATCGTAAGCACCCGCCGGACGTCAGGTTGATCGTCGATGATCAGGATCTTCTTGCGAGCAATCGGTGCATTTGGCTGTGCTCCTATAGTCTGCTCGCACGTTCCTTGATGTTGCTTATCGATACATTCACCACAGAAATCACCGGACGGTGGAGCACCGCGTTCGGTGGCGTCAAAATCCGCAATCGGCCAATTCGTACAATTGGAGCAAAAATGCCAAAGATCGCTATTGTGTTTCTTGCGGTAAAAAGTTTGCGGTTCCACTGGCCGCCAGATTCGCAAATGCCGTTCCGGTAATCCTGACAACCGTTGTCGACAAGTTTCCCTCATGAGACCTTTGACGTGGCCGTTTGTAAAAGGTGTTAGTGCCTGTAACAATCAAGCAACGCTTGAACAGGGCAGTGCTATGTTGTCTTCATAAGAGAGTTCAATTGCTTACTCGAGATCAAGTGAACCCAGGTTCTTTGTTTCCAGCCCAGTGTTTACAACTCAGCCGGTCATACGCTATTAACTTCATCCACCGATCACTGCATAAATCGCGACCCGATCCCGAACGAAGTTAAGCAATTTATTCCGGAGAGAATCGAATCGGTCGCTTATCTGGAAGCGTTGCTGCTTCTTCGCAGCAAACCAGATGCGTAATGGAGTTGTGAAGCTGTGGCCAACCGCCTCTACATCGGTGAAAACAAACGGCCGAATTACTAGCACGCCTCGATGCAGATGGCTCTGTGACGATAGCGCGGGAGGAGGACCCTGTGTATCGATACCAGCTGGCGACGCCTCATGGCAACAAATGGTCGACTTCTTAGCCGTAATCTACGCCAAGCATCTCGGTCCTATTACAAACCTGATTCACACCAAGCCCAAAAACAGAGTTCAAGAATTCGCCGATGCTTTTAGACTTAGAAAGGACAAATGAATGATCGCCGGTGTTTTCTATACGCCTTGTACGGTGACCGCATTTTTTTGTTTTTGTTTGCTGCTGCGGGCCTATTATCGCAGCCGGTACAAGTTGCTGCTCTGGGGCAGTGTGTGCTTCTTGGGTTTGACCCTCAATAACGGATTGTTAGCCACAGATAAATGGCTTTAGGTCCGGAGGTGGATCTTTTTACTTGGCGCCTGGTCGTTGCGCTGGTTGCTATGATGGTTCTTTTATTTGGAATTATTTGGACATGGATTGAGGGAGCGGCGTATGGATTTCATGTTATTGGGCGCTATATCCATGGCTTCACTGATAGCGGGATTGTTCTTTCTTCGCTTTTGGAAAGATACGGGAGACCGCTTCTTTCTTTTCTTTGCTGTTTCTTTTTTGATTGAAGCGTAAATCGCGCCGCGCTGGGATTCTCTGATGATCCCAACGAGGCCCGCCCATTCTTCTATTTTGTTCGATTCCTCTCCTTTCTCCTGATCCTGATTGCGATCATTCAAAAAAACATGAGCAATAGTTCTTCCGGGAAAGATTCGTCTATCGACCATCAGTGAGACAACCCAAGCGGCACGAGCTGTCGCATGACTCAATGTTGGAGGTCAGCGCATCCTGCACCTGAGTCTGAGGTGTGCGGTCAGGAACGATTTTTGGCGGTTGTGGCGAACGAAGGGCGATCATCTATTGAGCGGGTATCTAGAACAGGTTTAACACCTTTGCTTTTGATCGCGTTGTCGATTTTTTCCAAGACTTCGTCGAGCTGATAGGGCTTCATGATAACGCCGCTCAGTTCCTGCTTAGCCAATTCCGTTTCAAGCTGAGAAGCGATAAATCCCGTGGCAAAAATCGCCTTGATATCGGGATCGGCTTCTTTCATTTTTCGATAAGCTTCCCACCCGTTCAGCTTCGGCAATCCGAAATCAAGGATCACTGCTGCGATCTCATGCTTGTGTCGGTAGTGCATATCGACAGCTTCAGCTCCATCGGCCGCTGTCAATACTTTGTACCCCGCTCGCTGCAGGTGTATCTGCATCAACCGTAGCTGGTGCACTTCGTCGTCAACGAAAAGAATCAATTCACCGTCGGCCGTTACCTTCTCATTTTTCCTGCGCGGCTGTTCCGCTTGGGGGTCGCTTGCTGCGGTTTGATTTTTCGGAATCGGCAAAAAGAGGCGAAAGCTTGCGCCGCGATCCGGCTCGCTTTCAACATCGATAATACCACCGTGTTTACCGACGATCCCGTAGACTACTGCTAGACCCAAACCGGTTCCCTCTCCCTGGCGTTTGGTCGTAAAGAACGGTTCAAAAATGCGATTTTTAGTCGACAGGCTCATGCCCACCCCGGTGTCTTTCACGCTGACGCAGCAGTATAGTTCCTCTTTCGCTTCTTGAGAAATCTTACGCAGCTCGGCTCCGTCAACTATTTCGGTGGAAACGATCAGTTTTCCACCATCCGGCATGGCATCGCGCGCATTCAGGCACAGGTTGAAAACCGCCTGATGAATTTGATGAGGGTCGGCCATGATCGACGGCATTTCCGGTTGTAGATCCCAGATGACTTCGATCTGTTTAGGAAAAGTATCATTAATGATGCCTTGCAGCTTCTGCAAGACACCTGTGACTCGAACGTGTTCGAATTTGGTTTCAGCTTTGCGCGCCATGGCCAAGAGCTGCCGCACTAAAGAAACGCCTCGTTCGACCGTTTCTATAATCACTTCTACATGCTCGGAGTTTTTGTCTTTGCCCTCGCTACTTTGCATAATCAAATTGGCGTAGCCGGAGATGATGTTGAGGATGTTGTTGATGTCATGGGCAATTCCGCCGGCCAAAGTACCGATGCTTTCCATTTTCTGGACTTGGAGAAGCTGCTCTTGCAGCTTTTCCCGTTCACCGATGGTATGCGATAGCTCGGCCGCCTTCTCCACATAGCGTTCTTCGAGATCGGAGTTGAGTCGTTTAAGCTGTTCTTCGGTCTTCTTGCGAGCAGTGAGATCACGGAAGATAGCTGAAAAACCGACGAGCTCGCCGTGATCATCGACCAGCGCGGTGACCACGACATTAGCCCAAAAGCGTGACCCATCCTTGCGCCGGCGCCAGCCCTCGTCTTCATAGCGTCCCGCGCCCGCCGACTCTTTCAATGCCTGGCCAGGCAGACCCTTTTCCTCGTCTTCCGGCGTGTAGAAGGCGCCGAACAATTTGCCAATCGCTTCATGCTGGCTCCAGCCGACAATCCGCTCGGCGCCGAGATTCCAGGTCGAAACCCGGCCGCTCGGATCCATCATAAAAACCGCGTAATCCTGCAAGCTTTCGACCACCATTCGAAAGCGCTCCTCGCTTTGCCGGATCGCTTGCAGTTTTAGCTGCTCGTTTTTATGGAACAGGTCGACGAAAACCGAAACCTTGGCCTGAAGAATTTGCGGAACAACCGGTTTGAAAAGGTAGTCAACGGCCCCGCTGGTGGCTCCTCGAAAAACGTCCGACTCCAAGGTATCGATGGCAGAGATAAAAATGATCGGGGTGTAGCGAAACCTTTCTCTCTGTCGAATTAGCGCGGCAGTCTCAAACCCGTCCATCACTGGTAGGCGGACGTCCATCAGAATCAGCGCAAACTCCTCTCGCAGTAACAGGCGAAGCGCCTCCGTACCCGACGAAGCCGTAGAGATATTTCGCCCCGGGCCGGCGAGAAGCGCCTCCATCGCCTTGAGCGTCTTTATATCGTCGTCAACTACGAGGATGTTCGCCGTTGCTTCGTTCATAGCCGACTCCAGAATGTGGCTGTTTGCCGAAAAGCCAGATGCGTAGTAATCCGAGCAGTTCCTCCGTGTTGACCGGCTTGGCGATATAGTCCGAAGCGCCTGCTTCCAGGCATTTTTCCCGGTCGCCTTTCATGGCCTTAGCTGTGAGCGCGAGAATAGGCAGTAGCCTGTGCTTTGTGCTTTTCCGGATAAGGCCCATGGTTTCATAACCGTCCATGTCCGGCATCATGATATCCATCAGCACGGCGTCAATCACTTCCTCCCGATCGAGTAGCGAAATAGCCTCGTTACCGGTCTCCGCGCTGATCACGCGCACCCCGTGCTGTTCGAGCAAGCTGGTCAAAGCAAAAATATTGCGCACGTCATCATCCACGATCAGCACCGTCTTACCTCTGAGCGCCTCGTCGCTGTGGCGCAGCCGTTCGAGCATCTGTTGCTTGGCAGGCGCGAGTTCGGTGGTTACCAGGTGCAGGAACAAGGATGTTTCATCGAGCAAACGCTCGGGAGATTGGACGCCCTTGACGACCACGCTCTCGGCCATTTGCGCCAATTGCAGTTCATCCTCCTCGGTTAAGTCTTTGCCGGTAAAGACGACGATCGGCAAATCTCGCAGATCCCGTTCACGGCGAATGCGCTCCAGCAACTCGAAGCCGGTGATGTCCGGCAGCTTCAAGTCGAGTACCATGCAGTCGAATTTTTTTGAGCGCAACAGGTTCCAAGCCTCGCCGCCGCTGTGCGCCGCAGTGATTTCGACCTTATCGTGGGACAGCAGTTCAACGATACTTTGCCTTTCCACCGCGTTGTCTTCGACGATTAGTAGCTCCTTGCGGTCCGCCCTGGCATAGCCCAAGACCCGGTCAATGGCGATCTCCAACTCCCCGCTGGTGGCCGGTTTGATCAGATAGGAGAAGGCGCCGTGACCCAGTCCTTGGATGCGTTCTTCTTCGACGCTGACGATTTGCACCGGGATGTGGCGCGTGGCCGAGTCTTGTTTTAGATTGCTCAACACCGTCCATCCGAGCATGTCGGGCAGGAAGATATCCAATAGCACGGCAACTGGATTGAATTCGCGCGCCAAATTGCCCGCGATTGATCCCTTGTTGGTAACTACGCCTTTGAAGCCTCGCTCGCGCACCAAATCCAATAAGAGTCCGGCAAAGCGCGGATCATCTTCAATAATCAGGACCACCGCGTCGTTCGGTAAAATCGTTTCGCGATCGTCGGCGATCTCTTCAGGCTTGAGCGAGTGCTGCACTACCAGGGGCGCCGGAGTAAATGTAGCCCATCTTGCGGGAAAGTCCCCCGACGCTGAGGCAAAATAGTTTTCCGGCAGATACAGCGTGAAGCTACTGCCCTCGTTGACGTTGCTGATAAGCCGGATCTCTCCGCCCAATAATGTCGCGAGCTCTCGGCTGATGGCCAAGCCAAGACCGGTGCCGCCGTAACGGCGGCTGGTGCCGGCATCGGCTTGGTGGAAAGCCTCGAAGATGATTCTCTGCTTGTCGGCCGGAATGCCGATACCCGTGTCGCTGACTTCGAACGCGATCACCCTCGAACTGTTTTTGAGTATCGGGTGTTCCGGGCTCCAGCCCGCCTCAGCCACTTTCATGCGGAAGACAACGCTTCCGTGCGTGGTGAATTTGAACGCATTGGAGAGCAGATTCTTCAGCACCTGCTGGAGCCGTTTGAGATCGGTGGTCATGCCCTGGGGCAGTTCGTTATGGCTTTCGATTTTGAAGGTAAGGTGTCGCGCTTCCGCCACATGCCGGAAGCTTCGCTCCACCGCTTCCTGCACTTTGCTGAAGAGAATCTCCTCAGGTTCGACGCTGACGGTGCCGGATTCGATTTTGGAAAGATCGAGAATGTCGCTGATCAAGTTCAGCAGGTCGCCGCCCGAGGCGTGGATGTTACGGGCGAACTCAACCTGCTTTGCGTTAAGATTCCGCTCGGGATTGGATGTCAGCTGCTGCGCGAGGATGAGAATTGAATTGAGCGGCGTGCGCAATTCGTGCGACATGTTGGCGAGAAATTCCGATTTGTATTTTGACGCCAGCGCCAGTTCGGCGGCTTTCTCTTCAAGAGCGTGACGCGCCTGTTCAATCTCCTGATTCTTGCGCTCCACTTCGGCGTTCTGCTCGGCCAGCTGTTGAGCTTTGGTTGCCAACTCTTCATTGGTTTGCTGCAATTCCTTCTGCTGGGTTTGTAGTTCGCCGGCAAGTTTCTGCGATTGCTGCAAGAGACCTTCGGTTTGCATCGTTGCCTCGATGGTATTGAGGACGATGCCGATGCTCTCGGTGAGCTGGGCGAGAAAGGTCAAATGGGTCGATGTGAATTCAGCGAGTGAGGCCAGCTCGATGACGGCTTTGGTCTCTGCTTCGAACAGAACCGGCAGCACGATCAGGTTGCGCGGGCGGGCCCGGCCGAGGCCGGAAGTAATTTGAACGTAATCAGATGGAACTTCCGAGAGCAAAATGCGCCGTTTCTCTATAGCGCACTGACCCACCAGGCCGACCCCGATGGGCAGTTCCGCTGCCGCATTCTGAGTCGCCGCGCGGGCATAGCTGGCAAGCATTTTCAGCCGCGAGTCGCCGTTGCTTCCTTCGATCTGATAAATCGCGCCGTACTGCGCGCTGACCAGCGGCGCAAGCTCCGAAAGCAGCATCTGGCCCACGGTCGTAAGATCGCGCTGGCCTTGCATCATGCGAGTGAATTTCGCGAGATTGGTCTTGAGCCAGTCCTGCTCGGTGTTCTGCTCGGTGGTCGCGCGCAGGTTCTGGATCATCGCATTGATATTATCTTTGAGCTCGGCGACCTCACCGCGGGCCGCGACCTGGATCGAACGCGTAAGATCTCCCTTGGTGACTGCGGTGGCGACATCGGCAATGGCGCGTACCTGAGTAGTAAGATTCGCCGCCAACAAGTTCACGTTGTCGGTCAAATCCTTCCAGATGCCGGCAGCGCCGGGCACGTTGGCCTGTCCGCCCAAGCGCCCTTCAACCCCGACCTCGCGAGCGACGGTGGTGACCTGTTCTGCGAAGATGGCCAAGGTATCGGTCATGTTGTTGATGGTTTCGGCCAACGCCGCGACTTCACCCTTAGCCTCGACTGTAAGCTTTTCTTTGAGGCTGCCGTTAGCGACGGCGGTAACCACTTTGACGATGCCGCGCACTTGCGCAGTCAGGTTTGCGGCCATGACGTTAACGTTATCAGTCAGGTCCTTCCAGGTACCGGCGACCCCGGGAACCAAGGCCTGCCCGCCCAGCTTTCCTTCGGTGCCGACTTCACGCGCGACGCGTGTGACCTCGGCGGCGAAGCTGCGCAGCTGATCGACCATGGTGTTGATGGCTTCTTTAAGCTGGAGGATTTCGCCTTGGACGTCGACGGTAATCTTTTTGGACAAATCGCCATTGGCCACCGCAATGGTGACATCGGCGATATTCCTCACCTGCGCGGTTAAATTGCCAGCCATGAAATTGACGCTATCAGTCAAGTCCTTCCAGGTGCCGGCAACACCGGGAACCAGGGCCTGTCCGCCAAGCTTGCCATCGGTGCCGACCTCGCGCGCAACGCGTGTCACCTCGGCGGCAAAAGCGTTTAGCTGATCGACCATGGTATTGATGGCTTCTTTGAGCTGGAGGATTTCCCCGCGCACATCGACGGTGATTTTCTTTGACAAGTCGCCGTTGGCGACGGCAATGGTGACATCGGCGATATTGCGCACCTGCGCGGTCAAGTTACCGGCCATGAAATTGACGCTGTCGGTCAAATCTTTCCAGACGCCGCTGACATCGCGAACCTGAGCCTGACCGCCGAGCTTACCCTCGGTGCCGACTTCGCGCGCAACGCGTGTCACCTCGGCGGCAAAAGCGTTTAGCTGATCGACCATGGTATTGATGGTGTCTTTGAGCTGAAGGATTTCACCTTTGACATCGACGGTTATCTTTCGGGACAAGTCGCCGTTGGCTACGGCAATGGTTACATCGGCGATGTTTCGCACTTGAGAGGTCAGGTTGCTCGCCATGGCATTGACGCTGTCAGTCAGATCCTTCCAGGTGCCGGCGACTCCGGGAACCAAGGCCTGGCCACCCAACTTGCCATCGGTGCCGACCTCGCGCGCCACGCGTGTCACTTCGGCGGCAAAGGCGTTTAGCTGATCGACCATGGTATTGATGGCTTCCTTAAGCTGGAGAATCTCACCGTGCACATCGACGGTGATTTTTTTGGACAAGTCGCCGTTGGCGACGGCAATGGTCACATCAGCAATATTGCGCACCTGCGCGGTTAAGTTGCCGGCCATGAAATTCACGCTGTCGGTCAAGTCCTTCCAGGTGCCGGCGACTCCGGGAACGACGGCCTGGCCGCCCAACTTGCCATCGGTGCCGACCTCGCGCGCAACGCGTGTCACCTCGGCGGCGAAGGCGTTTAACTGATCGACCATGGTATTGATGGCTTCTTTGAGCTGGAGAATCTCACCGTGCACGTCGACGGTGATTTTTTTGGACAAATCGCCGTTGGCGACGGCAATGGTCACGTCGGCGATGTTTCGCACCTGGGCCGTCAAGTTTCCGGCCATGATGTTGACGTTCTCAGTAAGATCTTTCCAAACGCCGCTGACGTCGCGAACCTGCGCCTGGCCGCCCAGCTTTCCTTCTGTGCCGACCTCACGCGCGACCCGGGTGACTTCGGCGGCAAAGCTGCGCAACTGATCGACCATGGTATTGATGGCTTCTTTGAGCTGGAGAATCTCACCGCGCACGTCGACGGTGATCTTCTTGGACAGGTCGCCGTTGGCGACTGCGATGGTGACATCAGCGATGTTTCTAACCTGGTCCGTGAGATTGCCCGCCATCAAGTTGACGCTGTCGGTCAAGTCTTTCCAGGTGCCGGCGACTCCGGGAACGACGGCCTGGCCGCCCAGCTTTCCTTCCGTGCCGACCTCACGCGCGACCCGGGTGACTTCGGCAGCAAAGCTGCGCAACTGATCGACCATGGTGTTAATCGTGTCTTTAAGCTGGAGAATCTCTCCTTTGACGTCGACGGTGATTTTTCTCGATAGATCGCCATTGGCGACCGCAATTGTGACATCGGCAATATTCCGCACCTGCGAGGTCAAATTGCTCGCCATGGCGTTGACGCTGTCGGTCAAGTCCTTCCAGGTACCGGCGACTCCGGGAACGACGGCCTGGCCGCCGAGCTTGCCGTCGGTGCCGACCTCGCGCGCCACCCGGGTGACTTCGGCGGCAAAGCTTCTCAGTTGGTCCACCATGGTGTTTATGGTGTCTTTGAGCTGTAGGATCTCGCCGCGCACATCGACGGTGATTTTTTTGGATAGATCGCCGTTGGCGACGGCGATGGTGACGTCGGCGATATTGCGCACCTGCGCAGTCAGATTACCGGCCATCATATTCACGCTCTCGGTCAAATCTTTCCATACCCCGCTGACATCTCGAACCTGAGCTTGGCCCCCGAGTTTGCCTTCAGTGCCCACCTCTCGAGCGACACGCGTGACTTCAGCGGCAAAACCATCGAGCTGTTTCACCATGGCATTGACCATTCTAGCGGTGCGGAGAAATTCGCCTCGCAGCGGCTGGCCTTCGGCGTCCAGCGCCACGGTCTGGGTTAGATCGCCCTTGGCCACGGCCCCGATAACCCGGGCCATTTCGGTTGTTGGACGGACCAGGTCATCAATCAATTGGTTCACCGCATTGACCCTGCTCCTCCATGAACCGGCTGCTGCTGGAAGCAACGCTCGTTGTGACAATCGTCCCTCTTTGCCTACCACCCGGCTGACTCGCTCCATTTCCTTGGTGCTATCCGACATCATCTCTATGATATCGTTGATGGTATCGGCGATCTTGCCATCGACCCCAGTCCAGTTGCCGGGAAGCCGGGCGCTAAAATCGCCCTTCTTCACTGAGGTAAGCACCTGTAGCAGCAGTTTCGAATCCAGCACGTGGCTTTCATCCCGAGAAACCATTCTTTTAGCCATCATCGGTCTCCTGTAGGTATGGCGCGCCGATAGATAATCGAGACGTCAAGCGGGCGGAATTTGGGCAGAGGACAATTCTGAAATGTTAGTGTTCGGCAATGCCGTTCCTGTTGAAATGAAAAGTCCTGATTGAGGCAAAGGGCTGAAACGCAAGGTTATTGTAATTAGAAAGCCGGTGCAACGATTAATCGCGCCAGCGGCTACAGTTATGGGCGCCCCTAGGGCGATCGGAGCATCAATCACGATTCTCTCTTACCGCGGCAAAGCTGCTCACATCCAACGCCTGCTGCGCTCGTCCTGGTGCTTTTTCGACACATCGCTAAGTCGCGTAAGATTTGAGTTCACTTTGAGTTTACGTAGTTGCAGATCGAGCTGTTTTCCCCTACATTCTTCCAATAACCCCACGCCCGCCTCAGTCAGCTAATCCTTCTAATGCCTAGGCAAGTTCATCAGCGGCGGCCGTGCGGGAATTATTTTAGGATACTATCAATTGGTTGAGAAGATGGAGGTAGCTTAATGGCAGCGTCGAAGCAGGTTGTGGGCAATCCAACACCGAGGGTGGAGGGCGAGTTAAAGGTCAGCGGCAAGGCCAAGTATGCGGTCGATGTAACCCTGCCGGGAATGTTGTGGGGCAAGCTCTATAGAAGCCCGATCGCATCCGGGAAGATAACAAGGATTGATGTCAGCAAGGCAGAAGCGCTCCCTGGTGTCCACGCCGTCGTGACCGGAAAAGATTGCACTGGGCTGCGGATCGGCCGGCGGCTCTACGATATGCCGATCCTCGCAGACGGCGAAGTGCGGTTCATCGGCGAGAAAGTTGCCGCGGTGGCGGCGGATAATGAGAGCATCGCCGAGGAGGCGCTCAATCTCATCGAAGTCGAATACGAGGAAACGGAACCGCTTTTGGATCCTGTCGACGCCATGAAGTCCGGCGCAAAGTTGTTGCACCCGGATGTCATGCACTACAAAGGTCTGCCGAAGGCGCTAGAGGCGCCGTCTAACGAGTTCGTTTATGTCACCTGGAAAAAGGGCGAGATAGAAACCGGTTTTCGCCAGGCCGATATCATCGTTGAGAACACATTTACCACGCCGGTGGTGCATCATGCCTATATCGAACCTCATTCCTGCGTAGCCAATGTAGCTCCAGATGGCTCGGCAGAAATCTGGGCGTGCAGCAAGGTTCCTTATGCAATCCGCGAGCAGGTCGCCACTGCGCTGCAGATCGAGCAGGAAAAGTTGGTGATCAATCCGTGTTTCATCGGCGGAGACTTCGGCGGCAAAGGCGACTTTATGGATGTCGCTGTGACCTATCTGCTGTCGAAAAAAGCCGGCCAGCCGGTGAAGTTGGTAATGGACTATGACGAGGAGCTGGTTGCCGGAAATCCTCGACATGCGTCGATCATCCGGGTCAAGACCGGTGTCAAAAAAGACGGAACCATCGTCGCGCACCATATGGACTTTGTTTTCGATAGCGGCGCATACGGCGCGTTTAAACCGAACGCCTTTCTCAACGGGCCGCACGGCTCGGCCGGCCCTTACAACATCCCGCACTGTCTGATCGAAGAGCACATGGTCTACACCAACAAAATACCATGCGGCCACATGCGCTCTCCCGGCGATCCGCAGGGATTTTTCGCCAATGAAAGCCAGATGGACCTCGTCGCCAAAAGGCTCGGCATGGATCCCCTTAAGTTCCGGCAGAAGAATCTCATGCATGATGGCGATGTCGATCCCATCGGCGAGGAAATCGCCTACATCAAGACCGAAGAAACGCTCGCCAAGGCGCTGGAGGATGCTGGTTTTAATCGGCCGAAGCCGAAGAACGTCGGCCGTGGCATGGCGTTTGTGCAGTGGCTCGCCAATGGCGGTTTCGGAACGGTCGCTTTGAGTCTCGAAGAGGACGGTATGGTAACAATTTCTTCCGCCATGCTCGATCAAGGCGCCGGCACCTACACCGTGCTGGCCGAGATTGTCGCGGAAGAGCTAAAAATTCCTATCAGTCAGATCAGAACCCAATCGTTGGACACCGACGAGGGCACTAAGGACAGCGGAGTCGGTGGTAGCCGGGCCACGCGAGTCTATGGCAATGCCGGTTATGAGGCCGCTCTCAAAGCAGTGGAAGCGATTAAGCAGGCCGCCGCCGAACAGTTGGGAACATCGCCGGATCAGATCACGCTCGCCAAAGGCGCTGCCTTGCACCCGCGTATGGAACGCCGGCTTTCCTACAGCGATCTGGTCAAAGCCAAGGGCGCGCCGATTCGGGTGGAAGCGACTTACAACAACAACAAGAAAGTTCATGAAGCTTCCATGTGCGTGCAGATTGCCGAAGTGGAGGTCGATCCGGAAACCGGCCAGGTGCAGCTGAAGAAACTTACTTCCACCCATAACACCGGCACGGTGCTCAATCCGTTGATGCATCAAGGGCAGATCGAAGGCGGCGCCATGACTGGAATCGGTTACGCATTAATGGAACATGTCATGATTAATGACGGCAAGGTAGCAACCGCAAATTTTGGTGAGTACAAGATTCCCACCATCGCCGATGTGCCGGTGTTTAAGAGCTCCGTGAGTGAACGACCCAAGGGGCCCGGGCCTTACGACAGCATGCCGATCGGTGAAACATCCAATGTTCCCACTGCCGCGGCCATTGCCAACGCCGTGGAAGACGCGTGCGGTGTGCGCATCAAAAGCCTGCCGATTACCGCAGAAAAGATTTACGAAGCTCTGCACGGCGAGAAGTAGTTTCATACCGGTTCTCCGGAGCATCGAATTCGGAGAGCTGGATCGTTTACGAGTCGAGAGTGCGCCAGCGCTCCGTCGGCATCGTGGATGGTTTAGCAGCCTGATGTAGGCAGGTCTGACTCACGTTGACCGGCTCCTGCTCGTCCCATTTCCGGGAACCGAAGGCGAGCTTCAAACCAGGGAGAATATTCAAGTCACGGATATCGCATACGGCCTTTCGGCCGGACACATTTAGCTTTCCCTGTGCCGCTTTCATTCTTCGCCTTCATCTCTTGTCAGGAGTTTTTTTGTCACATAAGATCGGCGCTGTTTCCGGTTGAGAGCAAGGATGATTTTTGAGGGAAAGATCGATCTTGATGTGCCTGCGGTGAAGACGTGGGACTTCCTGATCGACATCAATAAATTCTCATCGTGTCTGCCCGGACTGCAGGAAGTCAAACAAATCGATGACAAAACCTTCGACGGGGTTATTGCGGCCAATGTTGGCCCGATCTCGGGCAAGTTTTCTTTTCGCGCAATGATCGTTGAAAGTAACCCGCCGGAACAAATGATGGTGAAAACCGAAGGCACCGATTCGGTGACCAAGAGCACGGTCAATGCGGATATGCTCGTGGATCTCCAAGAGCCGGCGGCAAATGCAACGATGATGAACTACCGCGCTGACATCAAGATCAAAGGACGGCTCGGGATCCTCGGGGATATGGTTTTACGCGCTACAGCGACATTGATATTGCAAGAGTTTACCAGGCGCCTGCGCGAGGGTCTGGGCGCGACAGCTAAAGCATGAGCGCGCGACGGAGGAAGAGTTTCGATGCCAGATAAGTATGACGTTATTATCGTCGGCGGAGGCTCCGCCGGCTTGGTGGCCGCAAACCGGCTTACGGAAGATCCGAATCGCAAGGTTTTATTGTTGGAAGCCGGGCCTGACCCGCAGCCCCTACCAGAGCTTGTCGCCGAGGCTTCTAATCAGACGCGGCTATTGCTTGAATCAGATTACGTCGCGATGTTTCCGACGCAGCGGCACCTGGATGGCAGCACTTACTATGCTCTTGCCGGCCGGATTATGGGCGGCGGCTCTTCGGTAAATGTGATGTCGGTGTTGCGCCCGCAGCGCTATGATCTTGATCAATGGGTGCGGGCGGGCAATCCCGATTGGTCCTACGAGACCTGCTTGCCGTTCATGAAACGGATTGAATCGGACCAGGACTTTCCCGACAGTCCGATCCACGGTAATGACGGCCCGCTCTATGTCAAGCGGCATTATACGCTCGATATGCCGGCGTCGCCTCCGGTCCGCGCATTCATTGACGCTGCTTATAGTATGGGCTTGCCGAAATGTCCTGATCTCAACGTGCCGGAGCCGTACGGTGTTTGCGCTTCGCCGTACAATATTAAAAACGGCAAACGCCAGTCGACGACCATCGCCTATCTCGATCCGGCGCGGGGCCGGCCCAATTTGACGATCATCGCTGAGGCCACAGTCCTTTCTCTGCAGCTCTCGGGCAAGAAAGCCGATGGCGTGCGCTATGAGAAGAATGGCCAGGTGCACCTGGCGCAGGGCGGGCAAATCCTGCTCACTGCCGGGGTGTATGGGTCGCCGCAGATTCTGATGCTCTCGGGAATCGGTCAAAGTGACCAGTTAAAAAAACATGGCATTCCGGTGGTCCATGAGCTGAAAGGAATCGGCGAAAATTATCAGGACCATCCGGTGGTGTTTATGACGTTCGAAGGGCCTAAAGAGTCCAAAGAAGATTGGGTCGTTCCGCGCTTCCGCCTGATCATCCGTAAGAACCCAATCAGTGAGGCGGCCAATTTTCACATCAACATGCGGCCGCCGACCGAGGTCAGCGGTCTTAAGCGCATGATGCCGGTTTCCGCGCACTTGCTCGAGCAGCGAAATCGCGGCCGGGTTTTTCTGCAGAGCGCCGACCCACAGGAGCAGCTCGGCATTGATTCCTGCATGCTCGAACATCCCGAAGATCTTAAGGCGATGATCGAAGCCATGCGGTTCATCGATGAGCTTGTCCACAAAGAAGGGACCCGTGAATTCTACGGTCCTTTGATTCAACCAGGGCCTGGCGAAGATTGGGGCAAGTTCGCGCGCTCGACCTACGACAGCTATCACCACGGCGTCGGCACGTGCAAGATGGGACCAGCATCCGACAACATGGCGGTGGTCGATCAAAGATTACGTGTTCATGGGATTGCCAATCTTTGGGTTGGAGACGCTTCGGTCATGCCGGTGGTGAGTCGCGCCAATACGAATCTAACCTCGATCATGATCGGTGAGCGACTGGCCGATTTTGTTCAGGAAGTCGCATGAGAATAAAAACCTGGTTCAAAACGTTCAAGCCGTTCCAAAGGTTCAAATCGTTTCAGATCAAAATCTTTTCCGAAGATTTTGAACGGCTGGAACTGCTTGAACGGTTTGAACGCGCATAAGCGCTATCCCGGGAGGCTCCATGGCCGATTACCCATTGACGGCTGCAGCTATCGCCAGCGAAATCAAACGCGCCGGCATTCACTTCGTGGTCGCCTTACCGGACCGTGTCACCAGTCAACATCTTCTCAAAGGCATGCTGAGTGACGGTGACTTTCATGTCGTTCAGGTCTGCAAGGAAGACGAAGGTGTCTCGGTGTGCAGCGGGCTTTACGCCGCTGGCAAGCGTTCGGTTCTGATGATGCAGTACACGGGTTTACTCGATTCGATCAACTCGATCCGCGGCATCGGCGTCGAAGGGAAATTTCCGGTCTGCATGGTTGTCGGGCTACTGGGCAAAGAACCGGACGTGGCGCCGACAAAGTCCAAGAAGTATGGAGTGAAGATCATCGAGCCGATCCTTGACGTTATGGGAATCGAACACCACCTGGTTGAACGCGACGCCGACGCGAAAAAAATCGGCCCGGCCATCGACAAAGCCTTCGCTGAATTGTTTCCTGTAGCCGTTCTAATTGGAAGGGAGCCGCGCTAGCGATGATGAAACGCGATGAAATGCTCAAAGCCTTCGCGCGCCAACGAAAAGATGAAATCGTCGTGGCGGTCTACATGGCCGCGCAAGAGATTACGCATATTGCGCCCAATGATCTTAATTATACATTCACCGGCGCGATGGGGCAGGGTTCATCCCATGCCCTCGGTTTGGCCCTTGGGCGCCCGGACCGGCGGATCATCGTTTTCGATGGAGACGGCAGTTTGCTGATGAACCTCGGCA
Source organism: Binatia bacterium (assembly GCA_036378835.1). GTDB lineage: Bacteria > Desulfobacterota > Binatia > UBA9968 > UBA9968 > WHTF01. The sequence goes on along the minus strand of DASUVS010000026.1, from coordinate 21,113 downwards.
GCTTGGTCACCATCGCCAATCAAGCGCCAAAGAATCTAGTTCATTGCCTTTGCGAAAACGGCACCTACGAAACCAACGGCGCTGTGCCGATACCGCGCGCCGGACAAATTCGATTTACCGATCTTGCCAAAACCGCAGGATACCGAAACACCTACGAATTGTCCGATGTTGCCGAATGGGAGCGCGAGTTGCCGCGCATCTTAAACGAAGACGGGCCGATCTTTGTCGATTTGAAAGTCGAACCCGGCGAAGCGTACCCCGAGAATTTCCCCCGGCTTTACAGCCACGAATACCGTGAACGATTTCGCCGCGCGCTCGCAGCCAGCTGAAAAGAGCTGTTCAATGCGCTCCAAGCGCTTACCTTGGATTCTGTTGCCTCTGAGGGTTTAGGGCCGCAATCCAGGGGAACGTTCACCAGAGTCGCCTGTTCGGAAAAAATCGAGTTGCCGCATACGAAGAATCTACCGAGATCTTCTAGAGAACCGTTTGCCTCAAAGCATCTTTAAACCAATATAAGAGTCTCGGGCCCGAGCAGAGGCTCGAGGAATTCAAACTGCCTTCAGTCTCATCACGGCGATCTTCTGTTATCGCGAATGGCACCTGGTTATGACCTCCGACGGCACGGCGCAACTGCTGGCTTTGATTACTTCGGTGCTATACGCTTCCGCGCTGGTCTCCGCGCGTGCCGGCCTGCGTTACTCGACCCCGACCACAGTGACCCTGTTTTCGATTCTTATGCAGAACCTGCTGCTGTGGTCGGCGGTCTTTGTCAGCGGCGGTGTGCATGCGGTACCCATGGCAGGAGTTCTTTTGTTCAGTTTGGTGGGAATTTTTCAATTGGGTGTTCGACTTCTTGCCTACACCGGCGTGGAAAAGATCGGCGCTTCGCGCAGCAGCGCGCTTCAGTCGATCAGTCCGCTGGTCAGCGCCAGCATTGCGGTGACGATTCTCGGCGAACAACCCTCTCTTTTGATTGTTTTGGGGACAGTGTTGGTGGTTGCCGGCATCGTGCTGGTTTCTTGGAAGCCCGAGCAACAGCTTGCGGCATTTCGTCGCTGGCACCTGTTGCTGCCGCTCGGAGCCGCTTTCCTGACCGGCATGAACCATCCGATTCGTCGTTACGTTCTCGCCATGGCCAACGAGCCGCTGTTTTTTTCCGCGCTGATGGGCACTGTCTCTCTAGCTGGATTTTCGATCTACCTTGCGGTGTCGCCACAGTCGCAAAAGCTGGTTTGGGACCGCAGGGCTTTTTGGCCGTTCATGGGCACGGGTCTATTTGAAACCTTCTCGATTCTTTGCATTATCACAGCCATCAGCATGGGCCGGGTCGTGGTGGTCGCGCCGATCGCCGCCAGCTACCCGATTTGGGCGCTCATTGAAGCACGAATTTTTCTGCGACAGATGGAACCGATCAATCCGAAAACTCTCCTCGGCATATTGAGCGTGGTTGCCGGCAATGCGGCCATCCATCTGGGCAGATGAGTTCATACTTGTGAGCGTGGATGGTGTCACGTAAGATCCGCACGATAGGAGGTGGTGCCGTGAAACTCTTCGATATCTCTCTTAGCCTTTCCCCTGAGACAATTCACTGGGTCACCGGAACCCCGCTGCAATTGGTCGAGCGCAAGCGTATGAGCCGCGGTGACACGAATAATTCATCGTCGATCCACACCAGCGTGCATGCCGGGACCCATGTCGACGCGCCTTTCCATTTCGTACCGGAGGGGGTCACGATCGAATCGCTGCCGGTGGATCTATTCATTGGACCGGCCAGGGTTTGTGAGCTCGAACCCGGCAGTCATATAACAGCAGACGATATCGACAAACTCGCGATAAGAGGCGAGGACCGAGTCTTGTTCAAAACGCGCAACTCGCAGCTACTGCACAAGGGCGTCTATGATGCGAGTTTCGCCGCATTTTCAGTTGACGGCGCCAAGGCATTGGTCGACGCAGGCGTTCGTCTCGTTGGTCTGGACTATCTTTCAGCGGCTCATGCCGATGAACAGGTTCCGGTTCATCGAGCATTCCTCGATTATGGAGTCGTGCTTCTCGAGGGCGTCGATCTATCGCAGGTTCCGCCCGGCCAGTATGAGCTTATTTGCCCGCCGGTGAAACTCGCGGGATCGGACGGCGCGCCCTGCCGCGCGATCCTCAGAGAACTGAATTGACAACGCGCGCTATTTTCAACGCTAAAAAATCGATGTCGTGCGTAGGATCTCCCATTACCACAAGATTTTTTTGAACGTTATGCCCAATGCCACACCAGCCGTAATCGTTCATGGCGGCGCCGGTCCGATCCGGGACGATTCGCTGCCAGAGCGGCTCGACGGATGCAAAGCAGCGGCGCTGGCGGCGTGGGATATTCTTGCGCAGAACGGATCGGCAGTGGACGCGGCGGAAGCCGCTGTGATGGTTCTCGAAGATAATCCGCTCTTCAATGCCGGTACCGGTTCGACGCTCAATCAAATTGGCAATGTGGAGATGGATGCGGCGATCATGGACGGCGATATGTTGCGTGTTGGCGCTGTGGCAGCGTTACAACGAATTAAGAACCCTATAAAGCTGGCGCGTCGAGTTATGGAGGATGGCCGGCATGTGATCCTGGGGGGCGAGGGCGCCCTCAAGTTTGCGCGGGAAATTGGCTTTCCCGAATGTTCTCCGGAATCGCTAATTGTCGAACACGAGAGAAAACGTTGGGCAGAGAAGCACGGCACGGTGGGGTGCGTAGTGTTGGACGCTAACGGAAGGATCGCTGTGGCTACTTCCACTGGCGGGATTTTCGATAAGCTGCCGGGTCGCATTGGCGATTCGCCGTTGCCCGGCTGCGGAACATACGCTGACGATCGTGGTGGGGTTTCGTGCACGGGATTGGGTGAAGCGATTATTCGCGTTGTCCTGGGCAAAACTGCCGTCGGCTTCATCTCGGAAGGGGTCGATCCAAATGAGGCCGCGCGGAAAGCTCTGGAACTGTTGGAGGCAAAAACAGGAGGCCAAGCCGGTCTGATCATGATCGATTGCCGCGGACGAATCGGCTACGCTCGCAACACGACCCATATGCCTGTTTGCTATATCAAAGAGAACCAGAGCGTAACCATCGATAGCTGAGGGCCGCTAATCATTGACTCGCATGACTTCGCCGGGCGGTCTCTGATGGATCCGGACGCTGTTCGTGTTCTTCCGTCTGTTCGGGCGAACTAGGCAGCTTAGCCGATTAGAATGCGATTTCTAACGGCCCGCTTGGGCGAGTTTGATTGCTTGCTCTATGTGTGGGATTACCTCGGGGCAGCATTGCCGCGCGGTCTCTAAAAAAATCCGCGCTTGGTCCTCATTACACACAATTGTGTAGCCGGCAAACAGCACGCCCTCGATGGCATGATCCAGACGTCTGGCATTGTCAATGAGATCACGGACGGGAGAGTCGATGGGATAGGAGTTACGCAACCGCTTATATTGCGCCGGAGCCATTTTGATATGTATTTCCATGGCGCTCCTCATCGGTCCGCCGTTAACAAAAATAGTTGCCAGCCTTTAGATAGCTAGCAATCACTCAGAAAGCTTCTTCACTCGTTCGATGACTTCCTTAGGTTGATTCATCACCTCGCGAATCTGCGTTTCGACTTCGGCGCCGGGAAGAGTTTCGAGATCAAGCCGGTTCTTCTTGGCTTCCTGAACGACCTCCGGTTCGGCGAAAGCCTTGAGATAAGCTTCACGCAGAACTTTGATCCGCTCCGGCGGGATGCCCGGAGTACCAACCAGGGGACGTCCCAAAGTGGCGGAGACCAGCATCGCGCGGGCGACATTACGGCTGATGGCAGACGTTTTCCTCTTGTCCATTAATTCGGACAACGTCGGCGCCTCGGGCAGTCTCGAGTCTTTTTTGGCTCCGGTCTGCACTAGGTGCCTGTCGAACCCGGATTTGTGCCAGGTGAAATACGGCTCCCGGGCAAAGTGGGTGGTAATGCCGGTGCCCCGGCATTGGATCTCGCCTTTTTCAATCGCCAAATCGATTTCAACGCCACCCGGATAGCCTCTAACGTTATTGAATTTGGCGCCCAGGGTCTCTTCAAGGATATTGACCATGATTGTCGTCAAATCTGATGTCCCGGTTGCGCCGCATTTGGCAGGCTCGCTGATGTTGAGAATGTCGTCCATTGATTTCCACTGCGAGTCGGCTTTCATGTAAAGCACCAGGTCTCTTTGATCGACGCTGCCGAGCCAAGCTAATTTAGTGACATCGAAGCTCGCTTCTTTCCGGCCCAACATCTGGTCGAGATAGATGCCGCTCCCTATCATGCCCAACGTCAAGCCATCGGGCTTAGCGATGCTATAAACGTAGTTGGTCGCGGTCAGGGAACCCGCACCTGGCATATTCTGTACGATGATATTTGGATTTCCCGGAATGTATTTGGGCATATGGCGGGAGAGAATGCGCGCGTACTGATCGTAGAGACCACCCGCGGTAAAACCGACAATGATGCGGATGGATTTATCTTTGTAGAATGACGTCCCTTGAGCGTGTGCCGCGCTGCCAGAAAATAAAGAAATCGAAGTGAGCAGCGCCACTGCCATTATATTGCTAATTCTCATGCCATCTTTCGTCCTTTGACAACTGCTTATAGGCAATCCGCGAAGCTTGTGCAATAAGTATGACCTCATTGACAACACCAATTCTGCAAATCTAATCTGATCGTGATGGTTCAGGCGCTACCTGAGATGATGATCATTCCGGCAAGCTTCTTTTTGATGGGAAGCGACGAAGGGCCGGAAAACGAGAGGCCGCGCCATCAGGTTTGGCTCGATTCGTTCGCATTGGCAAAATTTCCGGTGACCAACGGAGAGTACAAAATATACGTCGCGGATAGCCAGGCTGTGCCGCCGCCGTTTTGGTCGGAGCGAATGTTTGCAGACCCCGAGCAGCCGGTGGTTGGGGTCAGCTGGCATGATGCGGTAGCTTACTGCGCTTGGTTGAGGGCGAGGACCGGTAAAGCTTTCCGCTTGCCGAGCGAAGCCGAATGGGAAAAGGGCGCGCGCGGCCTGCGGCAAAACACGCTGTACCCTTGGGGCGATGAATCACCTTGCCAAAGACCCTACGCCGGTTACGATACGCTCACTGGAGGACCGCAGCGGGTCGGCATGAACGAGCCCAATGATTTGGGATTATACGACATGAGCGAAGGCGTTCATGAGTGGTGCAGCGACTACTATGATTATCGCTATTACAGCTATTCTCCGGACAAGAATCCTCAGGGGCCTCCCTCAGGGTTAAGACGCGCGTCGCGCGGAGGTTCATGGCGTCACCGCATCAAGTTTAGCCGCTGTGCGGCGCGCAGCTCTCTGCCGCCGAGTTTTCGCTACGCCGATTACGGGTTTCGTTTGGCGTGGAGCGTCACGGAGTCTGTTTGAGCTCGCCGGACGTCGTTGTATAAGAGAAGCGGCGGCCCGCGCATACCATGAAACCTTACGCGGCTACGTTAACTGCGCTCCTTGTCATTTTTTCGCTTTCATGCGGTTCGGCGCGAATCGACACCCATCGCGCGTCTCGCGATGATCAATCAAATGCCATCACAGCTCTCACTGAGCCTAATGTTACGTTCGAGGATCGAACGGACGAGTTCGTGGGACGAGCACAGAAACTTATCGAGGAGAATGCAAAAGAAGGAGCGGTGCTGAATCAGCGATGGTATACGCTGAAGCGTTTTGGCCAATATCAAGACGCGATCTTTAGCGCATCCCACGTTCGATTCTATGGCGGTCTCGAAAAGGACGTTCGAGCACACTTGCGAAGGGACTACACGTCTCTTGTTGCGTTGGAGAAGGATCAAGAGCCCGGGGATATTCGGCTGTTCTCCGCAAAGCGCGAATCAGCGCCGCATGATCTCGTCATTATCGGACAGAATGGGAGAGAGGTCGCTCTAAAGACGGTCGTCCGCTTGATCTACCTCGCCGGTTTTGCCGATGCCGAGCGCCAGCGGAAATACCGGGATGCGCTGCGGTCGTTCACAGAATCACTCACAGTCTTTCTCTCTTCACGTAGCGCACGGCAAGAATTCATCGGCTTTTTCGGTAAGCACGGCATTAGCAGTCCCGACGCGGTTCTAATTGGATTTATCGGAGAGACTCGCGCGCTGTTGAAAGCTCAAGGGATTCACGATCCGGAACTCCATTCAGATGAATCGTTGCGGATAAACTGGTTCAAAAACGCCAATGGCCGGAAGGTTCTCCTGGTATCAATCGATTACAACCGGATCTATGCCAGCCGAGCAGGCGATTTGATCGAGGCGATCTTTGCAATCTCCGGGCCCAGTCCGCCGGCGATCGTTTTTCTGGGCAGCGGGGGAGCGATAGAGGAACCGAGTATTGTCGGCCAGATAGTCACTCCTACGATGGTGCTGAACGGAGATCCGCTTCCACTAGTCCAGGACAAGGGTGTTCTGGTACATCTGATTCGCAACAAAGCGATAGGCCATGCCAGCATTAAAACGGCCCACGCATCGGTTGAGAACGTTGTGGTCGAGACAACTCGATGGGCCGAGAGGATGAAAAGCAATCGAGTGAGAACTGTTGATCAGGAGTTGTTTCATATTGTGAAGGCGGTCAACTCAACAGCCAACATTCAGAAGTTCGAAATGTATGTAGGAATCTTAGTCACAGATAACGTCTCTTCCAACATCGATGGAAACCCGGATAAGACCCTGGAGCATGCTGAAGAAACAATTACGAAAACCGCTGATATCCGGAGAGAGTTCTTGAAAAATATTTTAACCGAGCTCCATATCTTAGAGCCGGATGAGATCAGAAGATGGCAGCAGAGGCGATAGGCTGCTGCCGGTGTCGTTCATCGCGTTCTGCGATAAAATAAGCGCTGGAGAACTATCCCCTATCGCCGTGCGTGACGTGGCTCCGCAGAGCGTATGTTGGGCTCCGGCTATTTTTCTTCAAAATCTTTCAGCGCATCCCAGCGCGGTTCCAATCCTAAGCCGGGTGTTTCCGGCAGCGTAATCCAGCCTTGATCCGGCGCAGGCGGCTCTCTGTAGATCTTGTCGCCGACACCCCACATTTCGAAGTGAAACTCGACTCGCCAGCCGTTCGACATCGCCGCCTGCAGATGCATGTTGTGGTGCGGCCAACCACCGCCGTTGGCGATGGGTAAATTGAACGCTTGCGCCAGCGCAGCAACCTTCACTGCTTCAGTATAACCGCCCACCGAACAAACGTTGGGCTGCGCGATGTCGACACCACGATTGACAATCAGTTCTCGATGACGATATCGATGACCTTCGTTTTGTCCGGCGGCGATCGGGATCGATGTATGTCGGCGCAAGTCAGCGAGCAGCAGCGCGTCATTCTGATAAACCGGTTCTTCAAACCAGGTGATCTTATAAGGCTCAACCAGTTTGCAAAGCTCCAGCGCGCGATTAAATGAGAAAAGGTAATTGGCATCGATCATCAATTCCACTTCATCGCCAACCGCCTGACGCACAGCGCGGACGCGCGCCGCATCGACACGAGGATTTTCCGGATCCACGGCAACGACCATTTTCAGTCGCTTCTCCCCTTGATCAACTACCTGTTGGGCGACCTCAATCAACTGTTCTGTGCTGTATTGTTTGAGCCCGAAGGTGACGTACGACTGCACTGGATTACGGGCGCCGCCAAGCAAGCGCCAGACCGGCTCGTTATACCTTTTCCCTTTGATGTCCCAAAGCGCGATATCGATGGCGCTTACCGCCGAACTCCACATGCCGGTTTGCCCGCGTGGATTAAAGGTGGCGTACAGCTGCTGCCAGATTCGTTCGGTCTCCAACGGATTTTTACCACGCAGGAACGGCGCGAGCTCGCGATTGATGAATTCTCTCAGGGCAAATCGTTGCGTACCGCGTGTAAGCCCGTAACCGCTTATACCTTGGTCCGTTTCAACCCTGGCGAAAAGCACCGAAGTAGTAATCTGCTCCGACAGCAACGGCACTTCGACACGAACTCTATGCAAGGTTGCTTTGACTTCGGTGATTTTCAGATCGACCTCCTCTTCGATAGTGAGTCAGAGCCGTAAAGTTTCGTGAGAATCCACATTCAATCCCGCGGATACGGCTAGCGGTACAGCTCTGTTCGTTGGTTGTCAAACCTGGATCGCGACCGCAAGATTTCATTAACTATCTATTCGCGCGATTGTGCGCGGCTTTAGAATCGAAAAATTCTCATTCGCAAGATTGAAGATCCATAGTTAGAAATCTTGTAATTAGCAAAAAGCGGATGCCGCGCGGCCTGTGTACAAATCTAGTTTTCCGGCGACATTTGTGAAGCATCCGCCAACCTCCGTGCGCCACGTTTTTACTGACACCCTGAACGGGTTTGCATGGAGCTTCCGTAGGCAACGCGACCTCACGCTCCCAAAAGTCTCCATGCGTGCCTCGCCTGAACCGAGTTCACGGCCGATCTGCGCTTCCGGGACGCCCAACTGTCCTGCAATTGACAGCTGGCACCTCCATTGCGTCGGTTTGGAAAAGTTCTCGCTCAAGCTTCAGTTCATAATTGTCGTCCGCTGTCATCAAACATTAAGGAGGTTCTATGGCCCTTTGGAATCAACCCGCTCAAGAAGATAATGGTGAGAAGCCGCATGTCGAGCACACCGCGCCCATCGCTCCGGTAGCACCGAGCCACGCGCCGCGTGAACATACCTCCAAGGATCGTCGCGAATCCGTATTTGGACCCGGGGTCGCGATCGAGGGAAAGATCGAAGGTGATGCCGACTTGCGCATTGCCGGCAAGTTCAAAGGTGATATCCAAGTCAAAGGCGACGTGAATATCGAAAGGGGCGCGCATCTGTCGGCGAAAATCAGCGCGGTAACCGTCACGATAGCGGGCGAGGTAGAAGGCAACGTGGTCGCTAGCGCGCAGGTAAAGCTGCTGGAATCCGGCCAGCTGATCGGCGATCTCAAAGCGACGACATTGACAGTAGCCGCCGGTTCGCGGATGCGCGGTCATGTAGAGTTCGGCTGGAGCGAGGCACAGGCGGCAAAGTTTATTAATGGCCGGGCTCCCGAGAATGCGAAGAATGGAACCAATCAATGAAAGCGGGACGTCTTTCAGCTGCGGGAGAATCCCGCAGCTGCCCGCATTGCAAAGCGACGATCCTGAAAAGCTCGGTTTCGTGCCCGCTTTGCCGGCACGTGCTCAAGTTCGGCTCCGCCGCGGCAGAAGCGGCTTCCAGTCCCACGGAGTGCCCGCTCTCGGTAGAAGGCACCATCAATCACCCAGGATCAGGCGAGGCGCTTGAATACTTTATCTTGATGGAAGTTCGTGACGAATCCGGAAAATTGGTTTCGCGGCAGAGTCTTGGTGTCGGAGCAATCGATAAAACGCAAAAACGAATTTTTACCCTGAGGGTGGAGATGTCTTCCACAGGCATGCCGCCGGCTGCCTGACCACAAGAGATGTTTCGCCATGTTCGGCTAGTTCATCGCGGCAATCTGAATTTCGTTCAAACTCTCGAGTTACATTTGGGACCGGCTTGGTAAACGGCTGGGTCAGACGGTCGAAGCGATTCTCTTTATCGGTAGCTGTTCTGAAGGATTGTAAGCTCTAGCCGGTACCGGCTTTAAATCCCAGATCAGTCCGGTCCACGACATAAGCTTCAAAACATAGTACGTCAAATCGATTTCCCACCAGTAGAAACCCTGTCGGGTACAACCCATATGCTGATGATGGTTGTTGTGCCAACCTTCCCCGAGTGTAATCAACGCCAGTAAGAAGTTATTGCGACTCTCATCTTTGGTGTCGTATCGACGGCTGCCGATGAGATGCGCGAGGGAATTGATGCTGGCGGTGGCATGAAACAACACCGTGGTGCTGACCACGAAACCCCAAACGAATAATTGAAGTCCGGTGACACCCAGGAAGGGCGCTGATCGCTCCAACCAAGCGCCGGTCAGGTAGAGAGCGAACCCCAACGCAAATGGCACGGCTTTGTCGAAGCGATTCAACCAGACCAGTTCAGGAAAGCGGGCAAAGTCCTGGATCCTCTTGTATTGAGTCGCATAGTAGCGGTTGCACATAAACCAGCCAGCGTGAGAGCGGAGAAAGCCATATTGAACCGGCGAGTGCGGATCGGCTTGCAAGTCCGACTCGCGATGATGGTTTCGGTGATGCGCTGCCCACCAAAGAGGACCGCGCTGGGCGGAGGAGGCTCCGAGAACCGCAAACGCGAACTGAGCCCAACGTGAAGTACGAAACGTTCTATGTGCAAAATAGCGATGGTAAATGCCGGTTACGGCGAACATCCGAATCAGGTACATGGCCAGCGCCGTCTGCACCGCAAGAGGGCTCCAGCCGACCCAGAACACCGCCAAGCAGCCGACGTGTAAGATCACAAACGGCGAGGTGCGGAGCCAGTTGATCCGGTCGACATCGCCAACATCGTTAATCTCAGCTGGGTCGAAATGCTCAGAATCAAACCATTGTGCGAACGTGCGAGCTATATAAGTTAAATCTGACGTTTTCATTAACCGGACACTATTAACATGAGCCGGTGAAAGCTTCAATCTTTTGCTAAGAAAATGAGGATGGTTCTAAAAAATTCGAGAATCCCGGAACGATCGGCCAGCGTGCCGTGATGTCAAAACTTGTAGTCGACGGGATTGTCGCTAATTGTCGATCTTTTTAGGTTGCGACGGAGGTGTGGCGCCTGCAACGGCCGAAGCAATAAGCTTGCATCATGCAGATGGGGCCGACTCATAGCAGAAGATCAGCTTGAATAATTGCCGATAGCTTTCTTGACGAATCAGTTAGCGGCGGTGTAGTTGTGACTTGCTGCTTCGCCTATGCGAACTAATCGACTATATGGAGGCGTCAATGCGTGTACTCAAAATTTCAGAGTTAACGGAAAAGCCCATGGACACGGCAACACCTGTTCCCGGATGGTCGGGAGGAAATGTGAGCCGTACCCGCCAGGCGATTATTGGTGAAACTGATTCTGAGGATTTCCGGTGTAATGTCGTCAACTTTCGCCAGGGCGCTACGACGGGGTGGCACGTTCACGATTGCGATCAGATTTTGGTGATAACTGCGGGACGCGGTTCTGTAGCAAACGACAAAGAGCAGCGTGAGATCACAGTTGGCGATGTCGTGCACATCAAGGCGGGTGAACGGCATTGGCATGGCGCCAATGCAGATACGCCGATGTCACATATCACAGTGACGAAAGCCGGCAGTCAATCGAAACACTGACTCGCGTGTCGGAATCTGCGTCACACTATGCGCTGAAAACCTCGATCGCGAGCACGCATTACTATCGAAATCGGAGCCGAACAGTTTTTGCCGGCTGCTAGCGGAGTTGCTGCGGCGCCGCACTTAAACAAGTTTGTCGGCCGGCGCTGGCGGGGATGCTGATTATTTGGTCAGCGTCACAGGAAATCCGCTTGTTCTTAGCGCTAGCCGCCGTTGAGCCGGTTCGAACCCGCAGCCATCCAGTTCGATAGATTCTTCACGTGACTTTGCTTCCCCGGTTTTATCACGTAGCTCTCGCAAGGCCATTCTGGACTGGCGCAACCTTCCGGGCAATCCTTCGTTGCTTACTCTCGGGCCGGGTTATCGCTGGGCGGGAGCTTACCGAGCTCAAAGGTTGCATCAGCGAAGAACTGGGCGTCCAAAATGCGATTCTGTGCGGATCGGGAAGCCTCGCCCTCGAACTTGCATTGCGATCCTGTGACGTGAAATCAGCCGATGAAGTGGTGGTGCCGACGTTTTGCTGCAGCAGCGTTATCGCGCCGATCTTAGCGGTGGGCGCGTGTCCCGTGTTGGCCGATGTCGGAGATGAACTCAATCTGACGGCGAGAACGGTCGAGCCGGCGCTGACCAAGAGAACCCGGGCAATCATCGTGCCGCATCTCTTTGGAAATCCTGCGGAGATAAAATCCATTATCGATCTAACACGGGGAACGGACATCCGGGTCATCGATGACGCCGCGCAGGCGCTGGGCGCGAGCTTAGATGGGCGGATTCTCGGAACGTTCGGGAATGCCGGCATTTTAAGTTTTGGCACTGCGAAAGTTTGCTCCGGTCTTGGCGGCGGTGTGCTCATATCGCGGCACCGAGAAGTATTCGACCAAGATGCCGAAATTGAATTGGCAGCTGCTGATCTTTCTCTCGCGCTGGGAAGTCTTTCATCGACACTGATCTGGCATCGCTGGAGGCGCTGGTCAGTGCCGCTGCATGAAGCCTTACACGGTTCATCACCAACTGATCCTGAGTCACTGCCGCCGCCATATCAAAAAGAATCCATGTCCAATCTCAAAGCTGCGGTTGCCTCGAGTCTCATGAAAAGTTTGCAAGCGAATCTGGCCGCGCGCCGGGCGCGCGTTCGGGCGTATCACGGATTGCTTGGAAACGAAGATTTACTCTTGGTGTCCCACCGGGAAGGTTCCGCCTGTCTGACTCAGGTCATTCGAGTGCTGCCCAAGTCCACCGGGCACGATCCAGCCTCGGATCTGATCGCATCGCTCCGCGGTGCCGGGTTCGAAGTTCAAGGAAGTTATATCCCGATCCATTTCCTTGCGCCTTACCAGCAGCTGGCGGTTCGGTCGTTTCCCCATGCGGAAAAAATCTGGACGGATCTCGTCGAGCTGCCTTGCGAGCCCGGCGTCAGTTTTGATCAGGTCGAGCAAATCGCTTCGATCGTGAAGCAAACGTTCAGGTGTTCATGATCGGGATCACCGGAAGATTCCGTTGACAAAATGCAGTTGAGGCTTCTAGAGTCGGGTTCATTGAAGTTATGGAGGCACTGACTATGGCAGACTACATTCTCAAGCGAAAAGACGCGGACGTAACCACCCTCACTTTGAACCGGCCTGACATCGGCAACCGGCAAGACGATGCCACCTTGGCGCAGCTCGCTCAGATGATTGACGATGCCGCAAAGGAGTCGCGGCTGATCGTATTCAAAGCCGCCGGCGAGGACTTTTGCCTGGGACGTGAAGCGATGGGCAAACCTGGTCCGGCGCTGGAAGCTTATCAGATGCGCGAAAGAGCCGAGACGATCTTCGATCTGTATGAATCGTTCCGTCGTTCCAAAGTGCCGATCATCGGCGTTGTTCAAGGGCGCGCCGCCGGGTTGGGCTGCGCGCTGGCAGCGCTGTGCGATATCACTGTTGCCAGCGATAAGGCGCGTTTTCAGTTACCGGAGATGGCGCACCATATCATGCCGACCATCGCGATGTCGGCGCTGGTCGATCGCGTGCCGCGCAAAGCGGCAACTTACCTGATCTATTCAACCCAGGAGATCGATGCCAACAAGGCGCTTATGTTTGGTATTATCAGCGATGTCGTGCCCGCCGCGGAACTCGACTCCGCCGTCGGCAAGTTACTGGAGCGGCTGAAACAGACGCCGCTGCCTGCCTTGATGGCGGTCAAGGAGTATGGCCGGTCTGCTTTCAATATGAACACCCAGGCCGCCACCGACTTCGCTCGCAATCTTCACGCTACGGTGAATACCTTTTCGGGAATGAAACCGTAAAAGCAGGCAGGGATTCGGACCGTGTGTGGCAACTCGGAGCTCTCATGATGAGGATCGATCGCGGTCGCTCAAGCACGCATGAACTCCGGCGGCCGCAAGCTCATGATGTCAGCTAAATAGGAACAAGTTCTTCATTTGACACATTGTCACGCCATCGAATAATCTCGCGCAGCTCCCGATTCGTGGAGGTTTTGTGACGCGTCACCGTTCAAGAGTTATTGCAGGGCTCATTTTAACCGTCGCCTTGGCTGTGCTGCCACTGTTTGACTCTGCGGTATTCGCACAGGCTGACTTCTACAAGGGCAAAACCATCCGCATTATGGTGGGATCGACGCCGGGAAGTTTTTATGACCTATGGGGACGCCTGCTCGCGCGCTATTGGGGCAAACAAATTCCCGGCAATCCCGAGGTGATCGTGCAAAACATGCCGGGCGCGGGCTCGCTCACCGCCACGAACTACGTGTACGCCGTGGCTAAACCGGACGGCTTGAGCATGGTGTTGCCGAACAACAGCATCTATATCGAGCAACTCGTCGAGCGAAAGGAAGTGCAATTCGACTTGCGAAAGTTTCACTGGATCGGTTCGGCATCGCAGGATTCGATTATCTTCTACATGCGCGCCGACACGCCGTTCAAAACCGTCGGCGACATCGTCAAAGCGAAAGAGCCGCCCAGCTGCGGCGGTTCCGGGACCACCAGTTCCGATTACCTGGTGGCTAAAATTTTGGAACTGACGTTGGGCGCGAACATCAATTCTGTTTTAGGCTACCCCGGCGGCAATGAGGCGGATTTGGCAGTGGAGAAAGGCGAGATCGCGTGCCGCGCTCATACCTTGGCGGCCCATTTCGGCCGCGAGCCGTTCAATAGCTGGCACAAGAAGGGGTTCGATCGCCATTTGCTGCAGACCGGACGCAAACGTGATACGCGCGCGGCGGAAGCGCCGACAATCTACGAGATCCTCGAGGAATTCAAAGTTCCCGCCAGCAATCGTCGCATCGTCCAAGCCATGCTGTCTGGCGGTGAGTTCGGCCGCCCGTTTTTGCTGACACCGGGCACGCCGCCGGAGCGAGTGAAGATTCTGCGCGAATCCTTCGTCAAGGTCTTGAAAGATCCAGAGCTGTTAGAGGACGCCAAAAAAGCCAAGATGGAAGTCGATTACACTTCCGGCGAGGAATTGGAAGCTTTGATCAAGGAGGTTTTGGATCAACCGCCCGAGATCGTGCAGCAAGTCAGAAAATTTATGGCCAAATAAACGTCGGCAAAACAGCAGGAAGCAAACAAAAATCGGAGGGTGTCATGGAGGCGACGGCGCAAATTGCCCGGTTCGTAGTCGACACTGAATTCCAAAAGATTCCGGCGCAAGCGGTGAAGCTGGCGAAAACAGCGATGCTCGATTGCCTTGGAGTGGCATTGGCGGGCAGCAAAGAATCGAGCGCGCGGATCTGCGCCGAGATCGTTCGCCAGGAACATGCAAAAGAAGAGTCCAGCGTCATTGGACAGGGATTTAAGTCTACGGCAATTCATGCGGCTTTCGCCAATGGCACAGCGGCGCATGCGCTGGACTTCGATCACAGCTTTACGCTGATGGGCCAGCCCACGGCGCCGATCATTCCGGCGATTATATCTCTAGGAGAATCGCTTGGCGCCAGCGGGCGCCGTTGCGTTGAGGCTTATGTCGCAGGGTTCGAGACGATTACGAAACTAGTCATGTCGCTGCGGCAGCGCTCCGAGGACGGCTGGCATCCCCCCTCAAGTTTTGGTTCCTTCGGCGCCGGCGTAGCCTGCGCGAAGCTGCAGGGGCTCAACCAATCTCAAGTAGAAATGACGCTCGGCACAGCGGCTTCGATGGCCAGTGGCTTGGTGTGTAATTTCGGCACGATGTCCAAACCTTTGCACGTCGGGCTTGGCGCGAGAAATGGAGTGGTGGCATCCAAGCTGGCGCAATCCGGTTTCACCGCCAACAATCAGGCAATCGAAACCGGACTCGGTTTTTACGAGGTGTTTTATCCTGGAGCAGAGCCGGACAAGCGCCCGCTCGAAGAGTTGGGGAAGATTTATGAATTGATCAACAGCGGCATTAGGATCAAGCCTTATCCCTGCGGTGGCCTGACCCATCCCGCCATAGACGGCGTGCTCGAGTTCAAAACCAAGCATGGGATTACCGCTGAGATGATCGAGTCCATCGATGTCGGCGTGGCGCGGCATACGTTTGAAAGAATTGTCTTTCGCGTGCCGGAAAACGGTTTGCAGGGGAAATTCTCCATGCCTTATCTGCTGGCGCGCGCAATCATCGACGGAAGGCTCTTCCTTGACGCATTCACCGATTCCGCAGTCAAAGATAAGAATGTTTTGCGTCTGGCTGAAAAGATTCAGATGCACCTTGAGGCCGATCTAAAACCGACGGCTTTAGGTAGCCGTCCATGCAAAGTTACCATTCGTCTGCGCGATGGCCGGAGTTTTTCCCGGCAGATCGATTACGCCAAAGGCAGCCGCGAAGCTCCAATGACCGACGACGAACTCAAACAGAAATTCGCCGATTGCGCCCGTGAAGCGCTCGATGACAAATCTGTCGAACGCATCACCGATTACGTCGAACATTTGGAAGCTCTAGACGATATTCGGCCGCTGTGCCAGTTGTTAATCGGACCAAACAGATCTTAGCTCGACAGTTCTCGAAGTGCAGCGCTAGGAAATCGTGCTGGCCGCCCTTCACGAGATTCTACTCGGGTGCTGATGAGTTGCAATTTGACAGCCTGTTTCGCCTGGTGGTATGAGCGGCTAGTTTGGACAAACACAAATCACAGGAGATTGACCATGGCATATGACATCAAGAAAGTAGATGTATGGGCCGGGGAGATCGCCGATCGGCCGGGTGGGCTTGGTGCGACGGTGGAGGCCTTGAGCAATGCAGGCGCGAATTTGGAGTTCCTCATTTCGCGTCGCGCGCCCGACCGTCCCGGTACCGGGGTGGTTTTCCTAACGCCGGTAAAAGGAACCAAGCAGAGGAATGCGGCTCAGAGCGCCGGCCTCAGCACCACGGATAGCCTCCATTCGGTTCGGGTTGAAGGACCGGACAAACCTGGCCTGGGAACTCAACTGACCCGCGCGCTCAGTGATGCAGGAATAAACCTGCGCGGCGTATCGGCCGCGGCGCTTGGACGGCGGATGGTGACTTACCTGGCGTTCGATAACGCAAGGGACGCCGACAATGCGATCCGCGCATTGCGAAAAGCGCTGAAATGATCTCAGCGGAGCAATCGCCAGCCTAGCGGCTAGCGATTGCTGATCGACGAGACTTGGAAGTTATCGCGATTAACGAACTCTCCCTCCAACCTGACGCTGTCGCCGTTGCGCAGGCGGCGGAAAGCATCTACGTCACTGGGCCGGGCGTTGAAAGGCAAAGCGACCGTGATCGTGCCCCGATCACGGGTCCTGACATCGAAGATGCCGCGATCGTAATCGACTCTATCGACGGTGCCTTCGAGCACTTCACCCCTGGTTAGACTCGATCCGGGCCGGCCGGGAGTTGACGCCGCACGCGCTTGAACGGGTTGCTGGACGCGGATCGTATCGATTGTTGTGCTATCGCGACCGGCACTTTGATAGGCGATAACATCCCCGGCCTCAAGATTCTCGACAGAGTAATCGCGGCCCTGATAGGTGACCCGCGTTCTGCCGGGATCGTATCTCAATACTCGGCTGCGATTATCATCGGCTCGAACCTGGATTTCGTTTCGATTGGGCGTAACCTGAACCACTTCGGCTCTAATTTCACCGGGCTGTAAAGTCGCGTCCGGCCCTGGCAGACTCTCGCCACGCCGCGTTTCATGCAAGGTTGGTCCTGCCACGCATCCGAGCAGCAGGCTCAATCCCAATGCCAGCCCAAGTTTGAGCGAGTAAGAAACCTTGAACTTTTCCATGACATACCTCCTTGCAGTAGCTCCTGGCCCTTCTACAAACCAAAGTCTGTGCCAAGAATGAATCACCATGAACTGCTCTCAGGTGTTTGCCAAAGCGATTAGCGATGAGAAGATGCTGTGCCGCTGACGGCACATTCTTATAGGAGCCTGTCCCAGGGCGGAGTAATTATCGAGGCGGTTCGGATAACGAAGAGCCCGCGCGGTGTAGTTGCGTGTAGAAGATTTTACGAGGCTGTGTTTCTTTTCAAATGCACCGAGACGTCGCCGTGCCGAACCGATATGCTGGAGCGATTGGTTGTTCTCGTGAGTTCTTCGAGCAGATGCAAAAGCGGATTTCCGCCGTTGGGGTAGACGCGGGCAGGGCCCGCCGCGCGCATGGTATCGACGTCTTCCTTGCTGGTAAAAAAGCGCATTAGAACTTCCTCATCGGATACGCCTGATCCGCCAAATTTTCGCCGGAACTCCTGCAGCGACATCTGCGGCACCGCACGTTTGCCGATTTCGTCGGCGCGGCGCCGGCTGAGGATTTTGTCCTTTATGTCCGGATCCATCAATGCGCCGCCTTCCTTTCCCCAGATACCCAAGGCGTACTCGATGGTCTGATCGGTCACTTCCTTGTATCGCTCGCCGACGATTACATTGATCGCGGCTTGACTGCCGACAAACTGGGAGAGCGGCGTGACCATGATTGGATAGCCAAATTCAGCTCGCACTTGAGCGGCTTCATCCAGGGTCCGCTCCAGTTTGTCTTCCATGCCGACTAGACGCAGCTGGTGACGCAAATTTGAAATCATGCCGCCGGGAATTTGGTGGATGTATTGGGCGTAGTCATATTCCGGCGGCTTGCCGATGGTCAACTTCTCTCGCTTGGCGATGGCCGTGAAATGCGCCGCCACTGCGTGAATGGGTTCTTCATCGATGATCGGCGCGTAGCCCATGGCCTTCGCGTTTCTGGCAACGTTGAAAATCGACGGGTTCGAAGAGCCGTCGGCCAGCGGAGGAATCGCCGTGTTGATCGATGTCATACCCGCCTCGATCGCTTCCAGACAGCAAAGCGAACCGAGCCCGGTGGTACAGTGCGTGTGTAACTCCGCCATGGTGTCTTTGGCGCTTTGGAGAACTGCGCGGGCCAGGGTGCGGGTGCGTTCCGGTGTAAGGATCCCGCCGGGATCCTTCAAGCACACCCTGAATACGTTCAGTTTCAGTGCTTCGCGAGTTTTTTGCGCATAGTATTCGTCGCTGTGCCGCGGCGAAATTGTGTAGATGAGATTGATGATCGGCTCGAGTCCGGCAGCCCGCGCTTGTTTGACGCGCCATTGCCAGTCGGCGGGGTCATTCCACGAATCCGAGATACGCACCTGCTTAATCCCGATATCGCCCATGCAGCGATCGTACAGTTGATGTGCGGCATGCGGGTAGATGGCGAAACCACTACGCGTCCCGTGAATCACCCGAAGCGGCGTTTTCTTGATGCGAGCGAACACCAGCCGGTAACGCTCCCAAGGGTCTTCGCGCAGTTCGCGAACGCATTTCGGCAGCTCCACGGGACCGCCGAGCTCGATTGCTTCAAAGCCGGCATCATCGATGTGCTCGGCGATTGGAACGATCATTCCAGTGCGCATGCCGTACGCCCAAAGACTCTGCTGGCCGTCGCGCAACGTCGTGTCGACAAAGCGGATTTCTTTCATGTAAACGATAGTAAATGGTCTTCGATGCCGAACCAAGAGGTTGTCTGCCGTTTAGGGTTTCTATGGGTGGTGATACCCATGTTTCTACTGATGCATGGACGGTTGGTTCAAGCGTTACCCTCGCTTGATTTGGTGTCTCTCACGTTCGAGATGAATCCCCGTCTGTTAATGCAACGGTAAGACGAGATTTGCAGGATTGCTGTTTCCGGCCAAGCCAATTTGGCATCTGCGTTGTCCCCGAACTTTAACGGAGGAGAGGGCCGACAAGAAAGCGAAAAAAGGTGAAAAGCCGTGTCTGATGATTCAGGTAAGATGTTCCAGCTCTAACAAACTGCCGTTAGAGCCTCTCGATCGAGCTTGCCCGGATCACCAGTTCGATTTGCCTGAAGCGCTGTTCCAGATCCGCTCGGTATCCATCCCACCATTGCCGGTTTAGTTCGTCGGTCATCACTTCGAAGATAACCACCTCATCGCGATTGATTGCGTTCTCAGCTATCCGCCAGAACCCTTGAGCTGGTGAACGCAGAAAAGCCGTGACCCCACCGAAATGCTCGGTTAGCTCTTGCCGCACACGATCGAAAGCCTCAGGCGGAAAGCGGGCGTTCAAATTATCGTACAGCGGTAAGAGTAGTTGAACGAGGTACATGGCCATGCTCGTTAGTGTTCAATGACCGTGGCCTTCGATAACGGCGAGGGCGGCACGGCAACAGAGAATGTCCTGCTCGGGCCGGCTTGCGCCGGCCACCCCGACGGCGCCGACAATGGTTACGCCGTCGATGATCGGAATAGCTCCTCCCACGGGCATAATGCGACCGCGATGGGATATCGTCAGGCTGCGAAAGCGCGCCTGCCGCCCTTGTGGCGCCAATTCGGCGGTGGCAACGTGAAAGGCGGCGGCGGTGTAAGCTTTGTTAAAAGCTAGTTCCGCCGTCACCGGATCCGCATTATCCATTCGCCCCAGCGCAATCGGCCCGCCCGCTTCATCGACCACCGCGGTTGTCACCGACAATCCCATGATCTGGGCATAATCATGCGCCGCGCGGATCATCTCCCAAGCGGTATCGAATGAAACCGGACCGGCGACCGCCTTGTTCTTACGGAAAAAGGCGGCGTTCACTTCGATCGCCGCTTGATGCTCGGCCGGGATATCGATGTCTTTGAAGATTGCGTCCACCGGGCAGACGATTTCGCATTGCTCGCAATCGATACACACTTCAGGATCGATGTAGAATTGCGGCGCACCCGGTGTCGTATGAATGCAGGCGACCGGACAGACATCAACGCACGCTCCGTCATTGGTGCATAGACTGGTGATCACGTAGGGCACTGAATCGTTCCTCTCAGACTTCAGATCGTTCAAGCCGATCAAAATGTTCAAGTAGTTGGGAAATCATAGAGCGTGCCCGCAACTTGCTCAAAAGCGAAACCTAAACTTCAGATAGAGTTTTTACGAATAGCCCATCGGAGGTCTAGGGGGCAACTCGCGTTTTCTGCACTGAAGGGTTTCAACTACTTGAAAGGCACTCATTTTTCACCGTCTGGCGCCAGTGGCAGATCAGTCAGAATGATATCGGCTACATGAACATCGGCGCCGTACTCAGGAGTCACTAACCGGCCGTTGCCGTTGATCTTGCCCAATCCAGCGGCCGCAGCGAGGTCCTCGCCATTAGTTTCCTGTGCGACGGTGGCGCGAAAGCCGAGCTCCCTTATCCACGCGCTCAGCACAAAAGTAATGAACAGCCCGTTCTGCACGGGCACTTGCCCGCCGATACCGGGGGCGCTGCGTGGATGGTACTCAGCGCGCACTATGCAGACGACTGCGAATGGGTACTCTTCTTCGATCTTACCGTCGGCTGCTTGCGGGAGAGGCGAGGGTGACCGCTTTTTCGCCGGTAATTTTACAACGCCCACCAAATCCGCGCCGAAGTAATGCGCCATGCCTTTGAGATGGCTCGAGGTAATCTCCGGCGTGTGGATATCGGCCTTGGTCGGAAAAAC